>CAITPF010000375.1 GCA_903894155.1 uncultured beta proteobacterium | reverse complement strand
TCTGCTGATCAGGTAACCTGCTCTGGGTTGACCCGAGGCGCTGCATGCCCCGTCATTCAGGGCGGGGAGTGCGGCGGCTACTTCCGCCGGAAAACCTCGACCCCGACCCCATCACAGTCCGGGTAAACGTCGGGCTTTTCGGTGGCGACCCGCGTGGCAAGCACCAGCGGGTGCTCGAGCATCCCGCAGGCGATTTCGTCGCACAGGGTTTCCAGCAACTGGATGTGGCCGCGAGAGACGATGCGCGCGATCGTGTCGCGCATGAAATCGTAATTGACGACTTCCGATATCTGGTCACGCGTGGGTGTGCTGTTCTGGAGCGCAACGTACACATCGATGTTCACGATCACGCGCTGCTCGCCCCGCTTTTCGAAGTCGTGAACCCCGATATTCATGCTGATCGCGTAGTTTTTCAGGAACATGCGTCTGCATTGCGTGAGATCGTCTATGGATATTGACAACATTGACGTCATCGATTCGGTTCGGATGTAAGGAACACGACGTCACGTTCCAGTTTTTGAAGGTGCTGCCCGCCATCGACGAATAGTGTGGTGCCGGTAATCGCGTGTGCGCCAGCAAGGTAGACCACCGCAGCGCTGACGTCAGCCGGCAAGGACGATTTCCCCAGGGGGGTCATCTTGTGGGTGGCCTGGAATTCCTGCTCAGTCTGATTGCCAGAGGGCATCGTAATGCCGGGCGCGACACCCACCACGCGCATGTGTGGGGCCATCGCCTGGGCGAGAAGCACGGTGGCTTGCTGCAATGCCGCCTTGGACAGCGTGTAGGAAAGAAAATCCGGGTTCGGGTTGGACAATTTTTGATCGAGCAGGTTGATGACCACGCCGGGGATCCCGTCGAATAAACCGCGCTCCTGTCGGATGCGATGGAGATTGCGAGCCAGCGAAACCGGCGCCGCCGCGTTGACGCGCATGTGGCGCTCCAGGTTGCTCCAGCGGAAATCGGCGCAGACGTCGTACTCGAATACGGAAGCGTTGTTGACCAGGCAATCCGGGACGCCCAGGTCGGCGGCGCAGCGATCGATCAGTGCGTCGACGGCGGCTTCGTCGGAGAAGTCTGCCTGCAAGGCAATCGAGCGGCGGCCCGTTTGCCTGATTTGCGCGACCGTGCGCTCAGCGGCCTCGGCGGCACTGCCGAAATGCACCGCGACATCCCAGCCCGCAGCGGCCAGGTCCAGGGCGATGACGTGCCCAAGGCGCCGGGCGCCGCCGGTGACCAGGGCGATCTTGTGTTGGGACTGCATACGCTTCCAGTTCCGATGGTTGAAATCAGGGCACGACGCCTGGCGGCAGGGCCTTGCCAAGCATAGCATCGCCCGCTAGCCGCACGACTTGAACTCCCGGCGCATGCAATCGCTCGCGAGTATCCTGGCGCGCTCTACGTCGGCGGGCCGCATCTTTGCGGCAAACTGTTCTGCGCTCTGGATCGCGGGCGTCTCTCCCAGCGCCGCTGCGAGATCGATCCACATCAATCCCCGGACCGGATCGGCCGTGACGCCCTGGCCGCGTGCGAGCATGATCCCGAGGCTGTGCTGCGCCTGGCTATCGCCCTGTTCGGCCGCCCTGGCAAACCATTGGAGCGCCAGGCGATCATCGCGCGCAGTGCCGACACCGCGCTGATAGAGGAGCCCCAGGTTGTATTGCGCGCCAGGGTGGCCAAGGTCTGCGGCCAGACGATACCAACGCAGGGCCTGCGCGGGATTTCGCGACATGCCGCGACCCTGTTCGGCCATGATCCCAAGGTTGTATTGCGCGCCATCGTTGCCCTGCGCCGCAGCCAGCCCAAACCAGCGGATCGCTTGCGCGGCATCGGGCGCGACCCCCTGGCCGCTGTCGTACATCATGCCCAGAGTGTATTGGGCACGGACGTCGCCCTGGCTGGCAAGTTGCAGGAAAATTTCGAGCGCCTGAGGATACTCACCTGCCTGGTAGTGTGCCGCCCCCTCGTCGAACGATTGCCCGAACGCTGCCGCCTGCGGCAATGCGATCAGCGCGACGACGAGCGCCGCGGACCCAAGAACCGCGCGGATCATGTGATCCGGATCGAAAGGTCTGGCAGCCTGTCCAGTTTGCACAGAATGACATCGCCCCGAACGACCGGTCCGACGTTTTCCGGAGTGCCGGAGTAAATGATGTCCCCGGCGAACAACTCGTTCGCTTCCGACAGTTTGGAAATTTGCTCGGCAACCGACCAGATGATCTGGTCGAGCGTCGCTTTTTGTTTCACCACGCCGTTGACCGCAAGCGATATGTTTTCGTTGCTGAACTTGCCAATCACGGATGCAGGGATGATCGGCCCGATGGGCGCAGAGCGGTCGAACGATTTTCCGATTTCCCAGGGCTTTTTCTCGTCACCCATGGCGCGCTGCAAATCGCGGCGGGTCATGTCCAGCCCGAGCGCGTAGCCGAAGACGTGATCCAGCGCACGGTCAATCGGTATGTTCTTGCCGCCCGACTTGAGCGCGGCCACCAGTTCGACCTCGTAGTGATAGTTCTTCGTCAGCGACGGATAAGGGTGGTCCCCAACGGTGCCGGGGGAGACGAACTGGATGGCATCGGTGGGTTTCTGAAAGAAGAAAGGCGGCTCGCGCGTGGGATCCGAGCCCATTTCGCGGGCGTGCGCCGCATAGTTGCGGCCGATGCAATAGATGCGCCGGACCGGGAATACAGCCTGACTGCCCTGGATCGGTATCGTGGTTTGCGGCACGGTGAAGGGCGTATTGGGCGTTTCGTGCGCAGTGGCCTGGCGTGCCGTGCCCGCCACCGCGGCGACCACCATCGTCGCCATGCCGGCTTTCAGGCTATTGCGTCGGGCGAGGTCTTTCATTTTGTCTGGTTCCTTCAGGGCTGTGTTGCATTGTTCGAGAGTAGCGGGCTCTTTACCCGCGCGTGGCCGCTTGCCAGGTCGTAGGCATGGCCGATCCGCAATACCGCCAGGTCGGCTTGTGGCGGCCCGATGATCTGGATTCCGGCAGGCAACCCGGTCGCGCTGAAACCGGCCGGCGCGCCCAGTGTCGGCAACCCCCCCATGGTCGCGGGGACGACCGATTCCATCCAGCGGTGATAAGTATCCATCGTTCGATCTGCGACCTGGCCCGGCCAGTGCAGTTCGGCCTTGAAAGGGAATACCTGGGTCGTGGGCATCACGAGAAAATCGAATTCACCAAAGAGCCGGCCGAGTTCCTGATACCAGGCGCTGCGCACCTGCGCGGCCTGGAATACTTGCGGCCCGGTGAGGGCGAGCCCGCGCTCGATTTCCCAAACGGCCTCTGGTTTGAGCAGCGCGCGGCGGGCGGGGTCATGGTAGAGCGCCGCGTAGTTGCCCGAAACCGTGAAACTGCGCAGGTCGATCCACGCCTGCCAAAGCCTGGCCAGGTCAAAGCGCGCAGATGCATCGCCTACGCGACAGCCGATCGCCTCGAAGTGCGCCAGCGACTGGCGATCAAGCTCGAGCAACCCCGGTTCCATGGTCAGGTGCCCGCCGAGATCTCCCAGCCAGCCGATTCGCGTACCCCGCAGATCCGCGTCCAGCGGCTGGGCGAAGGCCGACGGATTATCCTGCCTGCGGGTCAGTGGAACACGTGAATCGAACCCCGCCTGCACCGACAACAGCATCGCGAGGTCGCTGACGCTTCGCGCCATCGGGCCGACGACGCTAAAGCTCTGGAAGAACACCTCGTCGCCCGGCCCTGCCGGAACGCAGCCGGGCGAGGTGCGAAAGCCGAATACGTTGTTGAATGCGGCGGGCGTGCGCAGGGATCCCATCATGTCCGAGCCGTCGGCCACGGGCAGCAGGCGTAACGCGAGCGCTACCGCCGCGCCGCCGCTGCTGCCGCCGGCTGAGCGGGTCGGGTCGAAGGCGTTTCGGGTGATGCCATAGACCGGGTTGTAGGTGTGCGCGCCCAGGCCGAATTCGGGCGAGTTGCTGCGGCCAACGAAGATCGCACCCGCCGCGCGCAAGCGCCCATTGCTCGCCGAGTCTGTCTGGGTGACTTGCCCGCGAAAAATCGGCGACCCGTTGGTCGTCACCATGCCCGCGACCGGGGCGATATCCTTGGGCGCCTGCGGGAACCCATGCAGCGGGCCGAGGCTTTCGCCGCGCGCCAGTTGGGCATCGCGCTCGCCGGCGAGGGCGTGCAGCGCATCGTGATCGGCCATCGCCACGATGGCATTGACGCGGGGATTGAGCCGGTCGATCTGATGCAAAAATGCATCGAGAACCTCCGTGCAAGACACTTCGCGGCGGTGAATCGAGGCGGAAAGCGCGGTCGCGCTGAGATCGGGGATTTCTGACACGTGAGTCGAAAATGAGTGTTAAAACATTGGGGCGGGATGCAGGATGGCCCGCCGCGCCATGGCAACAATATATGCGAAACCGGCGTCGGCGGCAGCAACGTGGCCCAATTGCCGGCTGCGTGCGCGTTGCCGCCCACGTTCAGCTGGCGGGATTGCCGGGTACACGGCACCGTCGTGAGGAGATTTCTTGAACATGTTTTCGCTGGACGGCCGCACGGCGCTGGTCACGGGCAGCGCCCGAGGGCTTGGCCTTGAGATCGCGTGCGCGCTTGCCGCGCAGGGCGCAAGCGTCATCGTCAACGGCCGCACGCCTGAGACCGTCGCGAGCGCGGCGCACGTGGTGCGCAAGCGTGGCGGGATGGTGGACGAGTTGCCCTTCGATGTCTCGGATCCCGATCAGGTCCTGCTGGCCATGAAGGAGCTCGATCGGCGGCACGGACGCATCGACATCCTCGTCAACAATGTCGGCATGCGCGATCGACGGGGCATCTTCGAATTTGAGCTTGACGACGTGCGCCGCGTGCTGGATGTCAATCTGGTCGCCCCGTTCCTGTTGTGCCGGGAGGCCGCGCGGCGCATGATCGACCAGGGGGGGGGCGGACGGATCATCAACATCACCTCCATCGCCGGCCCCATTTCCAACTTGCGCGACGCGGCCTATACGTCGGCCAAAGGCGGTCTGGCCTCGCTCACGCGGGCGCTGGCCGCGGAGCTTGGGGCCCACGGCATCACGGTCAACGGCGTCGCACCGGGGTTCTTTGCCACCGAGGCCAATGCCGCAGTCGTTGCGGATCCGGAGGCGGAGCAGCATTTGCGGCGACGCACGTCCCTCGGCCGCTGGGGGCGGCCGGCCGAAATCGGCGGCGCGGTGGCCTTCCTGGCTTCTGACGCCGCGTCCTACGTGACCGGGGAAATTATCGCCGTCGATGGCGGCTATCTTTCGCATTTCTAATCCAGGAGAGCGCATCACATGAGCTGGACGCCGGAACTCGAGGAGCTCGCCCAACGCAGGGCGTTCGCGCTGAAGATGGGAGGCGAGGAGAAGGTTCGCCGGCAGCACGAGGGCGGCAAGCTGACCGTGCGCGAGCGCATCGATCAACTGGTGGACCCGGAAAGCTTCCGTGAAGTGGGCGGGCTGGCGGGGACCGGGCAGTACGATGCCGATGGCAAACTGATCGGCGTCACTCCGTCGAACGTGATCATCGGCCGTGCCCGCGTGGGGCAGCGGCCCGTTGTCGTGGTCGGCGACGACTTCACCGTGCGCGGCGGCGCCAATGACGGCGCGGTCGGCGACAAGATGATTTTTGCCGAGGTCATGGCGTGTGATCTTCGACTCCCCCTGGTGCGCCTGGTCGACGGAACGGGTGGCGGCGGCTCGGTCAAGAATATTGAAACGCTGGGGCACACGCTGCTGCCCAAGATGAAGATCTGGGGCTTTGCGGCGCAGAGCCTGCAACAGGTGCCGGTCGTGGCGCTCGCCCTGGGTTCGGTCGCGGGGCAGGGTGCCGCGCGTGTTTCGGGGAGCCACTACTCGGTCATGGTCAGGGATACGTCGCAATTGTTCGTCGCCGGCCCGCCCGTGGTCGCGCGCATCGGCCAGAAGCTGTCCAAGAATGAACTGGGTGGCAGCCACATCCACACGCGCAACGGCGTGGTCGATGACGAGGCGGCAACTGAGGCGCAGGCGTTCGACGCGGCGCGCCGGTTCCTGTCGTATCTGCCCTCGTCGGTGCACGAACTGCCGCCGCGCCAGGAGTCGCAAGACGCCGCGCAACCGCAGGAGTGGTTGCGTGAGGCGATTCCGCGCGACCCACGCAAGGTCTACAAGGTTCGCCCCATCGTCGAGACACTGGTCGACCGCGGTTCGTTCATGGAGATCGGTCGACATTGGGGCAAGGCGATCGCCTCAGGTCTGGCGCGCATCGACGGCTGGCCGGTGGCGATCGTGGCAAGCAATCCCTACCATTACGGTGGCGCGTGGGATCGGATGACTTCGGAAAAGTTCACGCGCCTGATCGATCTTGCCCAGACGTTTCATTTGCCTGTCGTTCACATGGTCGATATTGCGGGCTTCCAGATCGGGATCGAGGCGGAGCGCGATGGCGTGATGCGCGCCGGGGTGCGGGCGCTGACGGCCGTGGCACAGTCCACGGTTCCCTGGTGTTCGGTGATCGTGCGGCGCGCGTTCGGCGTGGCCGCGGGCGGGCACCAGAACCCGGGGCGGCACAATTTTCGCTATGCATGGCCTTCGGCACAGTGGGGTTCGCTTCCCATCGAGGGCGGGCTGGAGGTCGCCTACCGCGCGCAGATCGAGTCCGCGCCGGATCCGGCGGCAAAGCACGCCGAAATCGAGGCACGGGTGCGCGCACTGACTTCGCCGTTTCGCAGCGCCGAGGCGTTTGTGGTGGAGGACATCATTGATCCTGCCCAGACCCGCGAGGCTTTGGTGGAGTTCGCCAACCTCGCCGCGCCGCTGCGCCAGGCTGGCGTGCACAAGTCGGGATTCCGACCCTGAGACCCTGCGATGCCGGGTTCGGGAGACCGGGCCCTGCACGCGCGCAGCCGGGGCGTTCCCGGTCATTGCTGGATGGAGGCATTCCTTGAAAACGCTGATCAGACTGTTTGACATGCTTGCGGCGCGCACCGGTAAACAGGCAAGCGTGTTTGCCCCCCGCATCCTCGCTGGCCTGGCGCTGATCGCGCTGGCGAGCGCCCCGGGCGTGCGCGCGCAAACACCCGACGCCTATCCGAGCCGCGCAATCACGATCATCGTGCCCTTCACGGCGGCCGGCACGACCGATATCCTCGCGCGGTTAGTAGCGCAGAAACTCAGCGAAAAATTCGACAAAACCGTCGTGGTGGAAAACCGGCCGGGGGCAGGCGGCAACATCGGCACGGCCCTGGTCGCGAAGGCGCCCCCCGACGGCTACACCCTGGTGATGGCGACGATCGGCACCCATGCGATCAATTCGAGTCTGTATAAAAGCATGCCCTTCGACGCGATCCGGGACTTCACGCCGCTGACCCGGGTGGCCATGGTGCCCAATGTGCTGGTGGTCAACAAGGATGCGCCCTACAACACCGTGCAGGAGCTCATCGCCTACGGCAAGGCCAACCCCGGCAAGCTGACCTTTGGCTCGTCCGGCAATGGCACGACTCTGCACCTTTCGGGCGAGTTGTTCAAATTGCGTACCGGGGTACAGATCACGCACATCCCCTACAAGGGCAGCACCCCCGCGATCGCCGATCTCATGGGCGGCCAGATTTCAATGGTGTTTGACAACATGCCCTCGGTGATCCAGCACATCAAGGGTGGCCGGCTCAAGGCGCTGGGCGTTACGTCTTCGACCCGCAACGCACAGTTGCCCGATGTGCCGACCATCGAGGAATCGGGCGTGCCCGGTTACGAAGTGTGGTCGTGGTTCGGCTTGCTCGCGCCTGCCGGCACGCCCCAGGCCGTCATCGACAAGTTGAACCGCGAGATCGTCGCGATTATTCGTCAGCCGGATGTCAACACACGCATCCTGGACCTTGGATCCGTGCCGACACCGGAGTCATCGGCCGAATTCGAGGCTTTTATCCGCGCGGAAACCGACAAGTGGGCACGGGTGGTCAAGGAGGCAGGCGTCTCGATTGACTGACCCAGTTGGCGAGCCAGAACATCACGACCAGCAGCACGGACGCCCACGCAATCGCCACGATCACGAGGTGATAGGACTGCTGGATAGCCCAGAGCCAGGCGGCGGCGACGGGCGCCACCGCGCGGCCAACCGCCATCGGCAGGATCAGCAGCCCGTTAATCGCGCCATAGGCATGGCGGCTGACCATTTCGGGCACGACAAGCCCCCGGACGATGGTGAATATTCCGTTGGACAGCCCGTACGCGGCAATGAGGACTGCGACCAGGCCAAACGAGGGCGTTGGCCGCGCGAGCAGAAAGAACACGAACGGAAAGACCGAGATCACCACCGAACCGATCACCCGCATCGGTGCGCGCGACGCAAAGATCGTGATGAGGATGCGGCCCGCGACTTGCGCCGGGCCAATGATGGCCAGCGACTGCACGACTTCGACGGGGTCGAGTTTCAGCTCCTGCAGCATCGGGTACATGTGGAAGGTGAACGCCGAAAAGGCCACTGCGTAGAGGGTCATTGCGCACAGCAGCAACCAGAAGACCGGCCCGCGCAGGGCTTGCCGGACCGCCTCGCGATCGCGTGCTGCATGCGCCGCGCGCACGCCCGCGCTTGATGCGTGCATCACATCGAGTTCGGGGCGCACCAGCCACAAGTAGCCGAGCGCCCAGGCCGCGTTGACGGCGGCGAGCACCAGGAGCGAGGCGCGCCAGCCCCACTGGTCGAGCAGCACTTGCTCGATCGGGATGAATACGGTGCTGGCGAAGCCGCCCCACAGCGTGATCAGGGTAATGCCCGAGCGTGCACTGAGCGGGCCCACGCGGCGCGCCATGATCGCAAATGCGGGTTCGTAGAGCAGGGTTGCCTGCAGTGCGCCAAGCAGCCCTGTCAATGCGAAAAACACGGTGACGCTCTGAACGAACGACCAGGCAAGGAGCCCGCCAGCCGCGATCAGGGACGAGGCAGCCATCAGGATGCGCCCGTGACCCCGATCGACCGCCATGCCCACCGGGTAGGTCAGGGCGGCAGCCAGGATCAGCCCGAACGTCAGTGCGCCATACAGCTCGGATTTCGACCAGCCGAGGTCGGCCTCCATTGCAGTGGCGATCAGCGGAAAGCAGTAATAGAGCGAACCCCACGAGCAGATCTGGCCAAGCCCAAGCAAGCTGGCGAACAGCCGCGCGTTCCCGCTCAACCGTCCGGGCGCCGGGGTCGCTGGCTGTTCGCTTTCGCCGGGATTCATGGGGATGCCGTGTGCCTGTTCATGTGGTCGATCGATCAGTCCAGGCGCACAAGCCCGTCGACCGCGACCACCCCGTTGGGCTGGATAAAGAGCGGATTGATTTCCGCTTCGGCGACATGCGCACCCTGGATCGCGGCGAGACCCGAGAACGCAACGATCGCGCGCGCCAGCGCTTCGCAATCGCCCTGCGGCAGCCCGCGAAAGCCACGCACCAGTCGGGTCGCGCGCACCTCATCGATCATCGCGTGGGCCTCGTCAAGCGCGACCGGGGCGAGCCGGATCGCAAAATCCGGTGAAATTTCTGCAGTAATGCCGCCCGCGCCGAGGATGACGGTTGGTCCAACCAGTGGGTCATCACGATACCCGAGCATCAACTCCAGCAGACGTGATGCCATCGACTGCACCAGCAAACCTTCAATGCGTGCTTGCGGCGCATGCGCCGACACGCTCGCGACGATCTCGTGCGCCGCTTGCGCCAGACCCGTGTCATCGGCGATCCCAACCCGCACGCCGCCGGCATCTGTCTTGTGGGGGACGTCGCGCGACGAAATCTTGACGACGACGGGGTAGGGCACGCTGTGTTCAAGTTGCCCGGGCGCCAGCAGCTCGGCGTGGGCGGTCGGCACACCCAGGGCAGCGAACGCCCGTGCCGATTCATATTCGGTCAGCAGCCCGTCTCGGGGCAGGCCCTCTGGCCACGCGACAGGCTCGACCGGTCGGGGGGCGCTGCCGCGCGGGGCGAAGAACACGGCCAGCGCGTCGGCGCAGCCCTCGGGCGTGCGAAACGCGGCGATCCCGGCTTTTTGCAGAAGCAGCAGCGATTCGGTCGCCTCGGGCGCCAGAAATACCGCCAGCGGCTTGTCGGCGGGCAGCTCGGCCTCGATCAGGGGTTTGACCGCCAGATCGGGCTGGAACTGGGCGGAAGAACCCACGACGCTGAGCACTGCGTCGCACCAGGGCGCGCGCAGCAGTTGCTCGAGCAAGTCGCGATACTGGGCGCTGGTACCGGCCATGGTCAGGTCAATGATGGGAGTTTCCCGAATTTGCGTGCCCCGCGCGGCCATCAGCGCCACGAAGTCAGGCGGCGGCGTGGCAGCCACCATCCCGTGCAATCCGAGGTTGTCCACGACGGTCGCGGCGCCCCCGCCCGTCGTCGTGATCACGGCAACGCGTGCGGGCGCCCTGACTGGGGGACAATGGCCCAGGTAACGCTCTGCCAGCGGGATCAGCTCAAAAAGTGTTTCGAGGTGGTGCACCCGCATCACGCCATGGGCGCGCAGGAAGGCCTCGACGGCGACATCATTGCCGGCGATGGCGCCGGTATGCGATTGCGCCAGCGCATCGCCTTGCTTGGATCGCCCGACCTTATAGGCAATGACCGGTTTGCCGCGCGCGCGCGCGAGTTCAAGCGCTGCGCCGAAGGTTGTCGCGTCGCGGATCGTTTCGAGAAAAAGCAGGATGACTTTTGTCTGTGGATCGTCTGCAAGGACTTCGACGATCTCGCCGACCGTGACGTCGCTCTCGTTGCCGACCGAAATCGACTTTGAAAAGCCGAACCCGCGTGCCGCGGCGCGCGCCAGGAGCGACCCCATCATCGAGCCGCTCTGCGAGACCAGGCTGACACTTCCTGCGATCAGCGATTCGGCTTCGAACGCCGCGTTGACCGACAGGATCAGCCCGCGGTCCAGATTGGCCAGGCCGATGCTGTTGGGGCCGACGATGCGCAGTCCCAGCGCGCGGGCGCGCCGCACGAGCTCAAGCTGGCGCTCCATGCCCTCGGGGCCGGTTTCGCCGAATCCGTCCGAATAGATCGTGACCACGCGCGCGCCCGCTTTCGCGCAGGGTTCCAGCAGCGCGAGCACCTGGTCGCTCGACACCATGATGAACGCATGGTCGATGGGGCCGGGCAGGGCTTCAAGGCCGGGATAGGCCTTTTCGCCCACGACTTCGGACTGTCCGGGGTTGATCGGGTAGATCGTGTCCTCGAAGCCGTGTTTGCGCATGAAGCGCATCGGCCGCGCAGTGTTCTTTTTCAGGTTGCCCGAGGCGCCCACCAGCGCCACGGCGCGAGGGGAAAAGAGCGCGGCCCCGAAGCTCGGCGGTTTTTCGATGATGTTGGACATTCTGTTGTGATGCGGTTGTGGGTATCACTGCTGGTTTCGTGCAAGCATAAGGGTTTTCAAGGAAATTGACGTCCTCCCCTCCCTGAAGGGAGAGGATTCCTACAGCGCTGCGGCAGCGCGTGCTGCCTGAGTCGCTTCGGTGGGTTCCTGGCCCGACGCCTCAACTGCTGGCGAAGTATCTGCGCAGGCTAACCGGGCGTGTCCCGCCCTTAATACATTGATGGCGCCGACCAGATCGGCGTTTTCCTCCAACCCGCATTCAACGCACAGAAACTGAGCCTGCGTCTTGCGGTTGTCGTTCGAGACATGCTCGCAGCGCGGGCATGTCCGGCTGGTGTTCCGGGGCGGCACAGCGATGAGTTGCCCGCCATTCCATGCCAGCTTGTAATCCAACTGGCGGCGGAATTCGTACCAGCCCTGATCCAGAATCGATTTGTTCAGACCGGACTTGGCCCTGACGTTTTTGCCTGGTGCTTCGATGGTGCCCGCCGCAGACCTGGACATATTCCGAACCTGCAAATCCTCGATACACACCATCGCGTGGTTTTGGCTGATCGTGGTCGTGGCTTTGTGCAGGTAGTCACGCCGGGCGTTGCCGATGCGGGCATGGATCTTCTGGACCCTGGCTTTTGCCTTTTTCCAGTTGCTGCTGAACTTCTGTTTGCGGCTCATGGCGCGTTGAGCCTTGGCCAAGGCATTTTCGCAGCGCCTAAAACTGTTGAGCGGCGCGTAATAGCTGGCGTCGCTCAGCGTGGCAAAGCGGGCAATGCCCATGTCAATGCCGACCGCGGTGGTCGACGGGTGGACGGGGGTGTCGACTTCGCGCTCAGTCTGGATCGACATGAACCACTTGCCGTGCCTGCCCGATACAGTGACGTTCTTTACAACGCCCTGCACCTCACGGCTGTTGCGGTAGCGGATCCAGCCCAGCTTGGGCAGAAAGATCCGGCTATTGGCCTGATCGAGTTTGTAGCCCTGCGGATAACGGAAACGCTCCGATTGGCCCTTCTTCCTGAAGCGCGGGAATCCGGCACGCCTGGCAAAGAAGTTTTTGTAGCCTTTCTCCAGGTCTTTGAGCGTTTGCTGAAGACTCTGGCTTGGCGAGTCTTTAAGCCATGCGGTTTCCTTTTCCCTTTTCCACAAGGGCAGGAAATTGGCCAGCACGACGTAGCTGAATCGGGCCGTATTGTCGGCGGCGTAGCGGTCCTTTTGCCACGCCAAGGCTTTGTTGAACACAAAACGGCAAGCCCCGGCAAAGCGACGCATATCGCGAAGCTGTGCGCCATCAGGCCGGAGTTCGAACATGTAGGCTTGCAGGCGCTTCATGACCGCAATTATAGTTGGCCTATGATGAAAAATAGCGATATACGGCATGGCAGACACTGTGTCTTTAACATCCACGTTCACTTGGTCTTTGTAACCAAATATCGCCGCGGCGTCTTCACCAAAGACATCATCGGCGACTTGCGCGGCATCTTTGCAGGGGTATGCGCCGATTTCGAGGCGGAACTCGTGGAATGCAACGGCGAGGATGACCATGTTCACCTGCTGGTGAACTATCCGCCCAAAATTGCTGTGTCGGCGCTGGTCAACAGCCTGAAAGGGGTTTCCAGCAGGATGATCCGGAAAAAGAACGATCCTGGCATCCGCGCGAAGTTGTGGGCCGGCGCCCTGTGGTCACCAAGCTATTTTGCCGCAAGTTGCGGCGGCGCACCGATCGGGATCATCCGGCAGTACATTGAACGACAGCAGGCGCTAAGCTGACGCTCAGGACACTATCGTGTCCGCGATATCCATCCTCGCCCTGAACGGCGAGGTGTTCTGCGCAGTCAGATAAACTGACGCATCTCGAGGGCGCGTTCGCCGGGCATCTTGCCGCGGTGCCGCGCCTTGATCACGCGAGTCGCCCATGTCCCTCCTCCGGCAATTCCGCCAGCGCACGCCCAGGATCCTGCTGGGCCTGGCGCTCGTCGCGATCTTTGCCGCCCACGCGGCCGGCTGGCTCGGACTGCAGTTAATCGAGCGGCTCGACAACATCATCTATGACGCGCAAATGCGGCTCACCGCCCCAGGGGGCGTCGATCCGCGGGTCGTCATCATCGACATCGACGAAAAGAGCCTGCGCGAACAGGACGAAGGGGGCGCCGGCCGCTGGCCCTGGGCGCGCGACAAGATGGCGCTGCTGACGCACCGCCTCTTCGACGATTACGGCATCCAGGTGCTGGGGTTCGACGTGATTTTCTCGGAGCGCGACGAAACGTCGGGCACACAGGCACTCGACGCACTGGCCCGGGGGCCGCTCGCCTCGGATCCGCTCTTTCAGGCCGCCTATGCAAACCTGCGCCCTCAACTCGATTACGACGCGCAATTCGCCGCAAGTCTCACGGA
>CAITPF010000374.1 GCA_903894155.1 uncultured beta proteobacterium | reverse complement strand
TGACACTCGCGCAAGAGGCCCGGGCGCAAGAGTGGCCGACCAGGGCCATCACGCTGGTGGTCACCTTCCCCCCCGGGGGCGGCGCCGACATGATGGCGCGCTTGCTGGCGCCCAAGCTTGGCGAACAACTCGGCCAGCAAGACGTCGTCGAAAATCGCACCGGCGCGAGCGGCCAGAGCGGGGCGGCCGCGGTCGCGCGCGCGCCCGCCGATGGCTACACACTGATGCTCGATGCGTTTGCCTATGCGATCAACCCGTCGCTGTATCCGTCGCTGCCCTACGATCCCGCAACCGCGTTCAGCCCGCTTGCGGTGCTGGCGCTGTATCCCACGGTGCTTGTGGTCAATCCAGCCTTGCCGGCGACCACGGTCAGTGAGTTTGTCCAGCTTGCCAAGGCCAAACCGGGCGGAGTCGCGTTCGCCTCGGGCGGCAGCGCCACCGCGCAGTATTTTGCGGGAGCGCTCTTCGAGATCAAGGCCGGCGTGAAATTTACCCATGTGCCCTACAAAGGCAGCGGGCCCGCACTCATCGATGTGATGAGCGGGCAGGTTCCCGTGTTCTTCGCGAACATCGCGAATAGCCTGCAGCACATTCGCAGCGGAAAGCTGCGGGCGTTGGCGGTGACAGGCGACAAGCGCATCGATCTGCTGCCCGATGTGCCAACGGTGCAGCAGGGTGGTGTGGCGGACTATGCGGTGTATGACTGGACGGCAGTTTTCGCGCCGGCGGCAACGCCCAAGGACATTCAGCGCAAATTGGCCCTGGCGATTCAGCGAGTGATGGCCACGCCTGAGGTCCGCGCCAGAGTGGCCGAACTGGGCGGGATGGTCTTCGAGGGTGATCAGGCGCGGGCGGCTGCGTTCATTCGCGACCAGACAGCGCTGTGGGGGAACGTCATCCGGGAAAACAATATCAAGCCTGATTAGTGGTCGGCCGCTCAAACCCCGCGCGCGCCATCTAAATAGTCTCGTCGGCCAAACGCACCAGTGACTTACCCATATTCGCGCCCTGGAACAACCGGACAAACGCCGCGGGCGCCTGCGCCAACCCCACGTCAATGGTCTCGGCCGGGCGCAGCACGCCGCTTCTCAGTACATCCTTGAGTTCGCGAAGCGCCGCCGGACGCTGCTCGGGGAAGCTGGTCACGCGATACCCCTGAAGCATCACGTTCCTGTTCAGGACTTCGGCGATATTGCGCATTCCGTAAGGCTCGGGCAGGTTGTATTGCGAGACCAGCCCGCAGAGGGCGACTCGCCCGAAATCGTTCATGCGCTCGAGCACGCAATCAAAGACGTACCCGCCGACGTTCTCGAAATCGACGTCGATGCCGGTTGGAGTGGCGTGGGCAAGTTCATCCCGAAAATTTGCGCTTTTGTAGTCGACGCATGCGTCAAACCCAAGGGCTTCGATCGCATGGGCGCACTTCATCGGCCCGCCGGCAATCCCCACGACCCTGCAACCGGTTGCACGCGCAAGCGCACCTGCCACGCTTCCCACTGCGCCCGTCGCGGCCGAAATCACGACCGTCTCGCCTGCCCTGACTTTTGCGATCGTTCGCAATCCGACCCAGGCGGTCACCCCCGGGCTCCCCAGCGCACCGAGAAACGTTGAGGGCGAGAACCCGTCGAGGTCGATCTTTTCCGCCTTCGTTGCACTGATCCGCGTGTAGTGCTGCCACCCGAAATGCCCGAGCGCCCAATCGCCCACCGCGAAGCGCGGATCTCGCGACTCGACCACCGTGCCGATTGCCCGACCGACCATGACGTCGCCGATATTGAGCGGGTTGGTGTACACGACGCCGGGCATCATTTGGCGCCGCTGATAGGGATCGAGCGACAGATACACGTTGCGGACAATGATCTCGCCCGCATCCGGCGCAGAGACGGTTGAGGTGGACAACTCGAAATGACGCTCGTCGACCGGCCCGACGGCCGGCTTCACAAACCGTACACACTGATTGGACAACGGCATCTTCAACAACCCTGCGCGTTCGCTGGCCAACAGCTCAGCGAGGGGTGAGCGATGCAGACAATTCCCGCATGTTGGCCGCCGAGACGATTCCACGCGCGGCCTTGTAGCTGCGCGTCGCGCCTGCTTCGCCAAGCACGGGTGTCGCCAGCGTCATGAACTTGACGCGGACTTCTTCATCGGTGACTGCGTTTTCGGGGTCGCCCTTGGGCCATTCGACGCGCGAGGTGGCCGTTCTGCCATCCTTGAGCGTGATGGTGACCTGGCAGGGATAGCGCTTGGGCCAGAGGCGCTCGGCCTCGGGGTCGACTTCCCACTTCACTTTGCGGGCCATGGCCAGCACCTCGGGGTCGCGGATTCCGGTTTCACTATATTCTTCAACGAAGGCCCGGCGCTTGACGATCGACACTGCGGCGGCAAACGGCGCGCTGAACTGCGCGTCGACGACCGAGGTCGGGTTGAGCTTGCGCTCAAGGGGTTCGATCAGCGAGCGCGTCAGGGGATATTTCGCCATTGCGATGGTCACCGATTCCACGTGCTCCGGCAGGATGTTCTCGCGGAAAACGGTCTCGAGCGTCGCATCGACAATCGGGCCGGCAAACCGGCAGCAGGCGTGTACCTTGATGCTGTTCTCGAGCAGGTCCCACTTTTCACCCAGGCGATCGACGACGAAGTTGAGGTCGAACTCATCGTTGTAGGCAAAGGCCTGCAGCCAGCCTTCAGGGCTCAACAGGCTTTCGCTCGGGCCTCGGAAATCACGGGACGCGAGCTCGGCACAAATCACGCCCGACATCGCTGCCTGCCCGGCGTGCAGGCGCTTGTTCCAGGCACCGTTGGATCGGAAGGTCAGCAACCCGGCAGACTGGCTCGCGGCCAGGCCAATGGCACTGGTCATTTGCCCGACGTCCAGTCCGAGCAGTTTTCCGGCCGCCACGGCCGCACCGATCGTCCCGCAAGTGCCTGTCGGATGAAACCCGCGCAAATAGGATTTGCCCATGTGCGCCTCGCCCAGGCGGATCATGATCTCGTAGCCCAGCGCCGCCGCCAGGATGAAATCCTTGCCGCTCTTGCCCAATTGCTCTGCCAACGCAAACGCGGCGGGGATGACCGCAACGCCCGGGTGCTGCGTGCCTTCGCGGTGATCGTCGTCGAGTTCAAGCGCGTGGCCAGTGGTGCCGTTGATGAGCGCGGCAAAGGGGGCCGAATTGACTTCCTTGTGCCCGACGAGCGTGCACTTGCCTTGCGTGGAAGCCCAGAGCTTGCATGTCTCGAAAATAATGTTCGATGAAGTCTTTTGGGTGCCCGCAAGCACGACGCCAAAATGGTCGACCGCAAACGTCGTCGTGTAGTCGATGACTTTAGCGGAAAGGTCCTCGTATTTTGTGTCAACCACCCACTGCGCGACGTACTTCGACAGATTGATTTCGTTCTGGTTAAAGGGTTTCATCACAGCTCCGCAAAAAAATGACTGGAAACGCCGGTGTCTCAATCTGCACGAGGCACGCGCGGTCGTTGTTGGTAAAAAAAATGATCAGGATCGCGCCGCCAGCAGCGCAGTGAGCGGCGTGATGTCGTTCATGTCGTCGATGCCTTTCACGATCTCGACGATGCGACGGCACGTCTCGTCGGAGACGATCTTGGACGCCAGGATGTTGAACTTGTTTTCGATCTCGGACCAGCCCGGCGGGTTGTTGGGATGCCCGCGCGCTGCCGAACACTTGCCCTCGCGGACTGTGCCGTCGGCAAGCTCGACCGCGACCACGGCAAGGCGATCGCTGTGCTTCTGACCGGGATCGATTTCGATCCTGACGCGCCGGGCCAGCGCCAGGACCTCGGGATCCGCAAGATATTCTTCCTTGAACTGGTCAACGAACACATTGCCCTGCATGAGCAGCATGGCGGTGCAGTACTGCAGGTTCATTTGTGCCGCCATGACCGTGCC
>CAITPF010000373.1 GCA_903894155.1 uncultured beta proteobacterium | reverse complement strand
GGGCGGCCGGGTGCGATAGTCGCGCCTGTTGCGCGAGCGAAGCCTCTGCGGGAAGATCCCGCGAGGACTTCGCCAACAAAGCCCAACCGTCACCCCCCTAAACCTTGCTCTTCACGCAAACAGCTTGTCATACGCCTTGAGTAGCGAGGCGTGCATCGCGCTGCCTTCCATGTCCGGGCCGAGCGCAGCCAGGCCGAAGAATTTTTCGCTGCCATCAATCAGTGCCTGCGCCTGGCGTACAGTTTCTTCACCATAGAGCAGGTTCAGCGCGCGGCGGTAGTCAGCCGTGTCTTCGAGGTTCAGCAGGCTTTCGATGCAGCGGTAGACAAGCCGGCGCGCGGGGTTCATTTCGCGGTACTGGCGAATCCAGTCGCAGCCCTCGAGCGTGGCTTCTTCGTCACCGATCGCCAAAGCCAGCAGTGTCTTGAGTTCGCCGATGCGGAACTCTTTCCAAACGGTGTCGATCGGGATTGCAAGGCCCAGAATCTCCCAAAGCGGCCGTTCGTCGTTGAGATTCAGCGTTTGCAAGTCTTCGAGCAACGCCGAGGCCTCGTCGTTGCTGAGTGCGTGCAAATTCAGCAGCGCCGGGCGGATGCCATTGCCGACGCTGTTGTTTTCCCATTCCAGGTCTTCGACCGGATAGATCTCCGACATTCCCGGCACCAGAATGCGGCAGCTGTATGCACCTTGCTCGGAAAAATCGGCGACATAGATATCCTTGTCCTCGCTCGCGACACACTCGCACAGCCACGCATAGTCTTCTGCAGTGGTGTTGCTGAAATTCCAGTCGCAGAACGGATAGTCGGGCGTGTCGCCAAGGAAATTCCAGCTGATCACACCGCTCGAATCGACGAAGTGAATTTCGAGGTTCGATGGAAGCGTAATCTCTTCCATGTCGAAGCCTGGCTCCGGAAACCCTTCGAGCGAATTGAGCGCGCGGCCCTGCAGTAATTCGGTGAGTGCACGCTCGAGCGCGACCTCGAACCGCGGATGCGCGCCAAAGCTTGCGAAGCACCCCTGGTCCTTCGGATGCAGAAGCGTCACGTTCATGACCGGGTAGCGCCCGCCAAGCGATGCATCGCGCACCAGGATGCCAAAGCCCGCGTCACGCAGCCCCTGAATGCCTGCGGCGATGCCAGGGTAGCGGGCGATCACGTGGTCCGGTACTTCGGGCAGGCACAGCCCTTCGCTGATGATGCGGTTTTTGATATGGCGCTCGAAGATTTCGGACAGCGCCTGGCTGCGCGCTTCCATCAACGTGTTGCCGGCGGCCATGCCGTTACTCACGTAGAGGTTGCCGATGATGTTGACCGGGATCCATGTTTGCACACCGTCACGCAAACGCGTGTAGGGGAGCGTGCAAATGCCGCGATCGACGTTGCCCGAGTTCAGGTCGACCAGAACCTTGCCATCGATCGAACCTTCCGGGTTGTAAAACGCATGTAATTCGGGATTGAGCATTTCAGTTGGCCAGGTACCGTCAGCCGTCGGCGCAAACCAACGCTCCTGGGGATAATGCACGAACGGTCTGTTGGCACGCGTTCCACCGAGATAGAAGTGCGTCCAGAAGTAATGCGTGTTCAGGCGTTCGAAAAATTCGCCCAGCGCGCTGGCGCGTGCCGCGAGTTTGGTGGCACCCTTGCCATTGGCAAACAGCATCGGGCAGTCGTGATCGCGCACATGCACTGACCAGATCGACTTTACGGGGTTGAGCCAGGACGTTTCGTCGAGGTGAAACCCGCGCCCGCCGAGTTTTTGCTGCATGGTGGCAATCGTCGACTCGAGCGAGGCGTCTTTGCCGGGAATAAAGCTTTCGGTCGTCATGGGGGAACTCGACAAGGTGGGAAGATGGGGGGCGAAAATGCGCGATGTGAACGGGGTGCCCGCGACGCGATGCTCGGAATCCGGGCAATATACAGGCCGACATCAAGCGAATTGCGTCATACGCCATTCGCCTGTGCTGGAGCGATTTGTCGTGCCGATTCGCCCGATTGAGACAGTATGGCGCCTATGCTACACTGCTAGCCGATCGACAAGCCGATGTAAGAGGCGAACTCTTGCGGCTTATTAATCCATTCCCTGATAGCTCAGTCGGTAGAGCGACGGACTGTTAATCCGCAGGTCCCTGGTTCGAGCCCAGGTCGGGGAGCCAAGCAATTCAAGGTCTTGAAGCCAGTGCGCTTCAAGACCTTTTTAATTTTTGGAGGCGCGCCGGGCTATCCACGGTCGAGGGTGCACCCATGCACGGAGTCCATGGCGAGCGCCCGAGGCACACTCAGCGGGCTTTGCGACTGAGCACCACGAGCGCTTTCATGTCGATCTTCGCGAACAGAAAGCACCCTCCGCAAGGAGGGTGCTTCAGGGATTGCAATGCGCGGGGGGTGCCGTATTACTTCCCCATGGCATCCTTTTTCATGCCGTCCTTGGCCATGCCGTCTTTGGCCATCGCATCCTTGCCCATGGCGTCCTTTGCCATGGTGTCCTTTTTCATGCCGTCCTTGGCCATGGCGTCCTTGCCCATGGCATCCTTGGCCATTCCATCTTTGGCCATGCCATCCTTGGCCATGGCATCTTTTTTCATGCCGTCGGCGGGCATCGGGTCTGCAGCGTAGCTCGGCGCAAAAGCGACCGACATCGAAGCGACAAACAGGGCGAGGGCGATTTTCTTCATGGTAGAGCTCCTGGGGTAGTGGATTGCACGGGGTGTGCGAAAAATGGCAAAGTTGACGATCAACTTCCGCCAAACCAGTTGTAGCCTTGGTCTTCCCAGTAACCGCCCGGGTTGACGTTGGTCACGAATATTTCACTGATGTACTTCGGGTTCTTGTAGCCAAGCTTCGTTGGAACGCGCAGCTTGAGCGGATAGCCGTATTTCGCCGGAAGCGGCGTCTCATCGAACCGCAGCGTGAGCAGCGTCTGGGCGTGCAGCGCGGTCGGCATGTCGATGCTGGTGTAATAGTCGTCATGGCAGCGGAATCCGACAAAGCGGGCCGTCGTGTCAGCGCCGACGCGCCGCAGGAAATCCGAAAACCGCACGCCGCCCCATTGCCCGATCGCGCTCCATCCTTCGACGCAGATGTGGCGGGTGATTTGGTCCGTTTGCGGGAAGGCGAGCAATTCGTCTAGTGTCCAGGCGCGCTGGTCGGCGACAAGCCCGGAGACCTTCAAGCGGAAGTCCGACGGGCTGGGGCGAATTTCGTCTTCGCCGTAGTAGGCATTGAACGGAAATGGCCGC
>CAITPF010000372.1 GCA_903894155.1 uncultured beta proteobacterium | reverse complement strand
CGCGGACTACCCTGCGTTTGCTGGTCCCGCCGGGCGGCGACCTGTTCGGTCGCCTTGTTTCCCGGCGTGCCTGGCGCAAGCCTCGGCGCTCACATTCGCAAACACGGCACTGCGCACCGCGCTGGGCGCCGGGCTCAAGGACGGACTGAGCAATGCCTGCTTCAAGTCAAACGACCGAATCCGTGCCGAAAACGCGGCATCAGGCCTTGCGCGTCTCGTGCTGTAGCACGGCCAACTCGCTGATTCCCTTCTCGGCAAGCGCCAGCAACGCATTGAGCTCGTTGCGGTCGAAGGTGTGCCCTTCGGCCGTACCCTGCACTTCGACATAGCGCCCCGCCCCGGTCATCACGACATTCATGTCGGCGTCGCAACCGGAATCCTCGGGATAGTCGAGGTCGAGCACCGCCCTGCCCCCCACCATGCCGACGGATACCGCCGCGACCGAGTCCTTGAGCGGCATTTTCTTGACCAGCCCTTTTTGCATCAGGCCGTCGACCGCATCAGCCACGGCGATCCAGGCGCCGGTGATGCTCGCGCAGCGCGTGCCGCCGTCGGCTTGCAGCACGTCGCAGTCGATCTGGATCGTGCGCTCGCCGAGCAAGGTCATATCCATCACGGCGCGCAGGCTGCGTCCGATCAGGCGCTGGATCTCTTGCGTGCGACCGGATTGCTTGCCGCGCGCGGCCTCGCGATCGCTGCGCGTGTGCGTCGAGCGGGGCAGCATGCCGTATTCTGCGGTCACCCAGCCCTGCCCCTGGCCTTTGAGGAATGGCGGAACCTTCTCGAGCACGCTCGCCGTGCAGAGCACCTGCGTCTCGCCCATGCAGATCAGGACGGAGCCCTCTGCGTATCGGGTGAAATTGCGTTGAATGCGCACGGGGCGCAGGGCGTCGGGTGTGCGGCCGGAGGGACGCTCGGCGGATAGGCTGGTGCTAGTATTTGACACGTTGGATTCTCTTCGTGGTGCTGGAGATCAGGAAAGGAGTTTGTGCAATGCGTTCGGACCAAATTAGAGGCGGCACGGTGGCTGCCGCCAGTATACGCACCGCTCGGGGCACTCGTCGCGCACGGGCGGTCATCCTGTCGATGATCCTCTCGGGCTGCGGGTTCGTGCCAAGCTTTGCGCAGACTGCATCGACAAATCCGGCTGCGTCACCGGCCCCCGGGGCTCCCGTCGCGCAGTCGAGTCCGGCAACACCGGTGGCCCCGGCGGCGACCCCCGCGGCCTCCGCCAGCACTGCCATCAACACCGCAGTCACGCGTTACGACAACTCCTTCGAAATCATCATGCCGACGATCGCCACAGGCGGCATGGTGGCCAGCGAACAGGCGCTGGCATCCCAGGCAGGCGCGCAGATGCTGCGCGACGGCGGCAACGCGGTGGACGCCGCGGTCGCGACAGGCTTCGCACTGGCCGTCGTCCTGCCCAACGCGGGCAATCTCGGCGGCGGCGGCTTCATGCTCGTGCATCAGGCTCGCACCGGCAAGGATGTCGCGCTCGATTTTCGTGAGACTGCGCCGGCCTCAGCCACCCGGGACATGTATCTGGATGCGGCGGGCAATGTCGTGCGCGGCAAGTCGACCCAGTCGCCCGACGCCGTGGGCGTGCCGGGAAGCGTCGCGGGGCTGACCCAGGCGCTTGCGCAATTCGGGACGATGCCCCTCGCGCAGGTGATAGCGCCGGCCATCCGCCTGGCCGAAGAAGGCTATCGCGTGAGCCCCTACCTTTCCGAGCAGTTCGCCCTGCAACGCACCCATCTGGGGCGCTGGCCAGGCACGCGCGAGATTTTTTTCAGGCACGTCGACGGCGCGCCTCCCTGTGAACTGCGGGATTGCCCGCTGAGCGCGCTGCGGACTTACGGCGCAGGCGAATTGCTCGTGCAACGCGACCTCGCGGCTTCCCTGCGCGCCATTGCGCGCGACGGTGCACCGGCCTTCTATAACGGCGAGATCGCCAGCAAGATCGTCGCCGAACTCGTCAGCAGAAGCCACCCGCTGACACTCGCCGACCTGCGCGACTATCGCACTGTCGAGCGCGAACCTGTCAAAGGCACTTACCGCGGCGTGCAGATCCTGTCGATGCCCCCGCCAAGCTCCGGTGGCGTGCACCTGATCCAGATGCTGAACCTGCTCGAGCGCTACCCGATGCGCGAATATGGCTTTGGCAGCGCCCAGGCGATGCACCTGATGGCCGAGGCTGCGCGCTCGGCGTATGCGGATCGGGCGCAGTACATGGGCGATCCGGATTTCGTCAAGGTGCCTGCGCGCGGGCTCGTGTCGAAGCAGTACGCCGACAAGCAGGCGGCTGCGATCGACCCCAAACGCACGCGAGCGAGCAAAGACGTCGGATCCGGTAACCCGATTCCCTATGAAAGTGACCAGACGACGCACTTTTCAGTGATGGACGCGGCGGGCAACGTCGTTAGCTGCACCTACACGCTGAACCTGTCGTTCGGCTCGGGCATCGTCGCGAGCGGAACCGGCATCCTGCTTAACAACGAAATGGATGACTTTTCAGCCAAACCGGGCGTGGCCAATGCGTTTGGTCTCACGGGCGGCGAAGCCAATGCCGTGGCCCCCGGCAAGCGGCCGCTGAGCTCCATGACGCCTGTCATCGCCATGCGCGACGGCAAGGCGTGGCTCGCCACCGGATCGCCAGGCGGATCACGCATCATCACCATCGTGCTGCAGAACCTGGTGAACGTGATCGATTTCGAGATGAATATTGCCGAGGCGGTCTCGCAGCCGCGACTGCACCACCAGTGGGTGCCCGACCAGTTGCGCGTCGAACGCGGTTTCAGCCCCGACACGTTGCGCCTGCTGCGCGAGATGGGGCACGACGTCAAGGTCGTGCCTACAATGGGGCGAGCCGAGACCGTCGCGTTTGACGGTGGCGTATTTTTCGGCGCGTCGGATCCACGAAATCCGGACGGCGCCGCCATTGGAATCGAGATTAAAAGATGACAGCAAGCATGACCGCCTTCGGGAGCGGCAAAGTTACCCTGGAGATCGGCTCCGTGTCGGTCGAACTGCGCAGCGTTAACAGCCGTTTCCTGGATCTGCAGTTTCGGGTTCCGGATGAGTTGCGTCTGGCGGAGCAACCGATTCGGGAACGACTCTCGCGCAGCCTGGGCCGCGGCAAAGTCGAGGTTCGTGCAAGCTTCGCACGGGCGCAGAACGCGGGCGACCAGCGCCTGGCCGAACCGGCCCTGCAGCGCGTTGCCCAGCAACTTGACGCCGCACGCAAGGTGCTGCCGCAAACCGAATCCCCTCGCCTGGCCGAGTTGCTCGGATGGCCTGATACCCAGGGTGCAACGGTCGACCCGGAAGCCTGGGCGCAGGCCTGTCTGCAGGCTTTTGAGCCTGCGCTGGCGCAACTGACGGAGGGACGCAACCGCGAGGGCGAGCGGCTCGCCGCCGCGATGCTGGCCACTTCGGTCCAGATGCAGGAGATCGTGGGCGAAGTCGAATCGCACATGCCGGAATTGCTCGCCGCGCAGCGCGACAAGCTTGCGCAAAAGCTACGCGAGACCGTGCAATCCGCATTCCCGGGTGGCTTTACCCACATCACGGGGGCCGAGCTTTCCGAGCGTATTGCCAGTGAATCGAGCCTGTTCGCCTTGCGCATCGATGTCGCCGAAGAGCTTGCGCGCCTGAAATCCCATATCGTCGAGCTTGAGTTCCTGCTCTCGGGCAAAAAACGCGAGGGCGGCGGGCGCAGCGCCGGTGGCAAGGATCCCGGCAGCGTCGGCAAACGGCTGGATTTTCTCTTTCAGGAGATGAACCGGGAAGCCAACACGCTTGGCTCCAAGGCCGGCAGCATGGACATGACGCGTGCCGCGATGGATTTGAAGCTGCTCATCGAGCAGATGCGCGAGCAGGCCCAGAACATCGAGTGACAATCGCGGCACGCAACGCCGCGCAAACGCGCTTCATAAGGGCCGAATCACTCTCATTTTTACTCGTGGAGATCAGTCCGGTAGGCTCTGCGCTCGATAAACTCGCGGTACTTTTGCGAAACATCCACGTTCTTATAGTCTCCCTCGACAGTGTCCTCTATGCTCTGGCCATCCAGGCCAGGAAGCGCACCGATCGCGCCGCCCCACCACGGGCGTTCCTTGCGATCGTCGACGAACGGCAACAAGTAGTGATCGAGAATGCCTCGACCGGGCGAAGCAATTTCTGCGCTTAGTGCTGACAGGTAATCTAGCTTGCGCGTGCGCTGCCATTCGATGCTGAAGCCCGCGCGGTGACACAACTCGCTGTGCACAACCAGCATCGTGCGGCCATTTCCGTCCAGGAAGGGATGCGCGTAGGCGAACAACCCCATGACCTCCCCAGGTCGTTGACGCAGTCGCTGCTTGTCGCGCGCAATCCGCAGGCCCGCCTCCACTGCGCGCCGCGAATCAAGCGGATGGCTAAACCACGTACCTGACTTCGTCACGGCAATCTTCGACGCGGTGACGGTGCGGTCCTGCCCCGCCCACGGATAGAACGCCGAAAACAGGATCTGATGGACTTGCAAGAAGTCCTCGTAGACTAAATCGCGGCACTTGGCCAGATGGGTCAACGCTTCGCCAAGCCCGGCACGGAACAATTGGTGCTCGAGTTCCTGAACAATCTTCGGATCCTTTTCACCGTAACGGTTGCGTAGATACCCGGCCTGCTCGAAATCCTTAAACGGATCGAACACTCTGTTTCCGTTCCCGCAGAAAATTGATCAGTAATGCAGCCAACTCGTCGCTCGAGATCACGCCGGCTCGCTTCAGTGCAACCAGCAAATCCTGGACAGGCCCCGATCTAATGTCGTCCCCCGCCAACTGCGTGGCTGTCTCGGCCCATTCATCCAGTGGCGTTCGGATGAATTTCACTTGAGACACACGCGCAAGGGCGCGCACGAATTGCGCCACTCCAGTATTCGGAATCAGAGGAAGCCGCCCCCCCGGAACCCGTGAAAACCGCGCAACGGCCCGCATCCGATCATTGGTGTAGACCACGCGGTGTGACCCCAGAGCCAACTTACGGGAGACGCGCCGGTGGCCGGTATCAAAGACCACGATTTGGCCGGCGTTTTGCGTCGCCGAGACCTCGCTGCGCGATCGGGTAGCGTTAGGGTTGACCAACATGTGCAGTTTGTCCGCCGCCTCACGCGCCAAAACTCCAAAATCAGCAAGCGGACGCACTTCGCCAGTACCGGGCTCGCGGGCCGCCTTGGCATAAACGCCGGCGCCCAAGCGCACCAATTCGCCTTTCTTTTGAAGCGCCTTGAGCGCGCTAGACACCTGCGAAGCACTGCCCAGCCGGGAAAGCTCTGCGCGCAAAACCACCTGCCCGGCACGACGCCGCACCGACAAGCGCATTCGATCCTCAATTTTCATCATGCGCCAAGCATACTACCTTCTATCAATATTTTGCAATATCTTCATTAATATCATATGGTTACATTTGCACAATTTGCCGATATATCAGCAATATATGCGAAGCTAAACCGCAGCTTGTGAAAAGCCAGCTGGGGCTCGGATACATCAGCCCATACTGGGGTTCAATGCTTCGTCTGGTACGCGATCTTGAGGACGCCCTAGTAGCGCCGCAGATGCCAGGCCTTGGGCCGCGTAAACGCCTGGATCCCATACGTTGACAAGGTCAGGCCAATCCCGGAATCACCGTAGCCGCTCCAGGGCAGACGCGGGCTCACGCGATCGCAGCAGTTCCAGTAGACGCTGCCCGCATTGACGCGTGCGAGCAAAGCACGCGCACGCGCCTCGTCGGGCGTGTAGACGCCTGCGGTCAGGCCATAGCGGGTGTCGTTCATCAATTGCAGCGCGACGTCATCGCTGCGAACTTTCTGGATGCCGATGATGGGGCCGAAACTGTCCTCGCGCATGAGATCCATCTCGTGGGTCACGTCGGCGAAGACGGTAGGCGCATACCAGTTTCCGGGTCCCGGCAGGCGGTGGCCGCCCAGAAGCAGGCGCGCGCCCTTGGCCTTGGCATCGGCGACCTGGGCGTCGAGCACGTCGAGGTGCGGCGCGCGCGTGATTGCGCCGATGTAGGTGTCTTCAGCCGTAGGGTCGCCCACTTTGAATCCGCGCACCGTCTCAACGAATGCGTCGACGAAGGCGTCATGGACTTTCTCGTGCACGTAGATGCGCTCGACCGAGCAGCAGCTCTGCCCGGTGTTGTACATCGCACCGTCCGCCAGCGATTCGGCAGCAAGGCGGGGATCCGCATCGTCGCATACATACGTGGGGTCCTTTCCACCGAGCTCGAGTTGCAGCTTGACCAGTCGTGGCCCAAGCGCCTCGGCGATCCTCGCGCCTGTCGCGTGCGAACCGGTGAAAAACATGCCGTCAATACGCTGTTCGATCAGCGCTGCGCCAACCTCGCCGCCGCCCACGAGCACGTTGAACACCTGGTCGGGGACACCAGCCCCGCGCAGCAGACGCCCGATCGCAAGGCCCGTCATTGTTGCGTACTCAGAGGGCTTGTAGAGCACCGCGTTGCCGGCCAGCAATGCGGGAATGAAGACGTTGCCGCCAACGAACCACGGGTAGTTCCACGCCGAGATATTCGCGACCAGGCCCAGCGGCACGTGCTCGATCTGCTCGGCCATGCCATCCTGATCGAACACGGTCTCGGTCGCCGTCGCGCGCTCGACGCTGTCGAGAAAAAAATCGATGCGTCCCAACAAGCCATTGAGCTCGTTGCGGGACATCCGGATCGGTTTGCCCGTCTCTGCGGTCATGATGGCCGCCAGATGATCAAGTTCGTCCACGATCGCAGCGCGAAATCTGACGATGCACTGCTTGCGCGCGGCGAGCGGCGCTAGCCGCCAGTTCGTCTGCGCCGCGCGGGCGGCCAGCGCCTTTGCGGTGACCGTCTGCGCGTTGTCGGTGGGCACGGAAGCGATCAACGCGCCGGTTGCGGGATTATGAATGGCGAGCTGTTTCATGGATGCATGGTCCTGCTACAGGGGTTCGGGCTTGCCGGATGCGCGTGCCTGACGCGCAAGGCGCGCGGCCTGGAGAAAATCGGCAAGCAACGGGGTGTCATCGAGCACGTTCTGCTCGGGACGATGAAACTCGGGATGCCACTGCACGGCGGCGACGTAGGGCACCCCCCGGTGGCGAATGGCTTCAATCACCCCGTCGACCGGGCTGCGGGCCTCAACATCGAAATCCGGCGCCAGATGACGAATCGCCTGGTGGTGAATGCTATTGACCGTGCGAACAGGCATTGCCTTGAGCAACGAATCCAGGCGTGTGCCGGGCACGAAGTCAACCTCATGGAAATTGTGCTCGTACACCGGGCGATCCTGGTGGCGCACGGGCGTCTGGACCTGCGTGGCGATATCCTGGTAGAGCGTTCCGCCAAACCCGACATTGATGACCTGCAGGCCGCGGCAAATGCCGAAGACTGGCTTGCCGGCAGCCACGAACGCACGCATGAGTTCGATTTCGTACGCGTCGCGCGCAGCGTCTCCGATCCACTCGGGCCGCAGGGGCTCCTCGCCGTAGGTTCCGGGCCAGACATCCGCGCCGCCATGCATGACAAGGCCGTCCAGCCATTGCGCATAATCTTCGCACCCGATCGCGCCGCGCGCGGTTTCACCGTAGGGTGAAGGAATCATCACGGGAACGGCGCCGCCGCTCATGACCCAATGCGCGGTCGATTGCTCGATGAACTGCAGCGTCTTGGAGGGCGCCGCCGCCCGTCCCGGCGTAGGCGGCAGCAAGCAGGCGCTGATTCCGATCTTGAGGCGATCCGTCATGGCAGGCCCGGCTTCAGGCAACCAGGGCCGCGACGAACAGCCGCTCGAAATCCGCAGCGGTGCAAGGGCGCGGGTTCGTCTGGTGACAAATGTCCGCAGTCGCGATCTCGACCAGACGCGGCAGATGCGCCGGTGTGACGCCGTGATCGGCGAGCGTGCCGCCGATGCCAAGGCGCGTGCGCAAAGCGAGCAACCAGGGCACGAAGGCCTCTGCCCCGCCTGCGACCCCGCACACGTGCGCAAGTTCGGCAAACTTCCCGGGCGCGGCCGGAAGGTTCCATGCCAGCACCGTATCGATCATGAGCGCATTCGCCAGCCCATGGTGCATATTGCAAACGGCCCCGAGGGCGTGGGCACAGGAGTGGACCGCACCCAGGTCCTTCTGGAAGGCGACCGCGCCCATCAGCGATGCCATCATCATGTCGCCGCGCGCCTTGAGGTTGCCCGGCTCGGCCACGGCGATCGGTAAGGCAGCGGCCGCGATCCGGGTGCCCTCCAGCGCGATGCCGTCACACATGGGGTGATAGGCGGGCGAAAGATAGCTTTCAATGTTGTGCGTGAGTGCGTCCATGCCGGTCGCCGCCGTGATGGCGGGCGGCAACGCCAGCGTGAGCTCCGGATCAGCAAAGACAATGCGCGCAAGGATCACCGGGCTGAAGACGACCCGCTTCAGATGCGTATCGTTCTCGCTGATGACGCTGGAGCGCCCCACTTCGGAGCCCGTGCCCGATGTCGTGGGCAACGCCACGAAATACGGAAGTGCCGCGGTGATCGGCCTGACCTGCGGATGATCCCAGACGTACTCAAGGATGTCACCGGGATGCGTTGCCGCCACGCCGACCACCTTGGCCACATCGAGCGCCGCGCCGCCCCCGAATCCGATGATGCAATCGGCGCGATGCGCAGCGAACGCCGCGGCGCCCTCCATGACCTGGCTGCAGGTCGGGTTGCCATGGACGCCACCAAACACGGCGACATCAAGGCCATCGAGATGGCCGCGGAATTCAGCCAGCACGGGCAATGCGGCCAGGGCGCGATCGGTCACGATCAGCGGGCGGCGAAGGCCCAGGGCGCTCAGGTGGCCGGCCACGAGCTTGCGCGCGCCTGGCCCGAACTTGATGGCGGTTGGAAACGAAAAATTCTGGATGCTCATGGTCTCAGATGATTTCAAAGTAACGGCGCATTTCCCAATCGGTCACGCAGTCAAGGAATTGGCGCCATTCCCAGTCCCGTGTTGCAGCGAAATGGTCGACGAACCCGTCGCCCAGCCAGTCGCGCGCGATGCTCGAGCGTTCGAAAATCCGCGTGGTCTCGATGAGCGTGCGCGGCGCGCGCGGTATCGATTCGGCACCCTGGTTGGTGCCCGTGATGGGTGCCGCCGTCAGCTTCAGGCCTTTCTCGACCCCGTCAAGCCCTGCGGCGATGAGCGCCGCCATCGCGAGATAGGGGTTGACGTCCGCGCCAGGGCAGCGGGTCTCCAGGCGCGTGGCCTTGGGGCTGCCCGCGATGACACGAAAGCTTGCCGTGCGGTTATCGATCCCCCAGGTCGGCTTGACAGGCGCCCAGAAGCCGTCAACCAGACGCTTGTAGCTATTGATGGTGGGCCAGAACATCGGGGCAAATTCCATCAGGCAGGCAACCTGCCCCGCAAGATAGCTTTCGAACAGCTTGCTCATGCGGCGCGGGGCCTTCGCGTCGAAGAACAGATTGGCCTTGCCGTCGGAAAGGCTCTGGTGCACGTGCCCGCTGCATCCGGGAAGCTGCTGGCTGGGCTTGGCCATGAAGCTGGGCATGATGCCGAACCGCGCACCGATTTCCTTGGTGCCTGTCTTGAACAGCAGCGCGCGGTCGGCCTGCTCGAGCGCGCTTGAAAAACCGATCGCTGCCTCATACACCCCGGGCCCGGTCTCGGTATGCAGCCCCTCGATCGGGACGCCGAATGCGAGCATGTCATCCATGATCGCGTTGAAAAACTCCCGGTTCTGGTTCATGCGCAGGAGCGAATAGCCGAACATGCCCGGCGTCAGCCACTCGGGGCCTACACCCTTCTTGGCAGCCCAGCTTTGCGGCGTTTCCGTAAAGTTGAACCACTCGAACTCCATCCCCGTCATCACGGTAAAGCCCATCTTCCCGGCACGCGCGAGCACGCGCTTGAGCGTTTGCCTGGGACACTGGGCATGCGGCGTTCCGTCCGCGTTGACGAACTCGCCGAGGAAGAATGGCACGTCGTTGTCCCACGGCACGCGTCGCGCGGTCTCCGGGGCCACGCGGCACAGCGCATCCGGAAACCCGTGATGCCAGCCCGTCGCGGTGGTGTTGTCGTATGTGACGTCCATCATGTCCCAGCCGAGCACGACGTCGCAGAAGCCGAAACCGCCGGCCGGATACGGCTCGGCCGCACCGAGGAACTTGTCGCGATGCAAATACTTGCCCCGCAAGATGCCGTCGATGTCGCTGACAGCCACCTTGATCTTGGTTGCATCGGACTTCTGCACCGCGGCAATCGCCGGATGGATCTTGCCTGGGGCATTTCGTGTGGCCATCTGCATCCTGCCTTATGCGTGAGACTGATTGGATCCGTCAGCCGCGACCGACGAAGGGCATTTTGGTCGCCATGATCATGACGAACTGCACGTTCGTCTCGAGCGGGAAACCAACGATCTGCACGATCGTCTGCGCGACGTGGTTGACATCCATGCGCGGCTCCACGCGCATCGAGCCGTCAGGCTGCAGCACGCCCCGGGCCATGCGGTCGGTCATCTCGGTCGCCGCATTGCCGATATCGATCTGGCTGCAGGCAATGTCGTAGGGCCGGCAATCGAGTGAGATCGACTTCGTGAGCCCGGTCACCGCGTGCTTGGTAGCGGTGTAACCGATGGAAAATGGCCTGGGCGCATGCGCGGAAATCGAGCCGTTGTTGATGATCCGTCCACCCATCGGCGTTTGCGATTTCATGATGCGGATCGCGCCCTGCGCGCACAGAAACATCCCTGTCAGGTTGATATTGACGATATCGCGCCAGACGTCTGTCGGCAGATCCTCGATCGGCACGGGCGGCCCGCCGCGCCCGGCATTGTTGAACAAGACATCCAGGCGGCCGAAGCGGCGCGAGACTTCCGCGAAAAGCGCGTTGACGCTTGCCTCGTCAGCGACATCGGTCACAACGGGATGCAATTGACCCGACCTCTCGCCGCCCAGGGCGCGCGTTTCTTCGAGTTTTTCGGCACGACGACCCGCAAGCACGACCTCGTAGCCAACGTTGGCCAGGGCGAGCGAGACCGCCCGACCAATACCGGAACCCGCGCCGGTGACGACTGCAACTTTTAATTCAGACATTGCGGACCCTTCATTTTTTGTTGACCGTCGGTTCTGAACCCGGCGGCTTGGCGAATGCGTTTGGTTCGTGCGGTGTCAGGCGCCCTGCGCGGGTGCCGGACCGACTTCGGTCGGCGTATCCGGCTGCGCGCTCCATTCGCTCCAGGATCCGCCGTAGAGCGCGCCGCCCGGTAACCCGGCGATCTGCATCGCCAGCAACATATGGCACGCAGAGACGCCCGAGCCGCAACTTGCCACCATTTGCTGGGGCTTGTGGGTGCCGAGCAGTCGCTCGTATTCCGCGCGCAGCGTCGCGGCATCCTTGAAAAATCCGGCATCTGTCACGTTGCCCTTGGACGGCCGGTTGATAGCCCCGGGCATATGACCGGGGCGTGGATCGAGGGTTTCATTCTGCCCCTGAAATCGATCTGCCGGACGCGCATCGACGATGATGCGCGCGGGATTACCCAGGCCAGCGCGCACGTTGACCAGGTCGACTTCCGTCACATGCGGCGAGCCCTGCCGGACGTTGCCCGGGGGGCGAGCCGCGAAGG
>CAITPF010000371.1 GCA_903894155.1 uncultured beta proteobacterium | reverse complement strand
GCCTGATTAATAAACGCATATAGCCAGATTTCTACAAGTTCTAAATGGCTACTCATATTTAATCAATTACGACTGCCACAACGAGATGATAGTACTAATACGATGGCAATTAAATGGGATGAAGATACTGTGCTTGAATGTCACTTATTTTGCGTGAGGCGCAGTCACGATAATGGCGACTTTATTTTTTGAAAATAAAATATCGTTTAAAATCAAACCATCGATCAGTTAACTTAATTTAAATCCGAGATATATTCAAGTGACTTTTAAAGTAGTTTCATTGAAACCCGCAACACTGTCATGGTTTTTGACACGCTTTTAGAACATGGTCCAACGCTATTGGCCCTGCATGGGCCAAAAGGACACCGAGAGATTGCAATGTCTTCTACACTCGGTTGGCTAAAAAACAACAGAATCCGGTCAAACAAAGGAGCCCCTTCATGAGACGCATTGCTGCATTCCTCGCCTCGTTGCTGTTGCTTGCCTGCGCAACCGCGCAGTCCGCCCCGGGCGAAAAGTGGGTCACAAGCTGGGCCGCCTCAGTGCAGGGGCCGTATCCGGTCGGAAATCCGTAGGCTCAGCCCAATCTCAGTCTGGTCTTCCCGAGCCCTGCGCAGGGCGCACGCGATCAGTCCTTTCGCCTGATCGTGCGCCCGGATATCTGGGCTGATCAGACGCGCATTCGCCTGTCGAACGCCCTGGGCATGCAGCCGGTGACGCTGGACGATGTTTATGCAGGCCTGCAACTCGGTGGCGCGGAGGTGGTGCGCGGCACGAATCGCCCGGTCACCTTCGGCGGCAAGGGTTCGGTGACGATCGCGCCGGGTGCCTCCGTCTGGAGCGACGCGGTCAGTCTGCCCTTTGTCGCGACGATGGGTGCCGGCAATCTCGAAGGGCGTAACCTGGCGGTGAGTTTCCACGTGGCAGGGCAAAGCGGCCCCATGACCTGGCACGCGAAGGCGCTGACCACGTCGTATGTCACGCTGCCGGGCAGTGGGGCGCGCGGCAAGAGCGAGGTCGAGGCCGACTTTCCGTTTGCAACCGCCTCCTGGTACTTTCTCGACGCGGTCGACATGATGGCCCCGGCGGATACGCGAGTCGTCGTGGCCTTTGGCGATTCGATCACCGATGGCACCGCATCCACGATCAACGGCAACGACCGCTGGCCGGACGTGCTCGCACGTCGCCTGCACAATGCCTACGGAAACAAGGTCGTCGTCGTGATCGCAGCGATTGGTGGCAACCAGATCGCCGGCCCGGCGCAATACGCGCCGGACAAGGCGTTCGCCGGAGGCCCCTCATCCGCGATGCGCCTTGAGCGCGACGTGCTCGAACTTTCTGGCGTTAACCAGTTGATCTGGCTTGAAGGCATCAACGATTTCAGCAAGAACGGCAATGCCTCTGCCGAGGCGGTCATCGAAAAAATGTCGGAAGGCGTCGCCCGCCTGAAGAAGGCCGGCATCGCCGTTGTCGGTGCGACCGTCACCTCCGCCCTGGGCAGCACGAGCGCGGCGCACGGTTTTGCCGAGCAGGACCAGAAGCGCAAGCAACTCAATGACTTCATCCGATCCTCGAAGATTTTCGATGGCGTGATTGATTTTGACGCGGTCATTCTCGATCCGGCGACGGGTCAGATGAAGCCCGAGTTCGTTCCGGAAAGCACCACCGGCGGGCCCGGGGACAAGTTGCATCCGAATCGCGTCGGCTATCAGGTCATGGGGAATTCGATTGACTTGAACGTCGTCGCTGGTAAATGATCTAGTCTC
>CAITPF010000370.1 GCA_903894155.1 uncultured beta proteobacterium | reverse complement strand
TCTGCTGGCAGGCAGCACTGATGCTGATGTCGTAATTGGTGCTCACCCTGAGCGCGCCAGCCGCTTGCGCCAGATCGCATGGCGCTGGTTCCGCCTCATAGCGGGCTTTGAGCTGCGCGATCTCACGTCGGGATTTCGCTACTACAATCGCGCTGCAATGGAAACCCTGGCCGCCCATGAAGCCACCCTGATCGACTACCAGGACGTCGGTGTGCTTCTCCTGCTGCGCAAAGCAGGCCTGAACATTGTCGAGGTACCAGTCAGTATGAATGCCCGCCAGGTAGGCCGCTCCCGCATATTCAACTCCTGGTTCAGCGTTGCCCGCTACATGATCACGACCACCCTGCTGTGCCTGACACGCTGGAGAAGCTAGGACTTACCCTGGCGAGTGCTTGCCGCAGGGCAACCATTCTACGAAATGACGTAAAGACAATGCAATGGCCCGATTGACTGTACTTCATCTATTCAGAATTGTGCTGACCTACTGGAACTCTTACCGATCTTGGCCAAGCATCGCTATAGTGTTGGTGGGATTCGTCGTCGCTATTTCCCCTGCGGCAGCGGCCAACCCGGTTAATGTGTCAGCTCTGACGCATGGCGGCGAACAGGTTAGCCCTGACGAAGTGATCATCGACTTGCGCCATCTTCCTGAGCCACTTTCGACTCAGACTCCGCCAGCGCGACCCTACCGCCCTTTGCTGCGGCCGCCGGTATCTCCAAAATTACCCCTGGCCGATATTTCGGCACAAACGGCGGCTTCCGCCAGTGGCCCGTCGGCACCTATGCCAAGCCCGACAAACAACTTCGCCGGTATGAGTCGGACCGATCCTTGTATCGGCGGAAATTGCGGCAACGGCTACCCGCCGGACCCCAATGGCGACGTCGGGCCGAACCACTATATCGAGGCGGTCAATAGCTCGTATGCCATCTACAGCAAGACCGGCACGCGGCTTGCGGCGTTTACCGAGAACCAACTCTGGAGTACTACCGGTAGCAACCCGTGCAACGGAAATTCGGCTGGTGACCCGATCGTGCTCTACGACGCGCTGGCGGACCGCTGGATTTTGACCCACTTTGCTTTCGCTGTGGACAGTAAAGGAAACCCGATCTCGCCGTTCTACCAGTGCATTGCGGCGTCCAAGAGCGGGGACCCGGTCTCGGGTGGCTGGTGGATGTACGCACTGCGGATGGACCCGGGTACGACGGGGGCGCCCCCGGTGGGGTCGTTCAATGACTATGGCAAGTTCGGCATCTGGAGCGACTGCCTTTATATGGCTGCCAACGAATTCGACCAGACTTCGGGTTCTTTTACCGGCACGCTGTTTGCCTCGTTCAGCCGTTCTGACCTGTACAGCGGCGCGACGTTAACGTGGTCACTTGGCTTCATTAATAACGCGACCGGGCCCTTCACAATGATCCCCAGCCATTTAAGTGGCCAGGCGGCGTTTTCTGTGCCTGTGGGGACGCCAAACTACTTTGTTTCGCAATCGGCGGCAGCGTGGGCCTTCGAAGTCAGAAAATTCACGCCCGCCGCCAATTGCGGCAGCGGTGGTGCATTGAGCACGGCAACGAACGTGAGCCAGACCAGCTACACGCCGATCGGGACCAACAACGTGCCGCAGCCCGGCACGACCAACAAACTCGATAACGTGGATGACCGGCTGATGCAGAAGGTGCAATACCGCAAGGTTGGCGCCAAAGAATCGCTGTGGGTGGTGCACAACGTGCAGACGCCTGGCGGCATTGTGACGGAGCAGTGGGCGCAGATTGACGTCACTGGCGGCACGATTGCCACAACGCCGGTGCAACAGCAAATCTACACGCCTGACGCGACGCTGTTTCGCTGGATGGGTAGCCTTGCCGTCGACGCTCAGGGCAATATGGCGCTTGGCTATAGCACGTCCAACGCGACAAGTCCCAACTTTCCGAGCATCGCTTATTCCGGCAGACTTGCAAGCGATCCCCTGAATACCTTGCCGCAAACTGAAACAATACTTATTGCCGGTGCAGGTTCGCAAACCAATCTCTGCGGCGGCGCACCTTGTCACCGCTGGGGCGACTACTCGTCGATGAGCGTCGATCCTGCCGACGATTGCACTTTCTGGTATACCAACCAGTACTACAGCAGCCCGGCAAATGGCTCAGCCGGCAACTGGCAGACCCGCATCGGCTCGTTCAAGTTTGCGTCGTGCGTGCCCTCGACCAATTACACGCTCACTGTAAGCAAATCGGGCACCGGTACCGGCACCGTCACCAGCAGCCCGGCAGGCATCAATTGCGGTGCGACTTGCGCGGCAAGTTTTACGAGCGGCACCTCGGTTACCCTTACCGCGGTTGCGTCGACAGGCGCATTCAACGGTTGGAGTGGTGCCTGCGCTGGTATGGGCAGTTGCATTGTCGCTATGAACTCCGGCCAGAGCGTGGTGGCCAACTTTGCCCCCTTCGCCATCATCGACCACTACTACAGCACCATTCTGAACCGCCCCGCTGACTCCGTTGGAAAAGCTTTCTGGCAGAGCGAGGTCACTCGCATGAGCAACCTGGGCGTCAGCGCCAACGAAGCCTACATTGCCATGGCCGGTTACTTCTTCACCAGCGCCGAGTTTCTGGCACGAGGCCTTAACGATGCCCAGTTTGTGCAGAACCTGTATCTTACGTTCTTCAATCGCAGTGCCGACCAAGGCGGACTGGACTACTGGAAAGCTCAGCTCGCCTCTGGTTTACCGCGTGACATGGTCATGTATGCCTTCATGTTCTCTCCTGAGTTCACCAGTTTCATGAGTCAGAACGTCGGGATCAGCTACCAAAGAGCAGAAGTGGGTGTCGTGGTGGACTACTACCGTGGCGCCTTTGCGCGACTGCCCGATGATGGCGGCCTCAAATACTGGGTCAATCAGTTCAGAACGGCGCAATGCTCAGGCAATCCGACAGGAAACGCCTACAGCACAGCGATCTCGATAGCCAATGGCTTCTTTGGAGGTGCTGACTACTGGGCTGTACCACATACTGCAAGCCATTACACATCAGACCTGTACAACGCCTTCATGAGACGAAGTGCCGATCTGGCAGGATACAACTACTGGGTGAATCAACTCACCACGAACACGCAATCCTATGACCAGGTCAGGCGCTCATTCATTGATACGCCGGAGTTTGCCGCAAGAGTGCAGGCTGTCGCGTCGCAGGCTTGTACGGGGCCAATGCAGTGATCGCGCAGGCTGCAACTAGAATCTAACATTTTTGGACAAACTCCACCGTGCCCACACCCACCCTGCCCGACATTGATCACATTCTCAATGCAATTCGAGCAGAAGCGAAAGCGCGCGGTGCCACGGGTCGGGTCGGCGCCTACTCGACCGCAATCTCAGGCGGTACTGTCCACATGGCGAGTTTCGGCCTGCCCAGACTGGATGTGAGGCACGTTGCCGATTTCCTTGCGCTGCCGCTCGACGAATTCATCACCGAGGCTTACCGTCAGCTTCTGGGTCGGGAGCCTGATGCGTCCGGTCTGGCCAACTATCAACGCTACATGCTGCGGGGTCGGTTTACGCGCGTTGAGGTGCTCGGTTTGCTCTGGTTGTCTCCTGAAGGCCGGCGACGCGGCAATCGGGTACCAGGCCTGGCGCTCGCCTTTTTCCTCGCAATGTTCTATCGTCTGCCACTCGCGGGCCCGGTTGCCGCGTTTGCGGCGCGCGCGCTGCGCCTACCCGCCCACTGGCAAGACCGCAGCCATCTCGAATCCGCCTCGCTTGCCAGCGGCGCCTGGATGAAGCGCTAAAGTCGAATCGTCGATATCGTTTGCGCATGAAAATTGCAATCGTCGCCCCCTGCCCGGTACCCTATGTTGTCGGCGGGGCCGAAAAGCTCTGGTGGGGCCTGGCAGCGCATTTCAACGAGCACAGCGAGCACCAGGCCGAGGTCATCAAGCTGCCCTCGCCAGAGCACGACCTTCCCTCGCTCATTCGCAGCTACGAGGCCTTTTCCACACTGGACCTCGGCGCCTTCGATGCGGTTATTTCCGGCAAGTACCCGGCCTGGATCGTCGCCCACCCGCGCCACATCTGCTACATGCTCCATCGGCTGCGCGGGCTCTACGACTGTTACCCTGGCATCCTTGAAGTGGGTGCCGAGTTGGCGTCGCACCCCAATGTCGCCGCGCTGCGCGAATTCATGCGCCGATACCAGGGCGCGCGTACCGCACTGCCCGAATTCTTTGGCCGCTGGAATGAGTTGATGGTTGGTGGCAACAAGCCGACTGGCCTGCTGGACTTTCCGGGGCCTCTGTCGCGCGAGATTGTTCATTGGCTAGATGGGGTAGCGCTATCGCAGACCTCCATCACACGCTACGCAGCCATTTCCGCAACCGTGGCCCTCAGGCCCGGCTACTTCCCCGAGGGAGTCGAGGTCGCAGTGGCGCACCCGCCACCGCACCGCGCCATGCTGCCCGGGTCACGCTTCGACCACTTCTTCACAGTAAGCCGCCTTGATGGCCCCAAGCGTGTCAATCTCATCGTTGAGGCCATGCGCCATGTCAAGACCGA
>CAITPF010000369.1 GCA_903894155.1 uncultured beta proteobacterium | reverse complement strand
TTGGCATGCAACGTAATCTTGATGCCGTCGAGCGTCTCGGAAGGCACGTCGCGCAGAAGACCAAGCTCGGCGCGCTCGTCGATATACTCGCGCTGTAACTGACGGTATTCGCGCAGTGCAGTTTCCGGCGGATTGACCAGCACCGCACCGTTCGCCCCGTCAACAATAATGATGTCGCCATCGCGCACGAGGTTGCGCGCGTGCCCGAGCGCCACCACCGCGGGGACACCCATGCTGCGCGCCACGATCGCGGTGTGTGAGGTCGCCCCGCCGAGGTCGGTCGCAAAGCCTGCAAACCGCGCACCGCGCAGGCGAATCATGTCGGCGGGCGATATATCGTGGGCCACCACGATCAGGGGATCGCCAGAGTCCTCCTCGTGACCCAGGCACATGATCGCGCGGGTCCCGACGAGCTCCTGCAGCACCCGCTCAATCACCTGGCGGACATCGGCCGCGCGTTCGCGCAGATACTCGTCCTCCATCGCGGCAAACTGCTCACCCAGCAGTTGCCCCTGCGTGGTGAGAGCCCATTCGGCGTTGTAGTGTTTATTTTCGATCAGCGCGTAGGCTTCATCTGCCAGCAACGGGTCGCCCAGTATCATGCCGTGCACGCCGAGCAAAGCCCCAAGCTCGCGCGGCGCATCATCGGGCAGCGTATCGCCAAGCTCCTGGATCTCGCGCTTTGCCATGTAGATCGCGCGTTTGAGGCGCTCTTTTTCGGCCGCCACGGCGTCGTCGGCGATTCGGTAGTGCACAACCTCGAGCGCGGTCGCCCCCATCACCACCGCGCGACCGATTGCGTACCCGCGCGCCACGCCCTGCCCATACAGGCACATCAGGGGGCTGCCGCCCCCCGAGGGGGCTTCGCTATTGGCCTTCGCCGAATTTGTCATTGAATAGCGCCTGGATTTCGCTGAGTGCGCGCTCCGCATCGCCGCCCGCCGCATCAATGACCACGGTGGTGCCAATGCCGGCAGCGAGCATCATGACGCCCATGATGCTCTTGGCATTGACCCGCCGCGTTCCCTTCGCGATGTGGATTTCGCAAGTGAAGCGGCTGGCCAGCTGGGTCAGCTTTGCTGCAGCGCGGGCATGCAAGCCCAACTTGTTGGATACAACGATATCTACCTGAGGCATGGTCGGTTCAGAGTGCAATCGATCGGATCAGTGATGGTACGACATGGTGCGCCGGAAGGAGGCCGTGCCCCACCCCTGTGCAAACGCCGCCGCGTAACGAACGTCAGTCTACACGCAACAAAGCCTGGCTGGCACCTGCCAGGGCGCTAGTCGCCACGTCATCAAGGTTGCCTTGTCGATAATTGATCGCCCGAAGCAACATCGATTCGTTTACGCCGCCCAACACGCAACAGGGCACGCCGTCCGCCCGCGCAAGATGACTGGCCGCCGAGGCGATATTGCAAGGCGATGCGCCAGGCAGATCGGTCAGAACGAGCACGCCATCACCGCGATCGGCATCCTGGATGCGTCGGGCGAGGGTCTCGCTGCAGTCGTCAGCGCACTCGTTGGGCAGTACATCGACCGCAGTCGTTTCCGGATCGCGACCCAGCACATACCGGGCGGTTTCCACCAGCGCACTGGCCAGCGGCGAGTGCGCGACCACCATGATCGCAATCATCGAAGTGCCTCGGTCGAAACGGCAGCCTCGAGCGCATCGGCAAACCGGCCGGCGACATCAAAACCTGTCTGTTCGGTGATCTCGACAAAGCATGTCGGGCTCGTGACGTTGATCTCAGTGAGGTATTCACCGATGATATCCAGCCCGACGAGCATCAATCCGCGCGCGTACAGCTTGGGTGCGATTTCGCGGGCGATCTCCCAATCACGCGCAGTGAGCGGTTGAGCCACGCCACGCCCGCCTGCGGCAAGATTTCCCCGCGTTTCCCCAGCCAGCGGAATGCGCGCCAGGCAATACGGCACCGGCTCACCGCCGATCAGCAATACCCGCTTGTCGCCTGCCTTGATCTCCGGGATATACCGCTGCGCCATGATCGTACGATGACCATTGTCGGTCAGCGATTCCAGGATTGCATTCAGGTTGGGTTCGGCGGCACCCAGGCGAAACACCCCTGCCCCGCCCATGCCGTCGAGCGGTTTGACGATGACATCCTTGTACTGCGCATGAAACGCCTTGATGCGCACCATATCGCGCGATACCAGCGTGGGCACCGTGAACTGGGGGAACTCCGTGATCGCAAGCTTTTCGGGATGATTGCGAATCGCAGCGCCGCTGTTGAATACGCGCGCCCCGGTCAGCTCCGCGTATTCGAGCAGGTTCGTCGCGTAGACGTATTCCATGTCGAAGGGCGGATCCTTGCGCATCACCACCGCAGCGAACTGGTCGAGAGCAATGTCGGCTTCGTCGCCGGATGCCTGCCACCAATCCTGTGTGTGAAGATCTGCATGCGGGATCATGGCGATCGGCAAGGCGCGTGCATAAACACGCCCTTCGAGGATGAACAAATCCCCCTGCATGGCTACGCTGATCGTGTGGCCCCGGGCCGCGAGCGCCCGCATCATCGCAACCGAGCTGTCCTTATAGGCTTTGAGATCGGCCAAAGGATCCAGCACGAACAAAACGCTCAACATCATGCAGCCGCTTCGCCCTTGGCAGGGCTCTTCTTGCGCGGTGCGAGCACCATCACCATCTGGCGGCCTTCGAGCTTGGGCATCGCCTCGACAATCGCCATTTCGGTCAGGTCATCGCGCACGCGTTCAAGCACGCGCATACCGAGTTCCTGGTGCGCCATTTCACGACCCCGGAACCGCAGCGTGACCTTGGCCTTGTCGCCCTCATCAAGAAAGCGCTTGAGATTGCGCAGTTTGACCTGGTAGTCACCCTCGTCGGTGGCCGGTCGAAACTTGACTTCCTTGACCTGAATGATTTTCTGCTTGGCGCGGGCCTCAGCCTGGCGCTTCTGCTCTTGGTATTTGAATTTGCCGTAGTCCATCAGGCGGCAAACCGGCGGTTCGGCGTTGGGCGCGATTTCGACTAAGTCAACCTCGGCTTCCTCGGCCATGCGTACCGCATCGAATGCCTTGACGATGCCGAGCTGCTCACCTTCAAGACCTAGTAAACGCACCTCGGGAACGCGGATCTCACCGTTGATGCGATGGGGTTTATCTGTTGCGATGTTTGACAACTCCTGTAAAGGTTAGGACGCCTTTGTCACGGGCGAACCAGAATTGCGGCGAAATGCCACGTCTTCAGAAAGCAGCGTAGAGAACTCCCCGATGGGCATCACGCCCAAATCAAGGCCACCGCGACCGCGGACTGCGACTGCTCCCACCTGGCGTTCTTTTTCACCGACCACCAGTATATAAGGAACTTTTTGCAGACTGTGTTCGCGGATCTTATAGGTGATTTTCTCGCCGCGTAAGTCGGATTCTACTCTAAATCCTTGTTTTTTCAGGCTTTGTGTGATTTCGGCCGCATACGCAGCTGCGGGCTCCGAAATACAGCACACCACAGCCTGCACGGGCGCGAGCCACGCGGGCATCGCGCCGGCGTGGTTTTCGATCAGCATGCCGATAAAGCGCTCAAGCGACCCGAGGATCGCGCGGTGCAACATGACCGGCGCCACGCGCTGGTCATTGGCATCGACATATTCGGCGCCAAGCCGCTGCGGCATGGAAAAATCAACCTGGATCGTGCCGCACTGCCAGTGGCGCCCGATCGCATCCTTGAGCGTGTACTCGACCTTCGGGCCGTAGAAAGCACCCTCACCCGGCGACACCTCAAATGTGCACCCGGTGCGGCGCAGGCTTTCCATCAGCGCAGCCTCGGCCTTATCCCAGACCTCGTCGCTGCCGATGCGCTTTTCAGGCCGGGTAGCAACCTTGTACAACACCTCGGTAAAGCCAAAATCCGCATAGACCTTCTGCAACAGCGACGTGAAATCCGCACACTCGTCCTGCAGTTGATCCTCGGTACAGAAAATATGGCCGTCATCCTGGGTAAAGCCCCTTACCCGCATCATGCCGTGCAGCGATCCCGAGGGCTCATTGCGATGGCATTGGCCGAATTCACCGTAACGCAGTGGCAGATCCCGGTAGGACCGCAATCCCGCGTTGAAAATCTGGACATGGCCCGGACAGTTCATGGGCTTGAGCCCATACATGCGGTTCTCTGACTCCGTCGTGAACATGTTCTCGCGGTAGTTATCCCAGTGCCCGGTTTTCTTCCAGAGGGATATATCGAGGATCTGCGGCGCCTTGACTTCCTGGTAGCCGTTATCGCGATACACCTGGCGCATATATTGCTCGACCTGCTGCCAGATCGCCCAGCCCTTGGGATGCCAGAAGATCAGGCCCGGGCCTTCATCCTGGAAGTGAAAGAGGTCGAGATCGCGCCCAAGCTTGCGGTGATCGCGGCGCTCGGCCTCCTCGAGCATCGTCAGGTGGGCATCCTGCTCTTCCTTCGTTGCCCAGGCCGTGCCGTAGATGCGCTGCAGCATCTCGTTATTGCTATCGCCGCGCCAGTAAGCGCCGGCAAGCTTCATCAGCTTGAAGACCTTAAGCTTGCCCGTGCTCGGCACGTGCGGGCCACGGCAGAGGTCGACGAAATTGCCCTCGCGGTACATCGTGATGGGCTCATTGCCGGGGATGGAAGCGATGAGTTCGGCCTTGTAGTTCTCGCCGATGCCCTTGAAAAAGGCGACCGCATCGTCGCGCAGCCAGACTTCACGCGTGACGACCTCGTCCTTCCTGGCGAGCTCGGCCATCTTCTTTTCAATGGCCTCGAGGTCTTCGGGCGTGAACGGCCGCTTGTACGAGAAATCGTAATAAAAGCCGTTTTCGATGACCGGGCCGATGGTGACCTGGGCATCCGGGAACAGCGATTTGACCGCATAGGCCAGCAGGTGCGCGGTAGAGTGCCGGATCAGCTCCAGGCCTTCCGGATCCTTGGCGGTGATGATCGCGAGGCTGGCGTCATGCTCAATGCGGTGGATGGTATCAACGAGATGCGTCGTGCCGTCCACGGTGACGCGCCCGCCAAGAGCAGCGCGGGCAAGGCCCGTACCGATGGATTGCGCGATTTCGGCGACCGTGACGGGGCCGGGGTACTGGCGTTGCGAGCCATCAGGCAGCGTAATGACGATCATCTGGGTGTTCGGGTCACAAAAAGCGCGGCCTAGCCGCGCCATGATTCGGAAAACTGCGCGATTTTAGCACCAGCGCCCCGCAAGCCCGCGGCATGAGGGCTTCCGGGCAACTACGCACGTTGCTGATCGCGTCGTCCGACATGTACCCAATCGACGAGTTCATTCGATGGCTGGTAATCCGACACGAGCTCATTGAGCAATAAACTCAGCCGCATCACATCGTTACGTTCAAGAGCCTCATGGAGCTCATCCAGCCTGGGCTCAAGCTGATCCCAGGGCGGAAATTTCTCATGCGCCTTCATGATCCGCGGGTGGCTGGTCGGCTGCGGATTGTTGCCAATGAGCAGTTCTTCGTAGAGTTTCTCGCCCGGGCGCATGCCCACCACGCGAATCTCGATGTCAGAT
>CAITPF010000368.1 GCA_903894155.1 uncultured beta proteobacterium | reverse complement strand
GGCAAATTAGCGGGGAAGGAAGAAATAGAGTACTGCGACTCCGAACAGAATCACCACCGGAAAGAGAATGAGGTTCAACTGGCGACGATAGACGTCCCGACTCGAATCCGGTATCGACAGGCCGAACCACCTTAAATACTTTGCCTGGCATTTGCCACACTGGTACCGCTTGCCGCCAACGTAAACCTTGCTCATCGCAGTTCGCGGAATCCGGAATGACGCGTCACCGCATTTCGGACACGGGCGCGTTTCCATTTCTTTATTCGACGGCGCTACAGCGCGAGCAGGCATGACGAGGACCGGATGATGTTGCGTGATTGACAAGAATGCCATTGAATCGCCCCCCGCATTTGTCATTCGTCACAAAGTGACTTATTTGTCATTCGTCACAAAGTGACTTTTGACGTGCTGCGGAACAATTTTCCGATTCCGGCGCACACCGGGCAGGCAAAAAAAATCCCAGCCAAATTTTAGCCGGGATTTTTAGATTTGGTAGGCGGTATTGGGATCGAACCAACGACCTCCACGATGTCAACGTGGCGCTCTAACCAGCTGAGCTAACCGCCTGCGAAGTCCAAGATTATATCGGTCTTATTTCATTTCTGTCAAAGTGGCTGATCTGCACGCGCGACGGCCTGAATAAAATCACGCATGCGTTCAACGGACTTCACGCCAGGAGACGTTTCAACCCCGCTGCTGACGTCGACAGCCCAGGGTCGAAGCGACCGGACAACACTTTCGACCGACTCGGGTGTCAACCCGCCGGACACCACGCACGGGCGGCGCGAAGCGCGGTCAAGGCCGGAGAGCAGCGCGTGGTCAAACGACGCTCCGCTGCCGCCATAGCCTTGGGAAAAGCTATCGAACAGCCACCCGTCGGCGCTTGCGTACAGCGCGCAGGTTTGAGCAAGGGCTTGCGGTGTAGCCAACCCAGGGGCGCCCACGCGAAAAGCCTTGAGGTAGGGAACGCCAAACGATTCACACTGCTCTGGCGTCTCGTCGCCATGAAACTGGAGCAACGAGGGCCTCGCCTCGCGCATCACGGCTGCGACCTCGTCTTGCGAGGGATTGACGAACAAAGCCACCACGCTCACGAACGCAGGAACGCGATCACGCAACGCGCGCGCCTGGTCAAGCGCAAGGCAACGCTTGCTGGGCGGATAAAAAACGAAGCCAACCGCATCGGCGCCCAAGGCGACTGCGGCGTCCAAATCTTCGGCACGGGTGAGTCCGCAAATCTTGATGCGGGTACGGGCGGATTGCATAAAAAGTCGCCTGGATTCAGTCAAGTCCGAACCCGCCGGTCGCAAAGCCCGGCAGGTCAAAATCAGGGTATACCACGTCCGTCAGGTAAAGGCCTTGCGGCGCGAATGTCGGTGCGCCCCGGGTTCGGTCGCGGGCATCGATGAGCTTCGCCACGTAATCAGCTCCGTGGCGCCCTAACCCGACCTGCACCAGTGCCCCGACGAGATTGCGCACCATATGGTGCAGGAACGCATTGGCGCGCACGTGAAACAGCACGAGTTCACCGCGCCGCTCGATCCCGGCCTGCGTCACCGTACGCACGGGCGAGCGCGCCTGACACTGCGAGGACCGGAAACTGCTGAAATCGTGCTCTCCGAGCAAACCGCGCGCAGCCTCACGCATTGCATCGACATCCAGTGCCTGGAATACCCAGCCCGCGCGCCCATCCCATAACGGCCTCCTCACGCGGGTATTGAGAATCACATAGGTATACGCACGGGCGCGTGCAGAAAAACGCGCGTGAAACTCGGGTGGAACCTCGCGCGCCCATTGCACCGCGATGGAGGACGGCAGGTTTGCATTGACGCCCCTGACCCAGGAATCCTCCAGTCGTTTCACGTCACAATCAATATGGACGACCTGTGCGGTCGCATGCACGCCGGTATCGGTGCGGCCAGCGCAAATCGTCGGAACGGGGACGGCCAGGAATCGCGCAAGTGCGCCTTCAAGCGCATCCTGCACTGTGTTCCGGTGAGGCTGCGTCTGCCAACCCTGCCATGGTCGGCCATCGTACGAGATCCCCAGCGCAATGCGCGGCATCGTTCAGCCTTCAACAATTCAGAGACTGGCCAGGATCAGGCCTTGGGCGCCGGATTCTCTGCCTTGGGCAGCGGATCCGCAGGCTTAGGCACCTCGGGTGCGTCACCAAGGTTCAGGTCGATCGACTGCATCTTGTGCGCGAAGGCCGCCGTTGCCGCAGGCCCCGGATCACTGGCCGCGTCGATATCCTCGTTCTCATCGTCACGGCGCGATCCTGCCCGGCGCATCATCCAGGCGATCACGAAAGCACAAAGGGCAAGGACCCCGGTCATCACGATCAGGATATTGTCGGCAAGCACGGACGTGACGCTGTCGAGTTTGGCCGTTGCGGCGAAAATGCCCGAATCCGCAACGCTCGAGCCTGAGCCCGATCCTGAGGCGCCAGTTGCGCCAGTTGCGCCGCTTGCCGAGGATCCCGCAGCACCCGCTGCACCAGCCGTACCGGTTGACCCAGCCGCGCCAGCTGAACCGGCTACGCCTGTCGCAGCGGCCGCACCTGCAGCGCCAGGACGCCCTGCAGAACCGGCGGCGCCCGGCGCGCCAGGCGCGCCAGGAGCACCCGCTGCGCCAGGAACACCCGCTGCACCCTCGACGGGGTTGCCCAGGGCTTCCTTCAGTTGCTTCACGTTCTCTTGCAGTGCATCCACGCGCGACTGGATTTCTGCGAGTTCCTTGGCGGCCGCCACCTTGGCATCCTGCTTTTGCTCCTCGGGGCTTGCCGTAGTCAGCCGAACCTGATTGCCACTGTTGGCAGGTGCAGCGCCGGGAGCCCGTGTCACAGAACCGGATTGCGTTTCACCTGGCGAGACCTTCGCAGGCACTGCAACTGGCGATGCGCCCGCTCCCGCTCCCCGCAGCTTGCGATACGCCTGCTGATGCTGCGTGAACATTTCCTGCGCGTATTTTGGATCGATCGCCCGTACCGCATCCGCGTCGGGGATCGTCAACGTCGCCCCCGCACGCAGGAGGTTCATGTTTTCCTGGCTGAAGGCTTGCGGATTGGCTTGGTAAAGCGCCCACAGCATCTGGTAGAGCGTCGTGCCCGTGACCGCATTGCGCTGCGCAATGGAGAACAGCGTTTCACCGCGCGCGACGACGACGCTGCCGCCCGAGCCGCCCGCGGAAGCGCGAGTCGGCACCAGAAAGCTCACCTGCAACGGGCCAGAGCCGCTTGCGGTCGTGACATCGAGCAGAATATCGACAACTGGCTGATCCACCGGTTGAGCGGAGGTCACGACCAGCGAGCGCGATGACGCCGAAGTGCCGGGCGCGATGGCCACGCGCAAGGTCTCAACCGCAACAGGCGGCGTCAGACCGTACTGTGCCCAGCTTGCCGCCGGTGCGACGCTCGCTTTGAGGGCGGCAACATCGGCCTGGGTCAATTCGATCTCCAGGATCACGACCTCGAGCGGCTTGCCCGGGGCCGAGACGATCCGGCCATGGCCCTGACGCGCGGCCTCGGCCGGGGCTGCCATCGACAACGCCAGGAACAACGCGCCAAGCGACATCCCGGCGCTCAACCGCTGACGCACCACCGAACGGGAATCACCACGCATATCCATAGCCCCTGTCATCAATGCAAATCCCGGCAATCGCCCGAGCGCGCCTTAAAGCTCGCCGAGCACGATGCGCAGCATGCGGCGCAACGGCTCGGCCGCGCCCCACAGTAACTGATCGCCGACGGTAAACGCGCCAAGGTACTCTGACCCCATCGACAGCTTGCGCAGCCGGCCGACCGGAATATCCAGCGTGCCCGTCACCGCGACCGGCGTCAGCGCCCTGAGGGTGTCTTCCTTATTATTGGGGACAACCTTTGCCCAATCAGTACCCTGCTTGAGAATATCGGTGATCTCGTCGAGCGGCACATCGCGCTTGAGCTTGATCGTCAGCGCCTGGCTGTGGCAGCGCATCGCGCCGATCCGCACGCACAGGCCGTCGACCGGCGTCGGCTTGGTACCAAAGGCCTCGCCACGCCCGAGGATCTTGTTGGTCTCGGCCTCGCCCTTCCATTCCTCGCGCGACATGCCATTGCCCAGATCCTTGTCGATCCAGGGAATCAGGTTGCCGGCCAGCGGCACGCCGAATTGCTCGGTTGGCAATTGCCCGCCCTGCTGAATCTGCAGCACGCCGCGGTCGATCTCCAGGATGGCCGACGCAGGGTCATCCAGCCCCGACTTGACCGCGGCATTGATCAGGCCAAACTGGTTCAGCAGCTCGCGCATATGCTGCGCGCCGCCACCGGAAGCCGCCTGATAGGTCATGCTCGTCATCCATTCGACCAGATCCTGGTTGAACAGGCCCGCCAGGCCCATCAACATGCAACTGACCGTGCAGTTGCCGCCGATGAAGTCCTTCACGCCGCGCTTGAGGGCGGCATCGATCACAGGCCGATTGACCGGATCGAGCACGATGATGGCGTTGTCTTTCATCCGCAGCGTGCTTGCCGCATCAATCCAGATGCCTTGCCAGCCAGTTGCGCGCAACTTGGGATACACCTCGGAGGTGTAATCGCCACCCTGTGCGGTCACGATGATGGGGAGCTTTTTGAGCGTGCCAATATCAAACGCGTCCTGCAGCGCTGCGGCGCCCGCCCATTCCGGGGCGCGAGCGCCCGCACTGCTCGTCGAGAAAAAGACCGGATCGATCAGGGCAAAATCGCCCTCATCGCGCATGCGCTGCATCAAGACCGATCCCACCATCCCGCGCCAGCCAACCAAGCCGACAGATTGCTTCATGTCATATCACCAAAATAAATGCAAAAAAGTCTTACAAATCCTGACGTTATTCTTATTCTTTGCGCTCTAGTTTAACGCCTTGAGCACCGCATCCCCCATTTCCACGGTACCAACGCGCGTCATGCCCGCTTCAAAGATGTCCCCGGTGCGCAAGCCCTGCTGCAGCACCGTGCGTACGGCCTTCTCGATCCGGTCGGCGTCGCCTGCGTTGCCAAGCGAATAGCGCAGCATCATGGCCGCCGACAGGATCGTGGCCAGGGGGTTCGCGACGCCCTTGCCCGCAATATCGGGGGCGGAGCCGTGGCTTGGCTCGTAGAGGCCCTGGCCAGATTCGTTCAGCGATGCCGAGGGCAGCATCCCGATCGAGCCCGTCAGCATCGCGGCCTCGTCTGAAAGGATGTCGCCAAACAGGTTGCCGGTGACGATCACGTCAAACTCGCGCGGCGCGCGCACCAGTTGCATGGCGGCATTGTCCACATACATGTGCGACAGCGTGACGTCGGGGTAATCCTTCGCCACGTCGATCACGATGTCGCGCCAGAGCTGCGAGGTTTCCAGCACGTTGGCCTTGTCCACGCTGCACAGCTTGCGGCTGCGCTTCTGCGCTGCCTGGAACCCGATGTGGGCGATGCGACGGATTTCCGGCTCGGCATAGCGCATGGTGTCGAAGCCCTCGCGTTGACCCTTGAACGGGCCATCCGGCGCTTCGCGCACGCCGCGCGGCGTTCCAAAATAGATATCGCCGGTGAGTTCGCGCAGGATCAGGATATCCAGCCCCGAAACCACCTCCGGCTTGAGCGACGAGGCATTCGCCAGCTCCGGATACAGGATCGCCGGGCGCAGGTTCGCGAAGAGCCCCAGCGATTTGCGCAGCCCGAGGATCGCCTGCTCGGGCCGGTGCTCGCGCGGCAGCTTGTCGTACTTCCAGTCGCCGACAGCGCCAAACAGGACGGCGTCCGACTTTTTCGCCAACTCAAGTGTCGCCGGCGGCAGGGGATGCCCGTGCAGATCATAGGCAGCGCCGCCAACGGGCGCCTGCTCGATCTCGAGCGGCAGCTTCAATGCGCGCAGCACTCGCACGGCCTGTTCGATGATCTCGGGCCCGATGCCGTCGCCGGGAAGCACTGCGATTATCTGCGTCATGATGTGAGGTGGTCCTTCAAATGTTGGTCGCCCGCCGGGCGTCGCGTACAGGCGCGCCGACGGTCTTCATGCAAAAAGGGCCGGCAGGCCGGCCCTTCCCGGGCTTTAGCCCAAAACGATCGGGCGCACATCCAGCCAGGGGTGACGCGCGAGCCGCTCGGCCTCGAACGAGCGGATCTCGTCGGCATGCCGCAAGGTCAGGCCAATTTCATCCAGGCCGTTCACCAGGCAATATTTGCGATGCGCATCGATATCGAAGTGCATCTCGCGTCCGTCTGGCGCCACGACGACCTGACGCTCGAGGTCGATCGTCAGCTTGTAGCCGGAAAAGCTCTTGACCTCGTCGATGAGGCGGGCGACTTCAAGCTCGGTCAGGATGATCGGCAGAAAACCTGTCTTGAAGCTGTTGTTGAAAAATATGTCGGCATAGGAAGGCGCGATCACGGCACGAAAGCCGTACTGTGCCAACGCCCAGGGCGCGTGCTCGCGGCTCGATCCGCAGCCGAAGTTCCTGCGCGACACGAGAATCGATGCACCCTGGTAACGCGGCTGGTTCAGGATGAAATCGGGGTTCAGCGGACGCTTGGAGTTATCCATGCCCGGCTCGCCATGATCGAGATAGCGCAATTCGTCAAACAGGTTCGGGCCAAAGCCAGACCGTGCAATCGACTTCAGGAACTGCTTCGGAATGATGAGGTCCGTGTCGACGTTTTCGCGGTCAAGCGGGGCGACCAGGCCCTGGTGTGTCGTGAATTTATCCATGTTGTTCTACCGGAAGTTGCGTACGTCGACAAAATGGCCCGCCACGGCAGCGGCGGCGGCCATCGCGGGGCTCACCAGGTGCGTGCGACCGCCCTGCCCTTGACGCCCCTCGAAATTGCGGTTGGAGGTTGACGCGCAACGCTCACCGGGCTCGATACGATCGGCGTTCATGGCCAGGCACATGGAGCAGCCCGGTTCGCGCCACTCAAAGCCAGCCTCGATGAAAATCTTGTCCAGCCCCTCGCGCTCGGCCTGCATCTTGACGAGCCCGGAGCCCGCAACGACCAGCGCCTGGCGCACATTGCTCGCCACGCGCTTGCCGCGCGCGACCGCCGCTGCGGCGCGCAAGTCTTCGATCCGGGAGTTGGTGCACGATCCGATGAAGACGCGATCGACCTTGATGTCGACCAGGGGGGTATTGGGCTTGAGGCCCATGTATTCCAGCGCGCGCTCCATTCCGCTGCGACGCAAGGGGTCCTTTTCGCGCTCAGGATCCGGCACGCGCTCGGTCACCGCAAGGACCATTTCAGGCGAAGTGCCCCAGGTGACTTGCGGCGCGATCTGGCGCGCGTCGATATCGACCACGCGGTCGAAGCTGGCGCCTTCATCGGAATGCAGTGTTTTCCAGTAAGCGACTGCGGAGTCCCACAACGCGCCGCGCGGTGCGAAGGGACGGCCACGGAAGTACTCGATCGTCTTGTCGTCGACGGCGACCATGCCCGAGCGTGCACCAGCCTCGATCGCCATGTTGCACAGGGTCATGCGACCTTCGAGCGACAGCCCGCGGATCGTGCTGCCGGCAAATTCGATCGCGTGGCCGGTGCCACCAGCCGTGCCGATCACGCCGATGACGTACAGGATCACGTCCTTGGCGGTACAGCCGACGGGCAAGGGCCCCTCGACGCGGATCAGCATATTCTTGTTTTTCTTGGCCTGCAGCGTCTGGGTGGCCATGACGTGCTCGACTTCGGAAGTCCCGATGCCGAAAGCCAGGGCGCCCACGGCGCCGTGGGTCGAAGTATGCGAATCGCCGCACACCACGGTCATTCCGGGCAGGGTTGCACCCTGCTCCGGGCCGATCACGTGCACGATCCCCTGGCGCAAGTCGTTCATGCGGAATTCGGTCACGCCGTGCTTTTCGCAATTGGCGTCAAGCGTATCGACCTGCAGTTTCGAGACGGGATCCGAAATGCCATTGATGCGGTCGGTCGTCGGCACGTTGTGGTCGGCGACCGCGAGGTTGGCGTTCAGCCGCCACAACTTGCGACCCGCCAGCTCCAGACCTTCAAAGGCCTGGGGGCTTGTCACTTCGTGCAACAGATGCCGATCGATATAGAGGATCGCGGTGCCATCGGGTTCCTGGCGAACCACGTGGGCGTCCCAAAGCTTGTCGTACAGGGTTTTATTCATGACGCTGGGTTTTGTCTCGAAATGTCAGTCGACACGGAATTCATGCGCCAGAATCACGCCGGAACACGCGTCTTATGGGAAGAACGAAAGATTATGCCATAGCGCGCGAAGCGCTCAGACGCGTTTGACGGGCTCGCCGCACTGGGCGCGATGCCGCAGGGCGTGATCGGCCAGAATGATGGCAAGCAAGGCCTCGGCAATGGGCGTTGCGCGGATGCCAACGCACGGGTCGTGCCGGCCCAGGGTTTGCACCATGAGTGGCTTGCCCTCGATATCGACCGATCGGCGCTCGATGCGGATACTGGAAGTCGGCTTGATTGCCAGGCTCACGGTAATGGGCTGGCCGGTGGAAATGCCGCCGAGCACGCCGCCGGAATTGTTGCCGACAAAGCCTTCGGGCGTAATCTCATCGCCGTGCTCGGATCCGCGCTGGGTGACGCTCTTGAACCCGGCGCCGATTTCCACGCCCTTGACCGCGTTCAGGCCCATCATCGCGTGGGCGATATCAGCGTCGAGGCGATCGTAGATGGGCTCGCCCCAACCTGCGGGAAGGTGCTCGGCGACCACCTCGATGCGCGCGCCAACGGAGTCGCCGTCGCGCCGCAACTGATCCATATAGGCTTCAAGCTCGGGGACGACATCGGCATTGGCGCTGAAGAAGGGATTTTCACCGACATGCTCCCAGCTCGCGAACGGCATGGGGATGGGCCCAAGCTGGCTCATATAGCCGCGGATTACGACGCCATAGTGCGTCGCGAGCCATTTCCGGGCAACGGCACCGGCGGCGACCGTAGGCGCGGTCAGGCGCGCAGAAGAACGCCCTCCGCCGCGCGGATCGCGCACGCCGAACTTGCTGAAATACGTATAGTCCGCATGCCCTGGCCGGAAAGTGCGGGCGATCTCGCTATAGTCCTTGCTGCGCTGATCCGTGTTGCGGATCAGCAGCGCAATCGGGGTGCCCGTCGTCTTGCCCTCATACACGCCGGAAAGGATTTCGACCTGGTCGGCTTCCTGGCGCTGCGTCACGTGGCGTGATGTCCCTGGGCGACGGCGATCAAGATCCCCCTGGATATCCGCCTCGGCCAGGGGCATTCCCGGCGGGCATCCGTCGATCACGCAGCCGATCGCCGGCCCGTGGGATTCGCCAAAGTTGGTGACGCAGAACAGCGAGCCGAGAGAATTGCCAGACATGTCGTTTGTGGGTACGTTGCGGTCAGTGCGCCATTATCGCATTTACGAGGAGCAACTCACCTCGATATGATTTGCCCAGGCGGGCGGCGCGGCGGCATAGCGCTCCATCCCGGGCTGGACCACGCAGGGGTGGGCGAGCAGGCGCATCAAAACGTCAATTTCCGACGCGTCGCCAGCCTTGGCAGCATCGATCGCCTGCTGCGCGAGGTAATTGCGCAATACGTAGAGCGGGTTCACGGCGAGCATGCCCTCGGCGCGTTCCTGCCATGGCCGGCCTTCGGCCAGAACCCGTTCACGATAGCGCGTCAGCCAGGCGTGCGCCGCGTCACGATCGGTAAAAAGATCCACGAATGGCGTGAGCGCGGGGCCTGCGGTGGTGCCCAGATCCTCGCGGATGCGTTGCGTGGGCGATTCCGACAGGCCGGGTGCGTGTGCCAGTTGCCGGAAGCTCAGCGTGAAATCGGCGTGACTCTCATGCATCAATCGCCAGAGGTCGTCGACCAGTTGTTCGTCGCCTGCGCGCCAATCGGCGAGGCCGAGTTTCGCCATCATCCGCTGCTGCATGGATTCGAGCAGCACCGGCTCAAAACGGCCAAGCGCCGCGCGCAACGCGTCGTCGCCGGGCACAAGATCTCGCAAGCTGCTGGCCAGGCGAATCAGGTTCCATTGCGCGACCGACGGCTGCGCGTGCCATGCGTAGCGTCCGTTCGTATCCGTGTGATTGCAAATATGGCGCGCGTCAAAGGCATCCATGAACCCATAAGGCCCGTAGTCAAGCGTCAGGCCGAGAATCGACATGTTGTCGGTGTTCATGACGCCATGGCAAAACCCCACGACTTGCCATGCAGCCATCAACTGTGCCGTGCGCTCGACGACCGCCTGCAGCAGGTTGACGTAAGGCGCTGCGGGGTCCCCGCCAGCCGGTTCGCGGCACGCCGGATAATGCCGGTCGATGACGTAATCCGCCAGGGCGCGAAGATAATCCGGTCGTTTGTTGGCGGCCCAGTGCTCAAAAGAGCCAAAGCGCACGAACGACGGTGCCATGCGGGTCACGACGGCCGCCGTCTCGACCGTTTCACGAAAGACGGGGTCGTCGGCGGTGACCAGGGCGAGCGCACGCGTGGTCGGGATCCCGAGCCCCTGCATGGCTTCGCTCGCGAGGTACTCGCGCACGGATGAGCGCAGCACGGCCCGGCCGTCGCCCATTCGGGAATACGGCGTCATGCCCGCGCCCTTGAGCTGAAGCTCCCAGGGGCCTGTCGGGCCGATAACCTCGCCCAGCAAATGCGCACGGCCATCCCCGAGCTGGCCCGCCCACACGCCGAACTGATGCCCGCTATAGACAGCAGAAAGGGTATCCCCGCCCGGCAGCGGGCACGTGCCGCTGACGACGTCCAGAAACTCAGGCTGTGCGAGCACCTGGGGATCCAGCCCGAGCAGCTCAGCCGCTGCCGGATTCGCATGCAGCACCCGGGGCGCCTTCAGCGGCCGGGTGGCAAGCCGTGTATAGAAATCCGCAGGCAGCCCTGCGAACGAATTGGCGACGGTCAACTCGCCGAGTCGCCGGACGGCGGCCATCAGGTGGACTCCCTGGCAGCACTTGCCCGATTCGCCTGCCTGGCCTGTTTCTCCTGTTTCAACGCCCGTTTCGCCGCCTGCTTTGCGGGGCGGACATACAAGATCGCGCAGACGAAGAACGTGACAGACAGCAGGATCTCGACCCAAGCCAGCGCCCTTGAGAAGCCAGGCGGGTCGGACATGGCGCGGACAACGCCTTCCATCAGGTAGAGCAGCACGAGCATTGACGCCCACTGCATCGTATAGAGGCTTCGGCGCGCCACCCCGCGCACCGCGAACGCCAGCGGCAGCGCCTTGAGCAGCAGCAGCGAGCCTCCCGGCCGAAGCGGTGCCAGGATTGTTTCCCACAGGACGCAAAGCAAGATCAGACCCAGCAGGCTCGCCAGCGCAGTGCGCGCAAGACCCACGCGCGGCGACCCAGCCAACGTATCGGTCGGCGCACCGGTCGGCGTAGCGGCCAACGCATCAGCCGATCTCTCGGACTTTGCCCCGGCTGAACGCCCAACCGAGGTCTGATCTGCCAATGGAATATCGTTCGTTACATCTTTGTAAGTCATACTACTATTATCGCCTGCACACAGGAATTGCGAATGAATGACCATACCTCCGAGGCCGGAATTGAGGCCCTGGGCACCAGCGGCTGGCGTCGGGTGGTGAGAATCGCCCGGTTCGCCGTTGCGCGCAGCCTTCAGGACCAGATCATCGAGGTTGCGGCCAGCCTGACCTTCACGACGGTGCTCTCGATCGTGCCTTTGCTGGCGGTGGCGCTCGCGCTTTTTACCGCGTTTCCCCTCTTCAAAGACTACAGCGACGCGCTGCAGGATTTCCTGGCGACAAACCTGATGCCCGCCGCGGTGTCTGACAACGTCATGCAGTACCTCAATGAATTCGCCCGCCAGGCCTCGAAGCTGACGGCCATCGGCAGCGGATTCCTGATGGTCACGGCGTTGCTGCTCATCATGTCGATCGATTCGGCGCTCAATGACATCTGGCACGTCGGACGCCAGCGCCCGATGTCCCAGCGCATTCTTGTCTACTGGGCGGTCGTTTCGCTGGGGCCGGTGATGCTGGGCGCAAGCCTCTGGACATCCACCTACCTGGCGCGCGAGTCGCTCGGCCTGGTCTCGCAGATTCATATCCTGGACGAACTCGGCATTTCAGCCGTTCCGTTTGCGCTGACCATTCTCGGATTCGGCGCGATCTTTGTGGTGGTGCCGAACTGCAAGGTGCTTTGGCGCGACGCATTCGCAGGCGGCGTGCTCACGGCCGTCATCCTCGAGACCATGAAAATCGGCTTCGCGTTCTACATAGCGCAATTTCCCACTTACACCATTATTTACGGCACCTTCGCGACGGTGCCTGTATTCCTGGCCTGGATCTACATTTCGTGGATCGGCGTGCTGCTGGGTGCGACCCTTGCCGCCAATCTTCCCCTGATCCGCAGCAACCGCATGGAGACGGTGGCACGACCCGGCATGGATCTGATTGACGCCCTCGCCCTGCTGGATGCCCTCGAAATCGCGCGCGAAAACAATCCCCCGGGGCTGACGCCCACCGAACTCGACCGCTGCACCAACGTCCAGCACGAATCGCTGCTGCGACTGCTGCATACGCTCAGCGATCTCGGGTTGGTTGCCGCGGCGCAAACATCCCGGGCGGCGGAGCGCTGGATGATCGTTTGCGATCCGCGCACGGCGCAGTTCGGCCCGCTTTTTGACCGTTTGGCCATCGATCGCTCGCATTGTGAACTTCAGCAACAGCCTCGCCTGGCGAAGGCCATCATCGAATTGGTGCAGGGCAGCAACGCGCCCACGCTCGAAAATGTGCTGTCGCCGCATGACAATGCGCAAGACCCGACATTACAATGTCCGGCCAAACCACCACAATGAAGGCGGAGGTTCACCATGCTGAAAGTCAGTGAAGTCCTGAGGATCAAGGGCGATGCCCTGTATACAGGGTCACCCGACATGCAGGTCGCCCACGCCGTGCGCACCATGAGCGACCAGGATATCGGCTCGCTCGTCATCATGGAGCACGGCGAACTCGTCGGCATGCTGACGTTTCGCGAGATCATCCGCCACATCCAGGCCAATGGCGGCACGGTCGGCACGACAACGATCCGCAGCATCATGGACGATGCGCCGATCAGTGTCACGCCCAATACCAGCGCCGATGAGGTCCAGCGTCTCATGCTGGAAAACCATGCGCGCTATATGCCTGTCATGGATGGCCCGACGCTGCAGGGCGTGATCTCGTTCTACGACATGGCGCAGGCGATTGTCGGCGCGCAGAAGTTCGAGAACAACATGCTCAAGGCCTATATCCGCGACTGGCCGTCCGGGCAAGACGCGGCTTGACCGTGAAGGGCCGCCATCGGCGGCCCTTTTAGCATCTCATTTCCTGCGGTGCTGCGGCAACCGCAACGCGGCGGTGCGCCACCCGCAGTCTATCTCTGCGTGG
>CAITPF010000367.1 GCA_903894155.1 uncultured beta proteobacterium | reverse complement strand
ATTTCCCGGATCACGCCGTGCGCGTCGTCGTCGGATTTTCCGCTGGCGGCACCACTGATGTCGTGGCCCGTGTGATCGCCAAGGAGCTGACCGAAGAGCTTGGGCAAAGCTTCGTCGTCGAGAACAAGCCTGGCGCCGGGAGCAACATTGCGGCCGAGTTGGTCGCCAGGTCTGCGCCCGATGGCTACACCCTGCTGATGATGGCCGTCACAAGTGCCATCAACCAGACCCTCTATCCGCAGCTTAAGTTCGATATCACGCGCGACCTGACCGCCGTGGCGCTTGGGGCGAAAGTGCCGAACGTCCTGGTCATCAACCCGAAGCTGCCGATCAACAGCGTCAAGGAACTCGTTGACTACGCCAACAAGAACCCGGGCAAACTCAACTTCGCCTCGTCGGGCAGCGGCACATCGATTCACCTGACCGGCGAGCTCTTCAAGCTGCAGACCAGGCTTGACGTTGCCCATATTCCCTATAAAGGCAGTTCGCCTGCCCTGACCGATCTCGTCGGCGGACAAGTCCAGTTCATGTTCGACAACATGCCGTCGTCCTGGCCGCTCGTCCAGTCGGGCAAGCTGCGCGCGCTGGCCGTGACCTCGTCCAAGCGGTCTGCCGCAGCCCCCGATTTGCCCACGATGACCGAACTCGGCTACAAGAATTTCGATATCACCTCATGGTTCGGCCTGATGGCGCCAGCAGGCACGCCCGCGCCGATCGTCGACAAGATCAACGCCGCCGTCAACAAGGCGCTGGCCAAGCCCGACGTGCAAAAGCGACTCGCCGATCTCGGTGCCGACATCCAGCGTCTCTCGCCCGCCGAGTTCGGCGCGTTTGTGAAGAAGGAGGTCGATACCTGGGGTCCAGTGGTCAAGAGCTCGGGCGCCACGGCCGACTGACCTCACCCGGTGCGCGCGCTGGCGTCGGTTGGTTCCGCCGCGCGCACGGGCTATGATGCTGCACGTAAAGTGTCCCCGCCACGACATAGCGCCTCCACCAAAAAAACAACATGATTTCCAAAATCGTTCCCAATCTGCAAGCAGCTGTCGAGGGCATCCGGGATGGCTCCATCGTCCTGATCGGCGGCTTCGGCGGCGCCGGCCAACCGCACGAACTGATCGACGCCCTGATCGCACAGGGCGCGCGCGACCTCACCATTGTCAGTAACAACGCCGGCAATGGCACCACGGGTATCGCTGCCCTGCTGCAAAACGGCCAGGTCAGCAAGGTAATCTGCTCGTTCCCGCGACAGGCAGATTCGTTTGTGTTCGATGGCCTGTATCGCGCGGGCAAGCTCGAGCTCGAGCTCGTGCCTCAGGGCACGCTAGCCGAGCGCATTCGCGCAGGCGGTGCCGGTGTGGGCGGGTTTTATACGCGTACCGCCGTGGGCACGCCGCTGGCCGATGGTAAGGAAGTCCGCACGATCGATGGGGTCGACTATGTTTTCGAGCTTCCGATCAAAGCCGAGGTCGCTCTGATCAAGGCCCTGGTCGCCGATCGCTGGGGCAATCTCACGTATCGCAAGACAGCGCGAAACTTCGGGCCCATCATGGCCACAGCCGCGATGCTGACCATCGCGCAGGTCAGTGAGATCGTCGAGCTCGGGCAGATCGATCCTGAGGTCGTCGTCACGCCTAGTGCCTATGTCAATCGCGTCGTGCGCGTCACGGGAGCCACCTCAGCATGAAACGCCTTACACGAGACCAGGTCGCCGAGCGCGTCGCGCGCGATATTCCCGAAGGCGCGATCGTCAACCTGGGCATTGGGCTGCCCACCCGGGTCGGCAACTTCCTTCCGACAGACAAGGATATCTTCCTGCAAAGCGAAAACGGTGTGCTGGGCATGGGCCCCGCGCCCGCGGCGGGCGAAGAGGACTGGGACCTGATCAACGCTGGCAAGCAGCCCGTGACCATCGTGCCCGGTGCCAGCTACTTTCACCATGCGGATTCATTCGGGATGATGCGCGGCGGTCACCTGGATATTTGCGTGCTTGGCGCGTTTCAGGTTGCGCGCAATGGAGACCTGGCGAACTGGTCCACGGGCGAACCCGGCGCTATTCCTGCAGTAGGCGGCGCGATGGATCTCGCTGCTGGCGCGAAGGAAGTATTCGTGATGATGGATCTTCAGACCAAGGATGGGCAGAGCAAACTCGTTGAGCGCTGCACGTATCCCCTGACCGGCGTCAAGTGTGTTTCGCGCATCTATACGGACGTGGCGGTGTTTCAGATCGAGCCCGGCGGTGTGGTCAGGGTCGTTGAAGACAGCTCCGGCGCAGGTCCTGAAGAACTGCGTCGCATGACAGGACTTGATCTGGTTTTCTAGGGCCCCATCCCGGCCGCCATACCGTCCTTTCCGCCCCTGCCAGCCGCAAGGCCTGGCTGACCAGGTGTCTTTCCCCGGCGTCGTTACTCGTCGACGAGTTTGCTCAGGCGCTGCGCGTCAAAGGGTTCGGCAGGGGTCTCGACACGGGATCCAAGCGCTTCGACCGCCTGGCACAGGTTGGCGATGCGCGCATCCTGCTGCGCGGTGTGCGCAATCAGCTCATGCAACACCCGCAACAGAGGATCTGAGGCGCCCGGGTCAACCGCGTAGGCTGTGAAGGTGCCCGGCTCCTGGATGACCGCAGGTGCTGCACCCTTCGACAGAAGCGCCTGCAGCGGCGTTGCATCGAGCGCTCCCTGCTCGCAAGGCGTGATTGGCGGCACCACTGATGCAGGACGGCCGCCAGCGGCCGGCGAGTCAGACCGCCCGACCGAGCCTGCGGGCGGTGATTCCGGCGTCTCGGCACCAGTCGTTTCATCGTGCCCGATAATCCGCGCCGGGTTGCCCACGGCAGTTGCGCCAGCGGGTACCGGTTTGATCACCACGGCATTCGAGCCGATGCGTGCACCGTCTCCGACCGTAAAGCCGCCAAGGATCTGGGCGCCCGCGCCGACCACGACGCCCTTGCCCAGGGTCGGGTGGCGCTTGGCGCCTTTGTAGAGCCGTGTGCCGCCCAGCGTGACCCCCTGGTAAATCGTGCAGTCGTCGCCGATTTCGGCTGTTTCGCCAACGACCACGCCGAAACCGTGATCAATGAACACGCGCCGCCCGATCTGGGCGCCCGGGTGAATCTCGATGCCGGTCAGCATGCGTCCGATATGCGAAACGAAGCGGCCAAGCCAGAGAAAGCCGGCCGCCCACAGCCAGTGGGCTGCACGGTGGATCATGATCGCGTGCAGCCCCGGGTAACAGGTGATCACCTCGAGCTTGCTGCGGGCAGCAGGATCTCGCTCGAGGATGCAGGCGATGTCTTCGCGCAGATTGTTCAGCATAGCGTTGGGATGGTAGCGCAGCGAAAGGGGCCGGGGGAGATTAACCGGGCTTTCCGGGTGGGTACGCCCGGTGGGCCGTGGCGATCATGGCGGTGCATACGCCACGCCACATATCGACTTCGTCTTGCGTAAGCGCAGAGCGCCCGAACAGATGCCGCATACGGGGCATGAGCTTCTTCGGGTGCGCCGGATCGAGGAATTTTACCGCTTCGAGCGCCTGCTCAAGGTGCGTGATCAGTGCCTGCACCGCTTCGCTGCTCGCCGGCCGCCGGCCTGGGTCGCTGCTTGTGCGTATCGCGCTGCCGTCGCCCGCACCAACGCCTGGCGCGTTGGGCAAGCCCGCGGCGACCGGCAGGGCGGCGACTGGCACCGCACCCGACGGATTCAGCAACGCGTAGCGCACCTCCCAGGCAGCAAGCTGCAACGCCTGGGCAACGTTGAGCGAGCTGTAGGCAGGATTTGCCGGAATATGGCAGACCCGGTGGCACAGTGCGATCTGGGCATTCGTCAGCCCCGATCGCTCGGTGCCCACGACGATGGCGACGCGCGCGTCGGGATGGCCGGCCAGGTGTGACGCGGCAAGCCGCGCGGCTTCGCGGATATCCAGCGTGGGTGGGCCGAGATCGCGCTCACGCGCAGTCATGGCAAAGGCCAGTGTCACGGGCGCCAGCGCATCGGCGAGCGTGGGATACAGTATCGCGGCATCCAGCACATCCGCGGCGCCGCTGGCCAGCGCGATCGCCTCGGGCTGGGCTGAGATTTCGCCCGTGCGGGGTGCCACGAGCGCCAATTCCATGAAGCCCATCGTCTTGATTGCGCGGGCGGCGGAACCGACGTTTCCAGGGTGACTGGGCTCGGTCATGACGAAACGGACGCGGTCAAATGCCAGAGTCATCTAAAATGCCGTGTTAATCAGAAAAAAGTCGATTTGTCATGCACCCAATGCTTAATATCGCCGTCAAGGCAGCCCGACGCGCCGGTTCGATCATCAACCGCGCCAGCATTGATCTTGACCGGCTTCAAGTATCCCGAAAGGGGCCCCACGATTATGTCACGGAAGTCGATCGCGCCGCGGAAGAGGCCATTATCGATGTGCTGCGCACCGCCTATCCAGATCACCTCTTCCTCGCCGAGGAATCCGGGCAGCACGGCCATCCGCCTGCGGGCGAGCTGGCAGCCAACGAATGGGTGATCGATCCGCTCGACGGCACGACGAACTTCATCCACGGGTTGCCCACCTACGCGGTCTCGATCGCGCTGCGCCAGCGCGGCCAGGTCATGCACGCGGTGATCTTCGACCCCGCGCGCAACGAACTGTTTACTGCCAGTCGTGGCAGTGGCGCCTTCCTCAATGATCGGCGCGTGCGCGTTTCCGGCCAGACCAAATTCCACGACGCGCTGCTCGGCGCCCGCTGGCCTGGCTCCTTTGGCCCAGACCAACTCGCGGCGCCGAGGTTCGGGGCCCTTGCCTCGAAATGCTCAGCCGTTCGCCGCACGGGCTCCGTCGTGCTCGATCTCGCGTATGTCGCTGCCGGGCGCCTCGATGGCTTTTGCGGCATCGGCCTGAAGCAGTGGGACATGGCCGCGGCCAGCCTGATGGTGCTGGAGGCTGGTGGCCTGGTCGGCGATCTTGAGGGGGAGCAGACCTGGATGGAGACCGGAAGCGTGCTGGCGGCCACTCCGAGGATCTTCACCCAGATGCTCACGCACATCCTGCCGGGTTGAATTGGCCCTGCACGCGGTATCGCTCGTGGCCGCGCGTGAGCGCCTCCTGTCATGTTTATCCGTTACGATAGGATGCTTCATTAACATGCGGAGCATCTGATGGATTGGCTGCTCGACCCGACGGTCTGGGTCGGACTCCTGACCCTGGTCGTCCTCGAGATCGTCCTGGGGATCGACAACCTGATCTTCATCGCGATCATCGCGGATAAACTGCCGCCGTCGGAGCGCGAGCGCGCGCGCGTCATCGGCCTGTCGCTTGCCCTCATCATGCGACTTGGCCTGCTCGCAGGCATCTCCGCGCTCGTGCAACTGAAGCAGCCCTGGCTGGTGCTCTACGGGTCCGAGTTTTCCGGGCGAGACATCATCCTGATGCTGGGCGGGTTCTTCCTGCTGTTCAAGGGAACTGTCGAGCTGCACGAGCGCCTCGAGGGCTCGCGCCACGGGAGCACCAACGCGCGGGTCCATTCCGCCTTCTGGGTCATCGTCACGCAGATCGTCGTGCTTGACGCGGTCTTTTCGCTCGATGCCGTCATTACCGCCGTTGGCATGGTCGATCAACTCGCGGTCATGATGGCCGCCGTCGTGATCGCGGTCGGCATCATGCTGATCGCTTCCAAGCCGCTGGCGCGCTTTGTCAACGCGCACCCCACGGTGGTGGTTCTGTGCCTTGGGTTTCTCCTCATGATCGGCTTCTCGCTGGTTGCCGAGAGCTTCGGGTTTTCGGTGCCCAAGGGCTATCTCTATGCCGCAATTGGCTTTTCGGTCCTGATCGAGCTTCTCAATCAGGTCGCCCGCAGCCGCGGGCTCAGACTCGAGGCCAGGCGGCCCATGCGCGAGCGCACTGCTGAGGCCGTGCTCCGGTTGCTTGGAAAGCAGTTGCCCGATCAGGCGGACGCCGCCCCGAGACCAGCGGGGGAGTTGCCCGGGCTCACCTTTGGTGTCGAAGAGCGCAACATGGTGAGCGGCGTGCTGACGCTGGCTGAGCGCTCGATCCATTCGATCATGACGCCACGCACCGAGGTTTCGTGGGTCAACCTTGAGGATGATCCGCGCGATATCCAGAAGCAAATCGCTTCAGTGCCGCACAGCTTCTTTCCGGTGTGCCGTGGCACGCTCGACGATGTGGTCGGCATTGGCCGGGCCAAGGACATGATCGCAGACATCATGACACACGGGCAATTGCAGTCCGTCAGCCTGCGCGAGCCGATTGTGGTCCACGATACGATCAGCATTATCCGGCTGATGGATACGCTCAAGCGATCCAGAGGGCAGCTGGTGCTGATTTCGGACGAGTTTGGCACCATCCAGGGGTTGGTGACGCCAATCGACGTTTTCGAGGCAATCGCAGGGGAGTTTCCCGACGAAGACGAAACGCCGGATATCGTCGCGGATGGCCCCGGCCGATGGACGGTCGACGGCGCGGCCGATTTGCACCATCTGGAGCAGGTTCTCGACACGGATGGCCTGGTTGACGATGAGCAGGACTACACCACGCTCGCGGGCTACCTTCTGGAGCGCTTCGGCCATTTGCCGTCCGCCGGGGATGCGTGCGAGTATATGGGCTCGGGAGCCACGTTCCGGTTTGAGGTGACGAAAATCGAAGGTCGCCGGGTTGCGCTTGTTCGCATCGAACGACGGCATCTTGAACAAGAATCGGGCGCTGAACACTAACCAGGGTCATCATGAGTATTGAAGCACTGCAACTGATCAAGGCCTTTTTTCTCGGCATCGTGGAGGGCATTACCGAGTTCCTCCCGATCTCGAGCACTGCACACCTGATATTGGTCGGCGAGTGGATCAATTTTTCATCGACTGACGGGAAGGTCTTCGAGGTCGTGATTCAGTTTGGTTCGATTCTCGCTGTCATGTGGATTTTCCGCGAACGGTTGATCAAGCTGATCGTGGGCACGTTGCGGCGTGACCCCGCCGAGCTATCGTTTACGCTGAACCTGACCGTCGCGTTCCTCCCGGCCGCAGTGATCGGGTTTCTGTTCATCAAGTCGATCAAGGCGCTCTTCTACGATCCGTCAGTGATCGTTGTCACACTGGTACTGGGCGGATTCATCATGTTGTGGGTCGAGCGCACCCGCAAGCCTGGCATGGCTCCCATGGTGGTGACGGCGGATTCACTGGAGTCGATCACGTGGCGGCAGGCTCTGATCATCGGGTTGGCACAATGCCTGGCGATGATTCCTGGCACTTCGCGCTCGGCCGCGACGATCATCGCAGGCATGCTGGTCGGCGTCGAACGCCGCACCGCCACTGAGTTTTCGTTTTTTCTGGCAATGCCGATCATGCTGGCTGCCGCCGGCTATGACCTGATCAAGAATGCCAGCTTGCTGACGCAGGCAGATGCCACGGCAATTGCCGTGGGCTTCGTGACGGCGTTTTTCAGCGCCTTGCTGGTCGTCAAGGGCCTGCTGGCCTATCTGTCCGGGCACACCTATCGTGCCTTTGGCTGGTATCGCATCGTACTTGGGGCGGTCGTGGCCGTCTGGCTCGTGACGCGCGGCTGATCAGGCCCGTTGCCGTCAGGCGCGATCCAGGTCAAAGAGCGTCAGCCCATCCTCATCAATGACCAGCCAACCGCCGCGCGGGGGATGTCCTTCGTCGGCATGATCGCAATCCCAGTCGGGCAGCACCCAGCGCTCGCAACGATTGCCGTCTACCGTGAGCACGTTGCGCCCGGGGCGGTGCGTATGCCCGTGCACGATCAGCGAAACCCCTGTTTGGCGGATCACCGCAGCGACAGCATCGGCGTTCACGTCCATGATGTCGTTGGATTTCACCTGGTTGGCCGTCATACTCTCGCCGCGGGCCTGTGCAGCCATCGCCAGGCGTTCGGGCACACTGCGGGCCAGGAAGCCAGCCTGCCAGGCGGGGTTGCGCACCATGGCCCGGAACTGCTGGTACGCCGTGTCATCGGTGCAGTACTCGTCTCCGTGGCTCAGGAGAAGCGTGCGTGATCCTATGGTGATCCGTGCCTGCTCGGGCAGCAGGCGTGCGCCCAGCCCGCTCGCGAGCGCCTGACCCATCAGGAAATCCCGGTTGCCCCGGCCAAGCCACACCGGAATCTTCGAGGCAGCCAACTTCAGCGCCATCAGATCCTGTGCCAGCCACGGTGGCGCCATCACGGCGATGTCATCGCCGATCCATGCGTCGAAAATATCCCCCGGCAAGAGCAGCGCCGCCGCTTCGCTCGCGGCGAGCAGCAGGAACTCCCGGAAGGCCTCGGAAGTTGCTGGTGTGTTTTGCCCGAGGTGAACGTCCGAAGCCAGCCACACGGGGCCTGCGATCGTGATGTTATTCAATGACGACTGCCTTGATGATGGTCACGTCCTCGTTCGGGACGTTCTGGTGAGGGCCCTTGTTGCTCGTGCGCACCGCCTTGATCTTGTCAACGACATCCTTGCCTTCCGTGATCTTGCCGAACACGGCGTAGCCCCAGCCCTGGCCCGTCGGCGCGGTATGGTTCAGGAAATCGTTGTTCTTGACGTTGATGAAGAACTGCGCCGTCGCGGAGTGCGGATCGCTGGTGCGAGCCATCGCGACGGTGTAATCATCGTTTTTCAGGCCATTGTTGGCTTCGTTTTCAACCGGACCCTTGGTCGGCTTTTGCTTCATGCCGGGCTCGAATCCGCCGCCCTGGATCATGAATCCATCGATGACGCGGTGAAAGACCGTGCCGTCGAAAAACCCGTCGTTGACGTACGCCAGGAAATTGGCGACTGTCTTTGGGGCCTTCACAGCGTCGAGGGTGATGACGAAGTCGCCATAGTTGGTCTGGAACTTGACGCGCGGATTAGTGCTCATGGTTTTAGTACCCTGTGGTGGAGTGGTGGATGCGGTGGGTGCTGCGGCCATGGCAGCTTGGCCGGCCGTGCCGAGTGCGCCGGCAAGGATCAGGCCGCGCACGAGGCGCCGCCGGGAATGAAATGGTGTCATTTTGCGGGGGTCTCCGGCTGACGGGTGACATTGCTGGAATTGGTGCTTTTTGCGCTGGTCGCGGTATTTGCGGAGGCGGGATTCGTCGCGGCTGCGTTTTGCGGGGGCACCCGAGGGGCAGCGTCGCTCGGGAACGGCTGACCACTGAGCATCGCGTTGACGCCCTGGATGCGCGAGCGTACACCCCCCGCGACCCCGAGGGCGGCAGCGCGCTGGTAGGCGCGTAACGCGAGCTTGAGCTGAATATCGCCCAGATTGGCGTGCGCGATTGCGTAATCGGGGTAGATCATGATGGACGTCTCAAGCGCCCGTCGGGCCTGGTCCAGATCGTCGCGCGAGGCGTAGATGGCGGCCAGGTTGTTCCAGGGCTCGGGCAGTTCGGGAAACCGCATGGTCATCTGGCGGTAGATGATTTCCGCTTCGCCAACGCGATCGAGCGCAGCCAGCGTCCTGGCGCGCAGGAACATGATCTGCACATCGGTTCCGGGCGAGGTTTTACCGGCCTCCGCCGCCTGGTACTTGTCGATCTCCTCCAGCGCCTGGCTGGACCGGCTGGCCGCGAGGAGGCTTTCGATGCGGCGCGCGATATCGGTGGCCGAAGGCGGAACGCGCGTATCGTACGAAGGGCTGATGGCTTCAAGCAGCTTGGCCAGGCCATCCCAGCCGCGATCAGGTAGTTTGTCGCCGTAGATCAGTGGCTGCCCGCCCGGGCCCATTTGCGTGGGCGTTTGCGCGCCGCTGCTCATGGTGGCGTTGCCTGCCAGCGGGTTGATGCTGGGCTGCATCTGCGCGCGGACAAGCCCCGGCGCCAGCGCAAACGCGATCAGCGCGAGCGCTACGAAACGAATGCTTGGCTTAGGGTTCAAGGCGCAGGGTTCCCAATTGCTATACTGGTCGACCTGCATTTTAGCCTTACATTCGCATGTTGCAGATTTACGATTCGCTGTCCCGAACCAAGCACCCCTTCACGCCCGTGCGCGCCGGCAATGCCGGCCTGTACGTCTGCGGGATGACTGTCTACGACTTCTGTCACCTCGGGCATGCGCGCATGCTCGTGAGTTTTGACGTGGTTCAGCGCTGGCTGCGCCAGTGCGGCCTGGCTGTGACCTATGTGCGCAATATTACGGATATCGACGACAAGATCATTCGGCGCGCGGTCGAGTCGGGCAGGCGCATCGGCGAGGTGACCGCATTTTTCATCGAGGCCATGCACGCCGACGAGCGCGCACTGGGCGTCCAAGCGCCTGATTGCGAGCCGCGGGCGACCGAATATGTGGGCGAAATGCTCGATATCATCGCGCGCCTCGAGCAGCGCGGCCTGGCCTATCACGCCGAGGATGGCGACGTAAACTTTGCCGTGCGCGAGTTTCCCGGCTACGGCAAGCTGTCGGGCAAGTCGCTCGACGATCTGCGTGCCGGCGAGCGCGTGGCCGTTGTCTCGTCCAAGCGCGATCCGCTTGACTTCGTCCTCTGGAAATCCGCAAAGGAGCATGAGCCCCCGGATACGCGCTGGGAGTCTCCCTATGGCTTTGGGCGTCCGGGCTGGCATATCGAATGCTCGGCAATGAGCAAGGCGCTGCTCGGCATTCCGCTCGATATCCACGGCGGCGGCCCGGATCTGAAGTTTCCCCATCACGAAAACGAGATCGCGCAGACCGAGGGCGCATTTGGCGGCACGCTGGCCAACACCTGGATGCACTGCGGGCCGCTGATGGTGGATTCCGACAAAATGTCCAAGTCGCTTGGCAATTTCCGCACGATCCGCCAGACGATTGGCATTGCGGGCCAGTCCGACGAAAGCGCGACCTACCAGGTCAATCCGCGCGAGGCCGAGATGCTGCGGTTTTTCATTGTGCGCAACCACTATCGCAGCCCCCAGAATTACGCGCCGGACAACCTGGTCGATGCCCAGCTTTCGCTCGACCGCCTCTACCAGACGTTGCAGAACGTTCCGCCCGCGTCGGCGGAAATCGACTGGTCGATCCCCGCCGCGCTTGCCTTGCGCGCGGCAATGAACGACGATTTCAATACCGCCGGCGCAATTGCTGCGCTTTTTGATCTGGCGGGGCAGGCGAACCGCACGCGCGATCCTGCCCTCAGCGGCCAGCTCAGGGCGCTGGCAGGCCTGCTCGGCCTGCTGGGTCAGAATCCGGCTGCGTATTTCCAGAGTCCGAGCCGCTACACGCGGCGCGCGATGGACGATGCCGCGTCGGGAAACCTTCCCTCAGGCACAGCCGAGCAGGTCACCGAACAGGAGATCGACCAGATGATCCAGAAGCGTGCGGCAGCAAAAGCGGCAAGGGACTTCGCCGGGGCCGACGAGGTGCGCGCGCAGCTCAAGGCGCTGGGCATCGAACTCGAGGACAAGCCCGGCGGCGTCACGCAGTGGCGCAGGCACTGAGGAAATTCGCAATGTCCATTCTCACGCCCTCCGCGGCAAAGCCCGAGTACTGGGATTCGGCCGTGTCGCAGCTCATGCGGCGCGATCGAATCATGAAGAAGCTCATCCCCCAGCACCCGGAAGTGTGGCTGACGACGCGCGGCAACCCCTTCGTGACGCTGGCGCGCTCGATCGTGGGGCAGCAGATTTCCGTCAAGGCCGCCGAATCCGTCTGGCAGCGGTTCCTGGCAACCTGTGGCCGGCGCCCGACCCCCGCCAGCGTGCAGCGATCCGGCATGGAAAGCTTGCGGTCAGCAGGCCTTTCGCAGCGCAAGGCCGAATACATTCTTGATTTATCGACACATTTTCGTGAAAAGCAGGTTCATCCGAACAACTGGATCAAGATGGAAGACGAGGCAGTGATTGCCGAGTTGACCGAGATTCGCGGCATCGGCCGCTGGACGGCGGAAATGTTCCTCATCTTCAACCTGCAGCGCCCGGATATTCTTCCGCTCGACGATATCGGACTGTTGAAGGCAATCTCGTTACACTACTTTAGTGGGGAGCCCGTCTCGCGCTTTGAAGCGCGAGAGGTTTCGCAGGCCTGGCAGCCCTGGCGTACCGTGGCCACGTGGTACCTGTGGCGCAGCCTTGACCCCCTGCCGGTGGAGTATTAGTCAGGCCGGCGCCCGAGGCGCCGGTTTATCGAGCCGACTGTGACGGCTCAACGATCACGGAATCACCCAAGACATGCGCAACACCTTTCTGGAGTTTGAACAGCCGCTGGGCGAGCTCGAGGGCAAGATCGAGCAGCTCCGCTATGTCCAGGCCGATTCGGCTGTCGACATCTCCGACGAAATCGGACGTCTGCAGCAGAAAAGCCAGAATCTGGCCAAAGAAATCTACGCCAAGCTCACGCCCTGGCAGACGGCGCTGGTCGCGCGCCACCCGCAGCGCCCCTACACGCTTGATTACGTGCGCGAAATCTTCACCGATTTCCATGAACTGCATGGTGATCGCATGTACGCGGACGACTTGTCGATCGTCGGCGGGATGGCGCGATTCAATGGCACCCCGTGCATGGTGATCGGTCACCAGAAAGGCCGCGACACCAAGGAGCGCGCCGCGCGCAATTTCGGCATGCCCCGACCTGAGGGCTACCGCAAGGCCTTGCGGCTGATGCGCCTGGCCGAGAAATTCAGCCTGCCCGTCTTCACGTTCGTCGATACCCCGGGCGCCTATCCCGGGATTGGCGCTGAAGAACGCGGCCAGTCCGAAGCGATTGGCCACAATCTGTATGCCATGGCCGAGCTCAAAGTGCCGATCATCGCAACCATCATCGGCGAGGGCGGTTCGGGCGGTGCCCTTGCCATTGCAGTGGGCAACGTTGTCATGATGTTGCAGTATTCCACCTACTCGGTGATCTCTCCCGAGGGGTGCGCGTCGATCTTGTGGCGCAGCCCCGATAAGGCGCCCGAGGCGGCTGCGGCGCTTGCCATTACCGCTCCGCGCCTGAAGGAGCTCGGGCTGATCGACCGGGTCGTCAACGAGCCGATTGGCGGCGCACAACGTGATCCGCGCGTAATGGCTCGCCTGTTGCGTCGCGCGCTTGGCGATTCACTGCGCCAGCTGTCGGGCATGTCGCCGGCCGAATTGATTGAGCACCGTCTGCAGCGTGTGCTTTCGTATGGCCGGTTCACGCCAGTGCGCGCCTGATCTTCCGGACGCAGAATCTGCGCAAGGGCTGAGCGAGCCGTTTGCGGCGCTCGCCGCGTCGGTCGCTGCCCTGGCACCCGGGGTGCCGGTCGCCGTTGCCTGTAGTGGTGGCGCCGATTCTTCGGCACTTGCCGTCGCTGCAGCCAGTTTGCTGCGCGGCAGCGATCACCCGTTACATCTGTTTCACGTGCATCACGGCCTGGCGGCCGAGGCCGACCAGTGGAGCGCAGGCGTGCAACGCCTGGCCGATTTGCTGGAACTTCCGCTTTGCACGCGTCATGTGCGGGTCGATACGGCGCTGGGCCTTGGCGTGGAGGGCGCCGCGCGGGAGGCGCGTTACGAAGCGCTCAGCGAAATGGCCGCTGAGGCCGGGATTGAAGTGATCCTGCTCGCGCACCACCGGCGCGACCAGGCGGAGACCGTGTTGCTGCGTCTTTTGCGCGGCACGGGCGTCGATGGCATGTCGGCCATGCGGCCCGATACGATGCGCGGTGGCCTGCGCCTGTTGAGGCCCTGGCTTGAAGTCGATCGGGAGCAAATCGTCGGATTGATCGGCAAGTTCACCGGCGCCACAGGCTGGAGCCCGGTTGAAGATCCCAGCAATACGGATCCCGGCTACGCCCGGGGGGCGCTCAGAAGCGCACTGGCCCCCGGGTTGCGTGCCCACTGGCCCGCGTGGGAGCAGACGCTGGCGCGTCACGCCCGTCAGGCGGCCGATGTGGCCGCGATACTCGACGAAGTGGCCGCGCACGATCTCGCCGCACTGCAGTGCGATCCGGTCGATGGCAGCTTCAGCCTGCACGCCTGGCGGGCCCTGAGCGAGCCGCGTCAGGCGCTGGCGATGCGGCGCTGGCTGGCCAGCCAGGGCGCGCGCATGCCGGGCGAGCGCCGGCTCTGCGAGTTGCTGCGACAGTTGCGCAGCCTGCATGCCCTGGGCCACGATCGCAACCTTGTCTGGCGCCACGGCGCACTCGAGGTCCGGTGCGTGCGCGGGCGCGTCGTCGCCAGTTCGCGTTAAAATGACTGGCTTTGCCCGAGCTTGCTGGCTAATTCCGGCGTACCAGGGCTCGCATCGCATCCCTGATTTCCTCAGTCAACATTATGTCTATCATCGTTCATAAATACGGCGGAACCTCGATGGGTTCGGTCGAACGCATCAAGAACGTCGCCCGGCGGGTCGCCAAGTGGCACGCAGCCGGCCACCAGGTCGTGGTCGTACCCTCGGCCATGTCCGGCGAAACCAACCGCCTGCTCGGTCTGGCGCGCGAGATCTCGGCAATGCCTGATGGCCGCGAGCTCGACATGATCGCCGCGACCGGCGAGCAGGCCTCCAGCGGCCTGCTTGCGCTGGCGCTCCAGTCGCAAGGCCTCAAGGCGCGCAGCTATGCGGGCTGGCAGGTGCCGGTGCACACGGATTCGGCCTACACCAAGGCGCGCATCACCTCCATCGACGATGCCCGCATCCGTGCCGATCTCGACGCCGGTTACGTCGTCGTGGTCACCGGGTTCCAGGGCGTGGACGAGGGCGGCAACATCACCACCTTGGGCCGTGGCGGCTCCGACACGTCCGCCGTCGCCGTCGCCGCCGCGCTCAAAGCCGACGAATGCCTGATTTATACCGACGTCGATGGCGTCTACACGACCGATCCGCGTGTCGAACCCGATGCCCGTCGCCTTTCGGTCATCTCCTTCGAAGAGATGCTTGAAATGGCCTCGCTCGGATCCAAGGTGCTGCAGATCCGTTCCGTCGAATTCGCGGGCAAGTACCGCGTTCCCACGCGCGTGCTGTCGTCACTGACAGATCCCGACATGTCGCTGGATGAAGAAATGAAGTCCGGCACCCTGATCACCTTTGAGGAAGATGAAAAAATGGAAGCTGCCGTTGTCTCCGGCATCGCCTTTAGTCGCGACGAAGCCAAAGTCACCCTGCTGGGCGTACCCGACAAGCCCGGCGTCGCCTACGCGATTCTCGGCAAGGTCGCCGATGCCAATATCGATGTCGACATGATCGTCCAGAACCAGTCGGTGGCTGGCACGACCGATTTTTCGTTCACGGTCAACCGCAGCGAATTCGTCCGTACGCTTGATTTACTGAAGTCGACGGTGGCCCCGGCGGTCGGTGCGCGCGAAGTCATCTCCGACGACAAGGTCGCGAAAGTTTCGATTGTCGGTATCGGCATGCGGTCGCACGCCGGGGTCGCGAGCCTGATGTTCCGCACGCTTGCGGAAGAGGGCATCAATATCCAGATGATCAGCACAAGCGAAATCAAGACCTCGGTCCTGATCGGCGACAAGTACATGGAGCTTGCCGTGCGCGCCCTGCACAAGGCGTTCGGGCTGGAAACCAGAGCCGCCACCGCGGTCTGATTTTTCGCGAGACTGGCGCTGCGGTCTTTCGCGATCGCCGTGCTAGAATGCGAACCTGGCTAGGAGGCGTGCCCGAGAGGCTGAAGGGGCTCCCCTGCTAAGGGAGTATGTGAGCTAAAACTTGCATCCAGGGTTCGAATCCCTGCGCCTCCGCCAAAACTTAAAGCTCGAACCCGCTATGCAGAGGTTCGGTATGCCACGAGCCCCGCACAGTGCGGGGCTTTGCGCCTCTACCTCTTGACTGCGACATGTGGCCGCGGCCCGTAAAAGTGGTCTCAAAGCCCGTTTGTCTCAAAACCTCATGACTTTTTGGTCGTCGGTTCAGAGGTTAGTCGTTGGTCATTTTGGCGAGAAAGCTGTGAACCTTGGCGAACGGAAGTTGTTGGTGTGGTGGGTTTTGGCCCTCTGAAGCAGCTTTGACATGGTTGCCTCAACTTTTTATCAATTCGTCAAAATCGACCACGAAGGATCCTTTAGGGCTACTGCTAAATTTCCCTGGGCGTAGGGTACCGAAACCTTACCCGTCGGCAGCGCTTTATTGGTCTTTACGTAATCGGTCAGAAATTTTCGCAGCGAAGCCCCGCCCGATGGGGGGTTCGGCGCCAACAGGTTGTGCCTACGCGCGCCAAGCAGTCGAAAATAAGCAAAACAAACAAGTAAACGAAATGAGGAAAATAGCTTTGAACACTAGACTACAGGCGATCGATAGGCCAATTTGTGTTGGGCGCTAGTGGTCGCATTGCGATATCGGTTCACATTAATAATTGAGTTAGTTTGTAGGGGCTAGGTCAAGAGCACCGATAAGATTTGGGATCAGTCCACCAAAGTATGGATCAGCGACGCTCTAACGGATATCGAGTTTCATCTGGACCATACTATTAATATTGACAATAATCTACGAGTAACCTAACCT
>CAITPF010000366.1 GCA_903894155.1 uncultured beta proteobacterium | reverse complement strand
GTGGGGATGACCTGCCGCTCAAGTTCGTCCGCGTAGGGCATCGGCATGAAAGGCGCCCCGATGCGTGTGACGGGCGCATCGAGCCAGTCGAACGCTTTTTCCGATACCCGTGAGGCTACCTCTGCACCAAAGCCGAAGTTCGTACAGGCTTCGTGCGCGATGACCAGCCGATGTGTCTTGCGAACCGAGTCGAGAATCAGCTCCTCATCAAGCGGGTAGAGGGTGCGCGGGTCGATGACTTCGACTGAGATCCCCGCCTGGGCCAATTGTTCGGCTGCGGCGAGGGCGCGAGGCACCATCGCCATCGTGGCCACCACGGTGATGTCGGTGCCGGCGCGTTTGATGATTCCCTTGCCGATGGGGATCGCATAGGCCTGCTCGGGGACTGGTCCGGACGCACTGGCATAGAGAAGCTTGCTTTCCAGGAAAATCACCGGGTTGTCATCGCGGATCGCGGAAATCAGCAGGCCCTTGGCGTCGAACGGGGACGATGGCCCGATCACCACCAGCCCCGGCGTGTGCGCGAACCATGCTTCCAGGGACTGACTGTGCTGCGCCGCCATGCGGATCCCGCCGCCATGCGGGCCCCGGATGACCAGCGGTACTGTCGGCTTGCCTCCCATCATGAAGCGAAACTTTGCCGCCTGGTTCACGATCATGTCGATGGCGAGCGTGACGAAATCGAAGATCTGGATTTCGACGACCGGGCGAAATCCCGCCAACGCCGCGCCGACCCCGCAGCCGACGAACGTGGCCTCGGTGATCGGCGTTTCCCGAACCCGCTCCTGGCCGAAGCGTTCCATCAGGCCTCGCGTTGCCTGGAAAATGCCACCAGCAGCGCCGATGTCTTCGCCCATCAGGATGACGTCGGGGTCGCGCTCCATCTCCTGACCCATGGCTTCGTTGATGGCCTCGACGAAGGAGATCTGTCGACCGCCTTCGGGAGGTTCGGCCACCGCTGCGTGCGGCGCATAAACCGACGCAAGTGCGACTTCGAGTGTCGGGCGCGTGCCCGCCAGGCCGAACGCGACTGCGGCCTCAACCTCGGTGGCAACCTGCGCACGCATCGCTTCGATCCGTTGCGCATCGAGCGCGCGTCGCTTGATCAACAACTGCTCAGCGCGCGCAATCGGATCGCGCGCCTTCCAGCGCGCGAGTTCCTCGTCGGTTCTGGGCTCGACCAGATTGGCGCGCATCGAGTGCTGACCCCAGCGATAGGTCATCGCTTCAATGAGGAAGGGCCCCTTGCCGCTGCGCGCGTGGGCAATGGCCCGTTTCGCCGCCGCGTAGACCGCTTCGGCATCATTGCCGTCGATTTGCAGGGAAGGCACGTCGTAGCCTGCGGCGCGCCCGGCAATCGAGGCACCCGCAGTGGTGCGGGCGATCGGCGTCGTGAGCGCATACTGGTTGTTCTCGCACACGAAGACGAGCGGCAGATTCCAGACGGCGGCCAGGTTCATCGATTCGTGAAATACGCCCTGGTTCGACGCCCCGTCGCCAAAGAACGCCACGGCCGCCTGGTTCTTGTCGCGCAGCTTTGCGGCGAGCGCGGCGCCCGAGCACAGCGGCATCGCCGCGCCCACGATCCCGTTGGCGCCGAAGATGCCGAGCGAAATGTCGGCGATGTGCATCGAGCCGCCAAGCCCGCCGCAGTAGCCTTCGCTGCGTCCCATGAGCTCGGCCATCATGCGGCCGAGATTCGCCCCCTTGGCGATGCAATGGCCATGACCGCGGTGGTAGCTGCCGATATAGTCATCCTCGTGCAGGTTTGCGCAGACGGCTGCTGCGATCGCTTCCTGGCCGACGTAGCTGTGGGCCGTGCCCTTGACCAGGCCCTCGGCAAAAAGTGTCGCCGTACGTTCGTCGAAAGCGCGGATGCGCAGCATCTGCCGGTAAATCGATATCAGTTGTGTGGACGGCAGTTGCTTGGCTGTCGGCGACCCGCGGGCGGTCTTGTGTGCGGTCATCTGAATGCTCCCCGATATTGTTCTGTTTTTTGTCGTAGTGGATTTGACGGGTGGATGTCGGTCGGCCACACTACGCGCAGGGGACTATTTAAACAAAAAGAACAAGGATGTGCCGCCATGGGGAACCCGATCGCCCGGGACGCCGAGAGTTTCGACTACGTGATCGTGGGCGCAGGCGCTGCAGGGTGCCTGCTGGCGCACCGTCTTTCCGAGGACGCCGGCGTAACGGTCTGCGTGCTGGAGGCCGGTCTCCCGGACCGCAATCCGTTCATTCATATACCGGCCGGGTTCATCAAGGTCGGGCACGATCCACGGTATACGTGGGATTTTCAGACTGAGCCCAGCGACAACATCGCCGGGCGCAGCGTGGTGACCCGCATGGGCCGCACGCTCGGTGGTTCAAGCGCGATCAACGGGTTCAATTACACCCGCGGCCTGCCCCGCGATTATGACGGTTGGGCGGCCCGGGGAAACGACGGCTGGTCTTACGCCGAAGTCCTGCCCTATTTCAAGCGCACCGAGCGCAGGATCGGCAATGCAGATCCGCGTTACCGCGGCACGGACGGGCTCTTGCCGATCACGGACTGCGACTGGCGTCATCCGCTATGCGATGCCTTCATCGCCGGGGCGGCCGAGCTCGGGCTTGCCTCCCATATCGATTACAACGCGGCCAGCCAGAAGGGAGCCGGCTACTATCAGCGATGGATCCAGGGCGGTTGGCGCTTCAGTGCCGCCCGCGCCTTTCTGCGGCCGGCCATGCGACGACCCAACCTTGCGGTGCGCACCCGCGCCCAGGCGACGGAGATCCTCTTCGACGGACGCCGGGCCACCGGGGTCGTCGTCCAGGCGGACCGAAACGCGCCCGCCCGCCGCATCCTGGCCCGGCGCGAGGTCATCCTGAGCGCAGGCGCTGCCAATACCCCCAAATTGCTTCAGCTTTCGGGTGTGGGCGATCCGGCGCTGCTCAACAGTCTGGGCATCCCGCTGCGGCACGCACTGCGCGGCGTGGGGGAGAATTTCCAGGATCATTTCATGGTGCGATCGGTGGTGCGGGTGCGCGGTGCCGAGACCATCAACAGTACCGCGCGCGGCTGGCGCCTCGGGCGCGAGATTTTGCGCTGGGCCACCGGGCGCCCAAGCCTGCTGGCGATCAGTCCCTCGGTAGCCTACGCCTTCACGTCGTCGCGCCCCGACATCACGGATAACGACCTGCAATTCCATTTTTCTCCGGGCAGCTACGCGTCAGGCATCGCCGGCAAACTCGACGATTTTCCGGGGATGACGCTCGGGTTCTACCACCTGCGACCGAACAGTACCGGTTTCGTGCGGGCAAGATCCCGGGATCCCTTCGAGTTGCCGCGCATCCAGCCCAACTATCTCTCCGATCCGGCCGATTGCCGCACGGTGGTCGATGGTTTGCGGCTGGCGCGTCGCATGCTGCACAGCGCGCCGTTGCTCAAGTATTGCGAGGCCGACGATTTCCCGCCCGCGACAGCCCTGGGCGACGATGAATTGCTCGAGTGCGCGCGCCAGCGCGGGGGGACGGCCTGGCATTTCATGGGCACTTGCAGGATGGGCCCCGATTCGGACCCCACGGCCGTGGTCGATAGCGCCCTGCGCGTGCGCGGGTTGGAAGGGTTGCGCGTGGTCGATGCTTCCGTGATGCCCGGCATGTCGTCGGGCAACACCGGGGCACCCACCATGATGATCGCGGAAAAGGCCGCTGATCTTATCCGGGGTCGGACGCCGCTGGCGCCGGAGCACTACTGAACCCGGTGCCCGGCAAGCCTCGTCGTTTGGGTCGGGCGGGAGCTCAGCCTGTCGGGGTCGCGTGGGGCGGCCAGGTTGCGGCAATTGGCTGACCGCAGGGATTTCGCCGCGCTGCCTGCGGACTCGGTATGATAGTGCTCCAGAGCAATAACGATCCGGTCGGCCGCTCAACGGGCCAGACCAGAAAATTTTGAGTATTCCCGAGGAGACAATCATGAAATTCGCACACAAACTGGCGGCGACGCTTGTGCTCGGCGCGAGCTGCGCACTGGGCACGGCGCAGGCACAAGACATCAAGTTCGGCTACAACGCAGACCAGTCTGCGGGCGGCACGGCGGAACTCGGCATTGCCGGGCGCTGGGGCTTTGAGGCCGCGATCGAGGACATCAACAAGGCGGGCGGCCTGCTCGGGCGCAAAGTCGTCGGCGTGATTCGCGACGATCTCGGCACACCGCCAAAATCAATACAGAACATGACCGAGCTCATCGACAACGAAAAGGTCGCCGGTGTCATCGGACCTGGGAACTCCGGCAACGCGCTGGCCTGGCTGCACATTCCCCAGCAGCGCAAGGTGCCGGTCGTCGTACCGATCGCCACGGCAACGGAGATCACGACACGCTACGCCAACGAAGCGCAGAATTACCTTTTCCGGGTTTCGATGGTCGATCGTGAGCAGGTCTCGCTGCTCGTCGCTTACGCGGTGAAGGCGTCCAAGAACAAAAAGATCGCCATCATCGCCGACTCCACGGGCTACGGCCAGGCCGGCATCAAGGACGCCACAGAGGTGCTTGCCCAGCACGGCATCACGCCGGTTGCGATCGAGAAGTTCGGACCCAAGGATACGGACATTACCTCGCAACTCACCAAGATCAAGGCCACTGGCGCCGATACGGTCATCGTCTACGCGATCGCGGACGGCGCGGCCAACGTTGCCAAGAGCATGGAAAAAATCAACTACATGCCGACGGCCCTGGCGACCTGGGGGATCCTGAGCTCGCTCTATTACCGGATGACTGGCCCGAAGCTCTCCGAGCACATGATCCTCGCGGCCTCCACGACGGAAGACAGCAACGCCCGCGCCAAGTCGCTGGGCGAGCGCGTTCGCAAGAACTTCCCGACGATGACCACGTTTGCCTGCGCTGCCCAGTCGTATGACTCGACGCTGCTGCTGGCTGCCGCGATCAAGCTCGCCGGCACGACGGATGGTGAAAAGGTTGCTGCGGCGCTTGAGAAAGTCACCGGTGTCGAAGGTGTCATCAAAACCTACAACACGCCGTTCACGAAGGCCAACCACGAAGGCCTCTCGGTCGACGACTTTTACCTGGCGCGCTGGAAAGATGGCGTGGCCGGTCGCTACGAAGACGAGTACACCAAGGCAATCACCAAGGCTGACCTGAAGAAGTAAGCGGTGCTGTTCCCGCGCGCAGCCCGTCCGGGCGGCGCGCGCGGAACCCGTAGCGGAAAACTCGACAGACAATGGTTGCAATCCTTCAGGCGGTGTTCAGCGGGCTGGCGCTCGGCGGTATCTACGGGCTGGTCGCCCTTGGATTCAGCATTACGCACACCACCACCAAGACATTCAATTTCGGGCAGGGTGAATTCCTGTCGGTCGGCACGCTGGTCGGTGTATCGGCTGTGTTCCTGCTCGCCGGACAGAACCTGACGGGCACACTTGCGCCGGAGGACGTGACGCCGCTGCGCTACGCACTGGGCCTTCTGGCCAGCGTGGGCGTATTGGGCATCTTCGGCGTTCTGCTTTACTACACGGCGGTGCGACCGTTCGTGGGCTTGGGTGGCATGGCCTGGGTCATGAGCACGATCGGCTTTGGCATCATCATCCAGAACGCCGCGCTGGCGGTCTGGGGGCCAACGCCAATCGTCATGGCGTCTCCATTTGGCAACGAGGTCATCCGGATCGGGGGCGCGGGCGTGCTGCCCCAGGAAGTACTGGTCCTGGCATCGAGCATCCTCGTCATGGTCCTCCTTGATCTGGCGCTGAATCGCACGCGTCTGGGCAAGGCGGTGCGTGCCGTCGCCCACAGCCGCAACGCGGCCACGCTGATGGGCATCAATGTCTCGGCGATCGTGGTGCTGGCCTTCGTGGTGAGTTCAAGTCTGGCTGGCCTGGCCGGAATGCTGATTGCTCCGATCACGACCGCCTCGATCTTCATGGGGCTGACGATTGCGCTCAAAGCCTTCTCGGCGGCAATTGTGGGCGGGTTGAATAACCCCCGCGGCTGCATGCTCGGCGGGTTCCTGCTCGGCCTGATGGAGGCCCTGGTCGGCCTCTGGCATGCCGAATTGCGCGAGATCAGTATCTTCGTCGTGATCATCCTCGTGCTCGTGCTCAAGCCCCAGGGGCTGCTTGGCCAACGCCAGGTGGAGAAGGTTTGATGCGCGGCAAGTCACACCTTCTCGGCCTGGCGGTCGCGGTCGCGGCGATCATTCTCCTGCCGCTGGCGACCGCCAATGGCTTTTATCTCAAGGTCATGTTCCTGGTCGGCGTGAATTATCTCGCCGCGATTGGGATGAACGTCCTGGTCGGATGGACCGGACAGAAATCGCTCGGCCATGCGGGCCTGTTTGCCGTCGGCGCCTATACCGTCGCGCTGCTCACGACCAAGGCGGGATGGAACCCGTGGCTGGCATTTGCGGCGAGTGGCGTCGTTGCCGGCGTTTTCGGCGTGGTGATTGCCCTGCCGGCGCTGCGGGTCAAAGGCCCGGCACTGGCGATGGTCACGATTGCCTTCGGCATCGTGGTCGAGAAAATTGTCTCCGAGTGGCAGGACGTTTTCGCCGGACAGCAAGGTATCTATGGGGTAGTGGCACCGTCGTTTTTTGGACGCCCTTTCGGCGCGCCTGAATGGGTGTGGTTCGTCGGCGCGCTCGGGCTGGTTGCCCACCTGATGATCCGGGCGTTGCTCAATGGAAAGTACGGCCGCGCCTTCAAGGCCGTCGCAGCCGCTGAGGTCGCCGCAGAAAGCGTGGGCGTGAGCGTCTATCGCTTCAAAGTGCTGGCCTTCGTCATCAGCGCGGTCACCTGCGGCCTGGCGGGTGCGCTGATCGCGCAGCAGAACCAGTACATCAGCTCGGATTTCATCACCTTCGGGCTCTCGATCTTTTTCCTGCTGATTGTCCTGTTCGGGGGAAGTTCGATCTATGGCCCGCTGCTCGGGGCGATTGTGCTCACGCTGCTTGATGCGTTGCTGGCCCGCTGGCCTGATTTGCAGCACTTCACTTACGGGGCCTTGTTGCTGTTCGCGCTCTACGTCATGCCGGACGGCCTGTCAGGGGCGTTGCGCGCCATGTGGCGCAAGCTTTTTGGCGCGGGGCATGCGCCGCTGGTCGCGCCGTCACCGACGCCCTGGCGTCCGCAGCACGGCAAGGCGCCCGCATCCGACCGGCCGCTACTGCTCGCGCAGGGTCTCTACAAGGCCTATGGCGGCGTTGTGCCGACCAATGACGTCAGCATCGAGATCAAGACCGGCCACGTGCATTCGCTGATCGGGCCCAATGGCGCCGGCAAGACGACTCTGCTCAACATGCTCTCGGGCATCGTGACGCCAGACAGAGGCACCATCCAGTTCGGGGGCCGCGACGTGACCCGTTACGCGGCGCACGAGATCTGCCGGCTGGGGCTTGCGCGCACGTTCCAGAACCTCAAGCTGTTCAACGACATGACGGTGCTCGATAACGTGAAGCTCGGATTGCATACCCGGCTTCGCGCGAGCTTTGCGACCTGCCTCTGGGGCTTGCCCAGTGCCGGGCGCGAGGAGGCCAGCGCAAGCCGCGAGGCGCTCCAGATCCTGGAGTTACTCGGGTTGAGCAACAAGGCACAGGAACTCGCGGGCAGCCTGCCGTATGGCTTGCAACGCCGTCTCGAGCTCGCGCGGGCGCTTGCGACGCATCCTCGACTGTTACTGCTCGACGAGCCGGCTGCCGGCCTCAATCCTCAGGAAACGCGCGATCTGGTCAAGGTGATCGCCGGCGTTCGCGACCTGGGCATCACGGTGCTTCTCATCGAGCATCACATGGATCTCGTGATGGCCATCTCCGACCACGTCATCGTGCTGGACTACGGCGAGAAGATCGCAGAGGGCGCGCCCGCGACGGTCCAGGCAAATCCCCGGGTCATTGCGGCTTACCTCGGTGCTGACGACGATGAAGACGAAGCCGCGCACGCTGGTCCGGGAGGCGCCGGTCATGGCTGACGGATCCCTGTTGCGCATCGAAAACCTCGAAGTCCATTACGGTGCCATCGAGGCCATCAAGGGCGTATCCCTGCACGTTGAGCCGGGAGAGGTCGTCACGATCATCGGCGGCAACGGGGCGGGCAAAAGCACACTGATGAAGACGATATCCGGGCTCGAGCCGGCGGCATCGGGTCGTGTGGTGTTCTGCGGTCAGGACATCACGCGCATGGCGGGGCACTTGCGCGTGCCGCTGGGCATCGCCCAGTCTCCCGAAGGGCGTCAGGTGTTTCCGGACCAGACGGTGCGCGACAACCTGATGCTCGGCGCCCATCATCGCAAGGATGGCGCCCAGGCAATCGCCGCGGATATCGCGGCGCAGTTCGCGACGTTTCCCCGGTTACGCGAGCGACAGGATCAGATGGCCGGCACGATGTCCGGCGGCGAGCAGCAAATGCTCGCGATTGCGCGCGCGCTCATGTCGCGCCCCAGGTTGTTGCTGCTCGATGAACCGTCGCTGGGGCTTGCGCCGCTGATCGTCAAGGAAATATTCGGTGTGATCCGACAACTCAAGGCCTCTGGCGTCACCATTCTGCTCGTGGAGCAGATGGCGAACCAGGCGCTCGCGGTCGCGGATCGCGCCTATGTGCTGGAGACCGGCAGGATCACGCTGCAGGGCAAGGGCTCGGAATTGCGGCGCGATCCGAAGGTTCGCGCGGCCTATCTTGGAGAGCACTGATGCAGGAATCGTCCGCGGGCGCGGCAGACACGTTTGACTACGTCATTGTCGGCAGCGGGGCGGCAGGTTCTATCCTGGCCAACCGGCTCACCGAGGAGGCTGGCGTCACGGTCTGCCTGCTTGAGTCAGGGCCATCCGATTGGCACCCCTTTCTGCACATCCCGGCCGGTTACATCAAGAAGGTGTTCGATCCGTCGGTGACCTGGCCGTTCACGACCGAGCCTACGGAGCAAACCAGCGGCCGGCGCATTCCGGTGCCTCAGGGCCGAACGCTGGGAGGGTCGACGTCGATCAACGGGCTCGTCTATAACCGCGGGCAGGCGGAGGATTTCGATGGCTGGGCGGCGGCCGGAAACCCGGGTTGGTCGTTCAGGGACGTGCTGCCGTATTTCCGCAAGACCGAGCGGCGCATCGGTGCGGGCGACGATCAGTTGCGCGGTCGCGACGGGTTGTTGCCTGTGACCGACATCGACTGGATCCACCCCATCAGCGAGGCATTTATCGAAGGCGCCCAACAGTTCGGCATGCCGCGCAATCCCGATTACAACGGCGCTTCCCAGCAAGGCGTGGGCTATTTTCAGCGGACGATCGATCGCGGCTTGCGCATGAGCACGGCCCGTACCTTCCTGCGTCCGGCGCAGCGGCGCAAGACGCTCAGCGTGCGCACGAATTCTCAGGCCACGCAAGTGCTGTTCGAGGGCCGTCGTGCCGTCGGGGTCGCCTACCGGCGTGGCGGCGCGCAAGGGTCCCAACACGAAGTGCGCGCGCGGCGCGAGGTGATCCTCTGCGCCGGTGCGATCAATACGCCGCGCCTGCTGCAGCTTTCCGGCGTGGGCCCTGCGGCATGGTTGCAGGATATCGGCGTGCCGGTGGTTCACGATTTGCCGGGAGTGGGCAACCATCTGAAGGATCATTTTTCGATCCGGGTCGTCGCGCGGGTCAAAGGATGCACGACGATCAACGAGCTTGCGCGGGCGCCGCGCCTCTGGGGCCAGATCGCGCGCTGGCTCATGGTCAAGCCCAGCATCCTCGCGCTGAGCCCATCGCTTGTGCACTTCTTCTGGCAATCGCGCGAGGGTCTCACGCGCCCGGATCTGCAGGGCGTGTTTACGCCGGCCAGCTATCGCGAGGGCTACGTCGGCATGCTCGACAGCTATCCCGGCATGACGTGTGGTGTCTGGCAGCACCGGCCGCAGTCCATGGGGTACGTGCGCGCCAAGTCAGCCGATCCTTTCCAGGATCCCGAGATCCAGCCCAATTACCTTGAGCACGAGGATGACCGCCGCGTGTTGCTCGACGGCGCGCGTCTGGCGCGCAAACTGCTGCAGACGCCGGCGCTTGCGTCCTTTTCGGACGGAGAGTCGATGCCGGGCGTCCAGGTCGAGCGCGACGACGAACTGATGGATTACATCCGGCGCTACGGCGTGTCGTCGTATCACCTGAATGGATCCGCGCGGATGGGGCCGGCTTCCGGCTCTGGCAATGTCGTCGATTCGGCGCTGCGGGTGCATGGCCTGACCGGGTTGCGGGTTGCCGATGCGTCGGTGATGCCCACCGCCGTGTCGGCCAATACCTGCGCCGCGACCATGATGATCGGTGAAAAGGCCGCCGATCTCATCCGTGCTGACCACAGGGGTTGATCGAGGGCGCAAAAAGCCTCGTCTGGTAGGGCGAGGGGATGTCAATTCCGACCATGCTGCGCTCCTGGCGCGGCCTTCGTGCGCATGTAGAGCGACAGTTCCGCCCATGGCTCACCCGCGCGTCTTTTCGGCCACTCGCGCTAGAATTCGAGATCGACTACGAGGATTTCCATGACTGCGACTCCAAGCCCGTATCCCTATTTCCCGGGAAACCGTTTCCTGCACTCACCTGGCCCGACGCACGTTCCCAAGGCCGTGCTTGATGCCATGACCCGGCAGCCGATGGATCTTTCCGATCCGCGTGTCGATCCGATCATCGCGGGTTGCGAGGACGGCTTGCGGCGCCTGCTTGGTTCGCAGGCGGCGCAGGTGTTTCTCTATGCCGCCAACGGCCATGGCGGCTGGGAAGCGGTGATCGCCAACGTGCTCGCCCCCGGGCAGAAGGTGCT
>CAITPF010000365.1 GCA_903894155.1 uncultured beta proteobacterium | reverse complement strand
TTGGCTCGTTGCCCGGTAAATGATCGGTGTCTTGTGACGCCAGCAATGCATGTAGCTGTGCGTGTGCGGTTCGGTCTTGAGCAGCGTGCCGGCTTCGCGCAGCGCCTCGACGATCCTGGGGTTGGCCTCCCAGATCGTCAGGCCGCCAAAGCCTGGCAGGGCGGCGGCGTACCGGCCGTCGCCCATGACAGGGCCGAGGATGTCGGCGTCGCGCATGCCGTGCGCTTTGCAGGAGTTGAAGTCTTCAATGCCGTAGGCGGGTGCCGAATGCACCACGCCCGTGCCGGTCTCCAGGGTGACGTAGTCGCCGAGATAGACCGGGGAGACGCGATCGTACCCCGCGTCAAACCCCGACAACGGGTGGCGAAAGGGAATCAGGCTGAGCGCTTCGCCCTGACAGCGCGCGATGATCTCGCCCTGCAGGCCCCATTCCTGCATGCAGGATTGCACCCGGTCGGTCGCCACGAGCAGCAGGTCGCCCAATCCCTGTGCGGGTGTGACGCGTACGAGCGAATATTCGAATTCAGGGTGAATGTTGAGTGCCTGGTTGGCCGGGATCGTCCAGGGCGTGGTGGTCCAGATGACGATCGCGCCCGGTCCGACTTCGTCCAGACCAAATGCGCGGGCGAGGGCTGCGTGGTCGGCGAACGGGAAGGCGACGTGGATGGCTGGGTCTTTGCGGTCGGCGTATTCGACCTCCGCTTCCGCCAGGGCGGAGCCACAGTCGAAGCACCAGTTCACGGGCTTGAGCCCACGGTAGACGTAGCCCTTTTCCAGAATCGTGCCCAGGGCGCGGATTTCGTTCGCCTCATTGGCGAAATTCATCGTCAGGTACGGCTTGTCCCAGTCGCCCAGGACCCCAAGCCGCTCGAAATCTATTTTCTGTCGCGCGATCTGCTCGAGCGCATAGGCCCGGGCCTTGGCCTGGACCTCGGCCACCGGCAGGTGCTTGCCATATTTTTTCTCGATCTGGATCTCGATCGGCATGCCATGGCAATCCCAGCCCGGCACGTAGGCCGCGTCAAACCCCGCCATGTTGCGGCTCTTGACGATGATGTCCTTGAGAATCTTGTTGACCGCGTGCCCGATGTGGATGTCGCCATTCGCGTAGGGCGGACCGTCATGCAGGGTGAAGCGCGGCCGGCCGTTGCTGGCACGGCGGATCGCCTGGTAGACGTCAGTTTCCTGCCATTGCTTGACCCAGGCGGGCTCGCGTTTGGGGAGATCGCCGCGCATCGGAAACGGCGTGTCAGGCAGATTGAGAGTTTTCTTGTAGTCCATGAAGTGCAAAGTAGGCACGCGCATGCTGGGCATCGGCGTGCATGGCGGCGGTCAGGGTTGGGAGATCCGGAAACTTTTCTTCGTCCCGGACATGTTGCAGGAATTCGACTCGTGCAAGTTTACCGTACGCATCCACCGAAGCATCGAGGACGTGGGTTTCGAGCAGGATGCGCCCGTTGTCCTCGACGGTCGGGCGAACGCCCAGGCTGGCGATACCCGCCAGGGGCTGGGCGCCGAGGCCCAGGACGCGCACGACGTAGATCCCGGAGCGCGCGGCGCAGCGGGGCGCCACGCGCATGTTGAGCGTCGGAATGCCGAGCGTGCGCCCGAGCTTCTTGCCGTGGATGACATGGCCCGTCATTGCGTAGCGCCGGCCCAGCAATTCGGCCGCGTGGTCCATGCTGCCCATGGCCAGGGCAGCCCGCACGCCCGAACTGGAAATCCGGTGCCCTTCGTCGTCGCGGATGTCGGCGAGCGTGCGAACCTCAAGACCGTGGCGCGCACCGAGCGAGCGCAGCATCTCGACGTCGCCCGCACGCTTGCGCCCGAAGCGGAAATCCTCACCGACCAGCAACCAGCGCGTGCGCAGGGCGTCAATCAGGAGCTTTTCGACGAAATCCTCGGGAGCCATGTCGGCAAGCGCGCGGTTGAACCGCGCCAGGAGCACGCTGCGCACGCCGGTACCGGCAAGGGCGGTGAGCTTGTCTCGCAGGCCGGTGATCTGCGTGGGGATCAGTTCGGGGCGATGGGTAAGGTGGGCGAAGTACTCGCGGGGGTGCGGCGCAAAGGTCAGTACCGTGGGCGTCAGGTCGCGCGCTGCCCCGGCGGCACAGACGGTCTGCAGCATGGCCTGGTGGCCGCGGTGCACGCCGTCGAAGTTGCCGATCGAAAGGGCTGTTTCGGGCCGATGGGGATCCCTGGAAGGGTTCCGGTGTATGCGAAGAATGGGTTCCACGGGCGACAGTTTACAATTTACGGCTGCATCAACCCCGGAAGACCATGCCAGCCGCCCCCGTATCCCGCCCCCGCTTCGTTATCCTGATCTCGGGGCAAGGGACCAACATGCAGGCAATCGTAGACGCCTGCCGTCGCGGGGAGTGCCCGGCCGGGATCGCCGCAGTGATCTCCAGCCGGCAGGGAGCCCCTGGCATCGCCTGGGCGCATTCCGTCGGCATCCCCACCCAGACCATTGCGCACGGCGATTATCCGAGCCGCGATGCGTTCGACGCCGCGCTGGCAGCCGCAATCGACCGGCATGCCCCGGATTTTGTGTTGCTGGCCGGGTTCATGCGCGTCCTGACGCCCGGGTTCGTTCAGCATTTCAGAGGGCGGCTGATCAACGTCCACCCCTCGTTGCTGCCGTCCTTCCCCGGCCTGCATACGCATGCGCAAGCCCTGGCCACCGGGGTGCAAGTCCATGGGTGCACCGTGCATTTCGTGACACCGTTGCTCGATCACGGTCCGATCATTGCGCAAGGCGTGGTTTCCGTGCTGTCAGCCGACCGGCCCGAAACGCTTGCCAGTCGTCTGCTCAAGGTCGAGCATATTGTCTATCCCCGCGTCGCCACCTGGCTGGCCGAGGGACGGGTTCACCTGACCGCGGATCAGCGCGTGGTCGTCGATGGCGTTGACAGTCGCCTGTTTTTTCTGGAGCAGCGCACATGACAGCCCAACGTTCGTTCAGCAAGCGTCCCGACCAGGGCCAACCGCGTTCTGCCGGATCAGCTCCCGCGCGGCCCGTGCCCCCAGGCGGGCGCATCGAGCAGGTGCGCCAGGTGCTCGACGAGGTCGTGACCTGGCAGTTTGCGGCTGATTCGGTCGTGTCCCATTGGCTGCGTGCACACCCGAACATGGGGATACGCGACCGCGGCGAGGTCGCCGAGGCGGTCTACGATGTCCTGCGCCACCTGCGACGCTATCGGCAGTTCGCCGAGAGTGGTGTCGGCCCGGCCACCCGCCGGCTTGCCATTCTGGGCTTGTGGTCGACGCTTGGGCGCGAAAGGATTGCAGCGGGGCTTGATGTCGGTGAACAGGCGTGGATTGACCGTGTCCTGCAAATTGATCCTGCGGCATTGTCGTTGCCTGTGCGGGCGAGCATCCCGGACTGGCTGTACGAGCGCGTCAAGGATTTGCCTGACGTCGAATCGCTGCTCGCTTCGCTGAATCAGCCCGCGTCGCTGGATATCCGCGTCAATCCGATGAAAGCCGATCGCGATGAAATGCTCGCGGATCTTACCCGCGGCAACGGCGTGCGCTGGTCGCCCGTGGCGACGCCGTTTTCGCCCTGGGGAATTCGCCTGCGCGGGCGTCCGGCGATGAATACCTGGCACCAGTTCGAGCATGGTCTCATCGAGGTTCAGGACGAGGGCAGCCAGCTGCTGGCACTGCTGGTGGCGCCACGCCGCGGCGAAATGGTCATCGACTTCTGCGCGGGCGCAGGTGGCAAGACGTTGCTGCTCGGGGCTCTGATGCGTTCGACCGGACGCCTGTATGCATTTGACGTTTCCGCGGCGCGCCTGGCGCGCGCCAAGCCACGTTTCGCGCGCAGCGGTTTATCGAATATCAGTCCTGTGGCCATCGAGCATGAGAACGATGCGCGCGTGCGGCGGCTGGCGGGCAAAGCACAGCGCGTGCTGGTCGATGCGCCTTGCAGCGGCATCGGTACCTTGCGTCGCAATCCCGATCTGAAATGGCGCCAGAATCAGAAGAGTCTCGCCGAACTGACCGCGCTTCAGGCCCGGATTCTTGCCAGCGCTTCACGCTGTGTGGCACCGGGCGGAAGGCTGGTCTACGCGACCTGCAGCATCCTGCCGGAAGAGAACGAAGCGCAGGTGGAGCGATTCCTGGCTGCGCACCCTGATTTCGAATTGGTGGATGCCGCAGCCATCCTGGCGGCGCGCACGCCATTGCAAATTGAAGGCCCTTATCTGAAGCTGCGCCCCGACGTGCATGGAACCGACGGCTTTTTCGCCGCGGTATTCGACCGTGCGCGCAAGGTGGCGGTCAAGCCCGAGCCGGTGGATGCCGAGACACTCATCCCGGTATCGGCGGATTCCCCGGATTCCCCGGATGCGCCCCTTGCCGATACACTGGCTTTGGCGGATTCAACTGATGAATTCCTGGCCGATACACCGGCCTGGGCGGATTCCATGGATGAATCCCCGGCCGATACCACGGCCTTAGCGGGTTCCATAGATGATTCCCCGGACGACGTCGCTCCGAACGCGCCGCACGAGGACGCGGTGACTGACGCGGATGTGGTGGCGGCAACGCCGGTTTCGCCAGATCAGGCCGAATCGGCGGCGACACCGGATCCCGACGAATCCGTCGATCGCGCTGCGGTCGCCGGCAGGGCCAAGGCCGGAAGGGCAGTGAGGGGTTGGAAAGACGCTGTGTCCGCCCGGGAAACCAGGGCGCCGAAGGAAACCAAGGCTGCCAGGGAGCCCAGGGTTGCAAAGGAGCCCGGGGTTGCAAAGGAGCCGAGGGTCGCGAACGAGCCCGAGGGCGCCAAGCAGCCCAGGGTTGCAAAGGCCACCGGGGTTGTGAGCGAGGCCGTGGAACAGAAGGAACCTGAAGCTGCGAAGGAGCCCAAAGCCGTGAAGGCTCGCAAGGAGATGAAGGGACCCAGGATTGTGAAGAGGAAGGCTAAGGCAGAGAAGACGCCAGAAGTTACGTTGCAGCCAATCGCAGCGACGCAGCCGATAGCAGCGACGGAACCGATAGCAGCGACGGAACCAATCGTAGCGACGCAGCCAATCGCAGCGACGGAGCCAATCGTAGCGACGGAACCAATCGTACCCACGGAACCCGGCGTGGCGAAGGCGCCGAGGACAGCGAAGGTGGCCTCTGCTGCCGCGAAGAAGGCGGTCCGGCCAACTAAAGTCGCAAAGACGGGCGAGCCGAAGGAATAATTCACCCGCAGGCTTGCACCCTGCGGTCGTTGCGATTCGGGCGTTGCGCTTGCACGGCCGGATCGCCTCGTCAAGCGTGCTGGCTTCGCACGCCCCCCTCGTAGTTACCGATATCCCGTACGGTGGTGCTGCGGTAAAATCTGGATCCCCGTGATCAGCGAGTATCCTGTTTTGTCCATGAACGCACTTCTGAATTTTGCCGCTGGCGGCCTGACGCAGGCTTCCTGGCTTGAAGTCATTGTCTTCACGCTGGTGGTGACACACATCACCATTACCGGCGTCACGATCTTCCTGCATCGCAGCCAGGCGCACCGCGGGCTCGATCTACACCCCGCCGTGATGCATTTCTACCGGTTCTGGCTGTGGCTGACCACCGGCATGGTCACCAAGGAGTGGGTGGCGATCCACCGCAAGCACCATGCGCGTTGCGAAAGAGAGGGCGATCCGCATTCCCCGATGATTTACGGCATCGGCAGGGTGATGTTCCGTGGGGCGGAGCTCTATCGTCAGGAATCCAAAAACGCAGAGACCCTGTCCAAATTCGGTCATGGCACTCCCGACGACTGGCTGGAGCGAAACCTGTACTCCCGCCACAGTGCACTGGGCATCCTGGTCATGCTGGCGATCGACCTGTCGCTTTTTGGCGCGATCGGCCTCACCGTCTGGGCCGTGCAGATGGCATGGATTCCGTTCTGGGCAGCCGGCGTGGTCAATGGGGTCGGGCACTACTGGGGCTACCGCAACTTCGCAAGTCCCGACACCAGCACCAACGTGTTCCCCTGGGGCATCGTGATCGGCGGCGAGGAGCTCCACAACAATCACCATGCGTTCGGAACGTCCGCCAAGTTTTCGAGCAAGTGGTACGAGATCGATATCGGCTGGGGCTATATCTGCGTGCTCAAGGCGTTTGGCCTGGTGAAGATCAAGAAGGTCGCACCGCGACTGCGGCTCGAGGCGACCGGCAAGTCCGGCGTCGATTTGCGCACGTTGCAAGGCGTGATTGCCCACCGCTACGAGATCCTTGGGCGCTACACCAGCATCATGCGAAAGGCCTGCCTGGCAGAGCTTGAGCGGCTCAAAACCAGCCGCAACATGCAGCATGCCAGAGAGCTCCAGGCGGCCACGCACTGGCTCGGGCGCGGCGACGAAACACTGGACCCCGCCGAGCGCGCGCGGATCGACCAGGCGCTTTCGCAGACCAATGCGCTGTCGACCATGGTCCAGATGCGCCACGAACTGGCGCACCTGTGGGAGAGTTCCAGCGCCACCAGCGAGCAACTCCTCCATGATCTCCAGGCCTGGTGCCAGCGCGCCCAGCAAAGCGGCATCGCGAGCCTTGAGGAGTTTGCGCTGCGCCTGCGCCGCTACGCGGCATGATCGACAAGCTCAACCCTCCCCAACAACAGGCCGTTACCCTTGAACCCCGCCATGCCCTGGTGCTGGCGGGCGCCGGCAGCGGAAAAACGCGCGTGCTCACGACGCGCATCGCCTGGCTGATTCAATCCGGATATACCAGCCCGCTGGGCATCCTGGCGGTGACCTTCACCAACAAGGCATCCCGCGAAATGATGGCGCGCATCAGCGCGATCATGCCGATCGACACACGTGCCATGTGGGTGGGTACGTTTCATGGCCTCTGCAATCGCCTGCTGCGCGCGCACTTTCGTGATGCCGGGTTGCCCCAGTCGTTTCAGATCCTGGATTCCGCGGATCAGCTGGCTTCAATCAAACGCCTGCTCAAGGCGAACGGGGTCGATGACGAGAAGTACCCGCCGCGTGACATTCAACGCTTCATCAACGGCTCGAAGGAAGAAGGCCTTCGCCCCGGGGATGTCGAGGCACACGATAGCTTCCGGCGTCGCATGGTGGAAATCTACGCCCTGTACGAGGCGCAATGCCAGCGCGAGGGCGTAGTCGATTTTGCCGAGTTGCTGCTGCGTGCCTATGAGTTGCTGTCGCGCAACGAGCCGATTCGCACGCACTATCAGCGTCGATTTCGCCATATCCTGGTCGATGAGTTCCAGGACACGAATGTGCTGCAGTACCGCTGGTTGCGGTTGCTTGCCGGCGGTGGGGCCGCGATTTTCGCAGTCGGTGACGATGACCAATCCATCTATGCGTTTCGTGGCGCCAATGTCGGCAACATGGCGGACTTTGAGCGCGAGTATGCCCAGGGCACCGTCATACGCCTTGAGCAAAACTACCGATCCTTCGGTCATATCCTGGATGCGGCCAATGCGCTGATCAGTCATAACGATGGTCGGCTTGGCAAGAATCTCTGGACAGAACAGGATGCCGGCGAGCAAATCCGGGTGGTCGAGCTACAGACCGATCAGCTCGAGTCGCAATGGATCGTCGATGAAATCCGCGCGCTGGTCTCGGAAGGCCGCGATCGCCATGAGATCGCCGTGCTTTACCGCAGCAACGCACAGTCGCGCGTGATTGAACACACGCTGTTTTCTTCGGGCATTGCCTACAAGGTCTATGGCGGGCTGCGGTTCTTTGAACGACAGGAGGTCAAGCACGCGCTCGCCTACCTCAGGCTGATGGCCAATATCAACGACGACACCTCGTGGATGCGGGTGGTGAATTTTCCACCGCGCGGCATCGGCGCACGAACCCTCGAGCAACTTGGCGATCAGGCACGCACCTACGACACAAGCCTGGCCGGTGCCGTGGCGCGGGTACCCGGCAAGGGCGGCTCCAACCTGGCGCAGTTTTCAATGATGATCGGAAGGCTGGCAGAGGAATCCCGCAACCTTCCCTTGCCGGAACTGGTCGAGCACGTCATCGATCAGGCGGGGCTCATTGCACACTACCGCCAGGATCGCGAAGGCGCGGATCGTATCGAGAACCTCAACGAGCTCGTCAACGCCGCCGCCGCGTTTGCGGCCGAGGCCGACATGCTGGGGCTGCCGTCCGGTGATGTGGTGGCGCGGCAAGTCAGCGATCCAGCCGACGCACAGTCGATGATCGAGGTCTCGGAGGGGATGACGCCGCTGGCGGCTTTCCTGTCGCATGCATCGCTTGAGGCTGGCGACAACCAGGCGCAGGCGGGCGAAGACGCGATTCAGTTGATGACCGTGCACGCGGCCAAGGGTCTGGAGTTCGACGCAGTCTTCATCACAGGCATGGAGGAATGTCTCTTTCCCCACGAGAACAGCATGCTGGAGCAGGCGGGGCTGGAGGAGGAGCGTCGGCTGATGTATGTCGCGATCACCCGTGCGCGTGAGCGGCTGTACCTCACGATGGCGCAGAGCCGGATGTTGCACGGTCAGACGCGGTATTCAATGCGCTCGCGCTTTCTCGGCGAAGTGCCCGAGGATCACCTTAAATGGATTACGCCGCGGCAGGGGTTGCCTCGCATGCTGCCCTCGGAGTCGCGTTGGAACAGTGCGGGCTCGGGCTCCGATGCCTTTGCCCGTCCGTCGACAGGTCGGCTTGCGCCTGCGGCACCGCGCACCCCAAGCAGCGGGGTGATGGTCGGCAGCCAGCAGTACAGGATCGGGCAGGGCGTACGTCACCCGCGGTTCGGGGACGGCACGATTATCGGGTTGACCGGCTCCGGGCTGGATGCGCAGGCGCAGATCCAGTTCCGGGAGGTCGGCCAAAAGACCCTTGCGCTTGGCGTGGCCAAGCTCGAGGTGATCGCTGGTTAAGTGGTCCGCTTGATTGCTGCGGGCGTAGGATGGCCACCCTCTTCGATTGCAATCAACTCCTCTTCGGGCTCGTTGGCGTCTTCGTAGGTCTCGTTGTTCAAGTGCGCCTTCAAACGCTTCGTGTCGACCTCGTTGCACCACTTGCCGACGACGATCGTTGCCACGCCATTGCCGACCAGATTGGTCAGTGCGCGTGCCTCCGACATGAAGCGGTCAATCCCCAGGATCAACGCAAGCCCCGCAACCGGTACACCGCCAACGGCCGACAGCGTTGCAGCCAGCACGATAAACCCGCTGCCCGTGACGCCTGCCGCCCCCTTGGACGTCAACAACAGAACGGCCAGCAAGGTGATCTGGTGGAAAATGTCGAGCGGCGTGTTCGTCGCCTGGGCAATGAAGACCGCCGCCATCGTCAGGTAGATCGAGGTGCCGTCCAGGTTGAACGAGTAACCGGCAGGTATCACCAGGCCCACGACCGTTTTCTTGACCCCGAGGTTTTCCATCTTGGCCAGCATGCGTGGCAGCACGGACTCGGAGGACGAGGTGCCCAGGACGATCAACAGCTCTTCCTTGATGTACTTGATGAACTTCCAGATGTTGAATCCATGGAAAAAGGCGATCAGGCCGAGCACGCCAAACACGAACACCAGACAGGTGAGGTAGAACGTCGCCATCAGTTTGCCGAGCGACAGGAGCGTGCCCACGCCGTACTTGCCGATGGTGAATGCCATGGCCCCAAAGGCGCCGATCGGTGCAAGGCGCATGATCATGCTGACCATGTTGAAGAAGACGTGTGAGATCTTGTCAATGAAGTCAAACACCAGGCGGCCTTTCTGCCCAAGCGCGTGCAGCGAAAAGCCGAACATGATCGCAATCAGCAACACCTGGAGGATTTCGCCTTTGGCGAACGCATCGACCAGCGTGTTGGGAATGATCGCCAGCAGGAAATCGGTCGTGCTTTGCATCTTGCTCGGATCGGTATACGAAGCAACGGCCTTCATGTCAATTGACTTTGGATCGATGTTCATGCCGGCACCCGGCGCGACAACGTTGACGATGATCAGCCCGACGATCAGCGCGATCGTGCTGACGACCTCGAAGTAGAGCAAGGCCAGTCCGCCCGTCTTGCCGACGGTCTTCATGTTTTCCATGCCGGCGATCCCGCTGACCACGGTACAGAAAATGATAGGTGCGATGATCATCTTGATCAGCTTGATGAAACCATCGCCAAGCGGCTTCATCGATTCGCCCATGCTCGGGTAGAAATAGCCAAGCAGCACGCCGATGACCACGGCAGCCAGGACCTGAGCATAAAGAGACTTGAATATTTTTGTTTTCACGTCAGAACCTGATCTGAAAAGTTGAGGTGGATAACAAGTCGTGTTTTCGATTGTGCCCGTCCCCAGGCAAGTTTCAACCTAACGGAACCGTAGCATTATTTACAACTGGCGTGCGGGAAAATATCAGGGTTCAATTTTTCTTAATGAAAAATCCGGTTTGCCGTGCCGTCGCTTAAACGACCTCCAGTTGTTCGAGCTCCGAGTGCAGCTCTAGCCATGTTTCCTCCAGTTCAGAGCAGCGCTTGGTGAGCTCGCCGTGCCGGGCCAGAGCCGCGACCCGCTCATCGCGTCTTGCGTCCGAGTAGAGGTCGTGGTTCGCGATCAGGTCATCCAGCGTTCGCAGCTCCTGCTGGACCCGGGCGAGTTCCGCCTCGACTTTGTCCACGCGGGCTTGCAGCGGTTTGCGCAGCGCAGCAATCCGCTGCCTCTGCACGGCCTCATCACGCTTTTGTTGCTTACGATCGGATGCCGAAACCATGGCCGCGCCGTCTGGCGTCGTCGATGCGCCGGAACCGGATTGGCCGCCGTCATCGCGTCGTCGCGCAGCCTGCTGGTGTTCGGCCAGCCAGTCGCGGTAATCCTCGAGGTCGCCGTCAAATGGCAGGACAGTGCCGTCAACGACGATCCAGAAGCTGTCCACCGTGGTGCGCAGCAGGTGGCGATCATGCGAAACGAGCAGCATGCTCCCTCCGAATTCCGCGAGCGCCGTGGTCAGTGCTTCGCGTGTTTCTACATCAAGGTGATTGCTTGGTTCGTCAAGCAGCAGCAGGTTGGGCTTTTGCCAGACGATCAGCGCCAGCGCGAGGCGCGCTTTCTCGCCTCCGGACATTGGCGCGATGGCATCCGTGACGCGATCTCCGCCAAAGCCGAAGCCGCCGAGGTAATTGCGCAACTCCTGTTCGCGGGTGGTGGGCGATAGCCGGGCGAGATGCTGCAGCGGTGTACCTGCGGGATCCAGCATATCGAGCTGGTGCTGGGCGAAGTAGCCAATTTCAAGCCCGCGTGAGGCGCGACGCACGCCGCCGATTGGCGGCAACTCGCCTGCGAGCGTTTTGACCAGAGTGCTTTTGCCGGCGCCGTTGACGCCCAGGATGCCGATGCGATCGCCGCCCCTGACCATCAGGTTGATATCGCGCAGGATGGGCACCGTGACGCCGTCTTCGCCCAGGTAGCCAGCCTGCAGATCTTCGAGGACCAGCAGCGGATCCGGCATGTTGTCTGGCGAGGGGATGCGGATGTCGATGCCCGACTCGACGCGAACGGGGGCGAGTAGCTGCATCCGCGCGAGTGCCTTGACGCGGCTTTGTGCCTGTTTGGCCTTGGATGCCTTGGCCTTGAACCGATCGATGAACGACTGCATGTGTGCGGTTTCGCGGGTTTGCCGCTCCCACGCCATGCTGGTCTGGCGCAGCCTCTCGGCGCGGGTGACGACGAAGTCCTGATAGCCACCCCGGTAGCGAATCAGCTTGCCCTGGTCGAAATGCAGGATGGTCTGTGCCACGGAATCCAGGAACTCGGTGTCGTGCGAGATCAGCAGGACGGTGCCCTGGTAGGCAGCAAGCCATCGCTCAAGCCAGAGCATGGCATCGAGATCGAGGTGGTTGGTCGGTTCATCGAGCAGCAGGAGCTCGGAGGGCGCCATGAGGGCGCGCGCCAGCGCCAGCCGCATGCGCCAGCCGCCCGAAAAGCTATCGACGGGTTGCATCCACTGCGCGGGCGTAAAACCCAGCCCGGCCAGGAGTTGTTCCGCGCGCGAGGCGGCGCTCCACGCGCCTGCCTCGATCAGTTCGGCTTCGAGTTCAGCAATCCGGGCACCGTGGTGATCGGATGGATCCATCGTGCTCGCTGCAAGATGGTCCCCGAGCGCTGCGCGCTCTGCTTGCAGGCGACGCAGGTGCACGTCGCCATCGATGACGAATTCGCGTGCGGGGGCGTGGGTCGAGGCAATTTCCTGCTGCACGCTGGCCACCCGCCAACCGGCGGGAATATTGAGAGTGCCGGCGTCGGCATCGATTTCGTGTTGCAACAGGGCAAACAGCGTTGATTTGCCCGCCCCGTTCTTGCCGACGAAGCCGACGCGTTCGCCGGGATGCACGACAAAGTCGGCCTGGTCCAGCAGCACCTTCGTGCCGCGGCGCAAGGTAAGTCCGCTTGCCCGGATCACGGCAGCAGTTGCTCGCGCGTCAGCAGCAGGATCTGGTCCTGGGCAGCGGCGGTATCCAGCCACACGGGATCAAGGTGCGGAAATGCGGCTTCGAAATGATGTCGCTCGTGGCCGATCTCGATCAGCAGCAAGCCCTGGTCGGTCAGGAATTCACCCGCGCGCTCCAGGATGGCCGCAACGACGTCCATCCCGTTGGCGCCGCCCGCCAGCGCAATTTCAGGCTCGCGGCGATATTCGTCGGGCAGGGCCCTCATGGATTCGCTGTTGACGTAAGGCGGATTGCTGAGAATCACGTCATAGCGGGAACCGCGTGCAAGCGGTTCGAACAGGCTGCCGTGATGCAGCGTGACGCGGTCCGTCAAAGCGTGATCGGCTACGTTGCGGGCCGCGACATCGAGCGCATCCTGCGAGATATCGGTGGCATCGACCAGCGCTTGCGGGAACGCATGCGCCGCGATGATCGCCAGGCAACCCGATCCCGTGCAGAGGTCAAGCACGCTGGTGATTTCGTCAGGATGCTGGATCCAGGGATCTAGGTGGTGGACCAGAAGCTCGGCGATCGGCGAGCGCGGCACGATGACGCGCTCATCGACATAGAAGCGAAAGCCCTGCAGCCAGGCTTCCCTGGTGAGATAAGGTGCCGGCACTCGCTGATCGCAACGCCGGTCGATGAAGGACAACGCGCTCGATCGTTCGTCGGGCAGCACGCGCGCATCGAGAAACGGATCGAGTTGGTCCGGCGGCAAATGCAGCGCATGCAGCACAAGATAAATGGCCTCGTCCCAGGCATTGTCCGAACCGTGGCCGAAATGCACCCCGGCGGCGTTAAGCCGGGAAACGCCATACCGTATCAGATCGCGTACCGTGAGCAACGCGTCACGGGGATCGGGCGAGAGATCAGCCATGGATGAGCAACGCCTCGAGAGTGCGACGATAGATGTTCTTGAGCGGCTCGAGATCGGCCACGGCCACGTTTTCGTTGACCTTGTGGGCGGTTTCGTTGCGCGGACCGAACTCGATCACCTGTGGGCAGATGGCGGTGATGAAGCGCCCGTCGGATGTGCCGCCCGTCGTGGAGAGCTCCGGCGGGCTGCCGGTCTCGGCCTCGATGGCAGCGACCAGGGCGGCGCTCAGCGTGCCTCGCGGCGTCAGGAAGGGCGAACCGCCAAGGGACCACTGAAGATCGTAGGCCAGGCCGTGGCCATCGAGCAGGGCATGCACGCGTTGCTGAAGTTGCTCTGGCGTGCTGGACGTGGCGAACCGGAAGTTGAAGTCGACGATTGCCTCGCCCGGGATGATGTTCGTGGTACCCGTGCCGGCGTGGATGTTCGAAATCTGGAATGTCGTGGGCGGAAAGTATTCGTTACCCTCGTCCCACTGGATCGCGCAGAGCTCGGACAGCGCCGGTGAACACTGGTGGATCGGGTTGCGTGCGAGTTGCGGATAGGCGACATGGCCCTGGATGCCCTTGACGACCAGGCGGCCGGATAGCGAGCCGCGGCGGCCGTTCTTGATCACATCCCCCAGTTTGTCGACTGAGGTGGGCTCGCCGACGATGCAGTAGTCGAGTTTTTCGTGACGGCCTCGCAGCGCGTCGCAGACCTTGACCGTGCCGTGCACGGCCGGGCCTTCTTCGTCCGAGGTGATCAGTAAGGCGATCGAGCCAGGATGATCGGGATGACGGGCAACGAATTCCTCACACGCCACCACGAACGCGGCGATCGAGCTTTTCATGTCGGCCGCGCCGCGGCCGTAGATCCGGCCATCGCGCACCACCGGATCAAACGGATCGGTTGTCCACTGCTCGCGCGGGCCCGGCGGCACCACGTCGGTGTGCCCCGCGAAGACGAGCAACGGCCCGCTGGTACCCCGGCGCGCCCACAGGTTGGTGACGCCGCCTTCTGCGAAGGACTCGGCCGTGAAGCCGATCGGAGCAAGATGCCGCATCAGGATCCGCTGGCATTGCCTGTCATCGGGGGTGACGGATGGCTCTGCGATCAGATCCTTGACCAGGCCAAGAACGGGGGAATCGGACATCAGGCTCTCAGGAGGTCGTTGATGCTGGTCTTGGCCCGGGTCTGGGCATCGACGCGCTTGACGATGACCGCGCAGGCGAGGCTGTGCGAGCCATCGGCCGCGGGCAGGGATCCGGGAACCACGACCGAGCCAGAGGGGACGCGTCCGTAATGAATCTTGCCGGTTGCGCGGTCGTAGATGCGGGTGCTCTGGGACAGGAAGACCCCCATGGCGAGCACGGAGTTTTCCTCGACGATGACGCCTTCGACGACTTCCGAGCGTGCGCCGATGAAGCAGTTGTCTTCGATGATGGTCGGGTTGGCCTGCAGGGGTTCAAGCACGCCGCCGATGCCCACGCCGCCCGACAGGTGGACGTTCTTGCCAATCTGGGCGCAGGATCCGACCGTCGCCCAGGTGTCGACCATCGTACCCTCGTCGACATAGGCGCCGATGTTCACGTAGGACGGCATCAGGACGACGTTGCGGCCGATGAAGGTTCCGCGGCGTGCCACTGCGGGCGGGACGACGCGAAAGCCCCCTGCCTGGAAGCCGCTCGCGTGGTAATCCGAAAATTTCAGCGGCACCTTGTCGTAGTACTGCAGGGGCGGTTGTCCCATCACCGCGTTGTCGTACAGCCGAAACGACAGAAGCACGGCTTTCTTGATCCACTGATGAACGACCCAATCGCCGTTGATCTTCTCGGCAACGCGCAGCCGGCCGGTATCGAGCCCGTCGATCACCGTTTCGACGGCGTCGCGGCTAGCGGCATCGGCCTCTTTGGGTGAAAGCTCGGCACGGTTTTCCCAAGCGAGTTCGATCGCGGTCTGGAGGTCTAGTGACATGGTGATCCTGGGTTGTGGTGAATTGGAGAGTTGGAGGCGGTTGCGGCGGTCATTTCAGCGAGGATAGCGACGCCGGATGAAATCGGCCATGCGCCCGGCAGCCTCGACGCAGTCGGCCAGTGGCGCGACCAGCGCGATGCGCACACGATTTTCGCCTGGATTCACGCCCTGAACAGTACGGCCGACGTAGCTGCCTGGCAGCGTGGTCACGGCGGTTTCGGTGAGCAGGTCGCGCACGAATTCCGGATCGGGCACCGGGGTTCGCGCCCACAGGTAGAACGAGGCGTCGGGCCGTTGCACATCCATCACTGGCTCGAGGAGGGGCAGGACCGCGTCGAACTTCTCCCGGTACTGGCGGCGATTGTCGATCACGTGGGCTTCGTCGCCCCACGCCGCGATGCTTGCGGCCGAGACGATCGGCGACATGGCGCTGCCATGATACGTGCGATAGAGCAGGAAGCGCGCCAGCAGGGCTGCATCGCCCGCGACGAAGCCCGAGCGCATGCCGGGGACGTTGGAGCGTTTGCTGAGGCTGGAGAAGCTGATCAGGCGCCGGAAGTCGGCCCGGCCGAGCAGGCTTGCGGCCTGCAGGCCGCCCAGGGGCGGGGCTGCTTCGTCGAGATAGATTTCGGAGTAACACTCATCGGATGCGATGACGAACCCGTAGCGGTCCGAGAGCTCGAACAGCAGCTTCCAGTCGTCGAGTGACATCACGTTGCCCGCGGGGTTGCCCGGGGAGCAGACGAAAAGCAGGCGCGTGCGTGCCCAGGCTGCAGCCGGTACGGACGCCCAGTCGCAGCGAAAATTGTTGGCCGGGTCGGAGTTGACGTAGTACGGGGTCGCACCCCCGAGCAGGGCCGCGCCCTCGTAAATCTGATAGAACGGGTTAGGACAGACGACGATTTCGCCCTGAGCGGTAGGATCGAGCACGACCTGTGCGAAGGCGAACAGGGCTTCGCGCGAACCGAGTGCCGGCAGAACCTGCGTTTCGGGATCCGGTGCGGGGATGCCATAGCGTCGCGCGATCCACTGGCTGATCGCCCGGCGCAGCGCCGGATCCCCTTTGGTCGGCGGGTAGACCGACAGGCCGTCGAGCGACCGGACCAGCGCATCCTTGATGCATTGCGGGGCCGCGTGCTTGGGCTCGCCGATGGACAGGTTGATCGGCCGCAGTCCGTCAGGCGGTGTGCCGCCTGACGCGAGCAGCGCGCGCAGCTTTTCGAACGGATAGGGCGCAAGGGTATCGAGTCTGGGATTCATGGCGGTATTTTAACCAGTTGAACTTTCGGATGCGCAAGAACCCCTTGCGGCGTGCGTTACAATGTCGGGTTACTGCGAAGGTGGCGAAATTGGTAGACGCACCAGGTTTAGGTCCTGACGCCGTAACAGGTGTGCGGGTTCGAGTCCCGCCCTTCGCACCAACCCGTCCGATTAATTCGGCGTGGGCTGTCCGCCACGCTTTCCGTCATCCTGTTTGGTAGATTTTCATGCAACCTGTGGTTGAAACCCTATCCGGCCTCGAGCGCCGTGTTGAGCTGTCCGTTTCCATGGCCGATGTCGAAAAGGCCGTCCAGGCCGAACTCAAGCGCGTTGCGCGTACGGCAAAGGTCCCAGGCTTCCGTCCGGGCAAGGTGCCACTGGCGATGATCGAGCGTTCGCACGGGCCCAGCATCCGCTACGAAGCGGTCAACGGTCAGGTTGGCGAGGCCTTCGAGACGGCAATCACGGCCGCAGGCCTGCGCGTGGCTGGCACCCCGAAGCTTGAGCCCAAGACCGAGGGCGCTCCCGAAAATACGCTGGCCTTTTCCGCCACGTTCGAGGTGTACCCGACCGTAACCGTGCCTGAGATTTCTACACTGGAAGTCAAGCGCGCCGTGACCGAAATCGGCGATGACGAAGTCCAGCGCACCGTGGATATCCTGCGCAAGCAGCGCGCCCAATACGAGGGTCGCGAAGGCCGTGTCGCGCAGGACGACGATCGCGTCACGCTGGATTTCGCAGGCACGATCGACGGCGTTGCGTTTGAAGGCGGCCATGCCGAAAGCTTCCCGTTCGTGCTCGGCCAGGGTCGCATGCTGCCCGAATTCGAAACGGCCGTGCGCGGCATGAAGGCTGGCGAATCGACCGTATTCCCGCTCGAGTTCCCGGCCGATTACGGTGGCAAGGATGTCGCCGGCAAGACGGCGGAATTCAGTATCACGGTCAAGGAAGTCGCCGAGCCGGTACTTCCGGTCGTCGATACCGAGTTCGCCAAGTCCCTTGGCCAGGCTGAGGGCAATGTCGAGCAACTGCTCGCCGATATTCGCGGCAACATCGAGCGCGAAGTGCGCCAGCGCACGCTGGCACGCACCAAGGCCAGCGTGATGGATGCGCTGGTGAAGGCCGCCACGTTCGACGTTCCCAAGTCGCTGGTCGAGAGCGAAGCCGAGGATCGTGTCGTCGCCGCGCGCGAAGAGCTCAAGAAGCGCGGCGTGCCAAACGCCGAATCCATTCCGATTCCTCCTGACGCGTTCACTGCCGAAGCCGAGCGTCGCGTGCGCCTCGGCCTGATGATCTCCGAACTGATCAAGGTTGCCTCACTGTCAGCCCGCCCTGAGCAGGTGCGCGCGCGCATCGAAGAGTTCGCGGCAAACTACGAGCAACCCGCGCAGGTCGTAAGCTATTATCTCTCTGACCGCGCACGTCGCGCAGAGGTCGAGGGGATCGTCCTGGAAGACAACGTCGTCCAGCACATCCTGGCCGGAGCCAAGGTCGAGGACGAAGCGGTTCCGTTTGATCAAATCATGGGGACAGCGTAAACATGCAGCGTTTTACCGATTTCTATGCATCCATGAACGGCGGTTCGTCTTTGACGCCCACCGGCCTTGGATACATTCCGATGGTGATCGAGCAGTCGGGGCGTGGTGAGCGCGCCTACGACATCTATTCCCGCCTGCTCAAGGAGCGCGTGATATTCCTGGTCGGCCCGGTCAATGACCAATCGGCCAATCTGGTGGTGGCGCAGCTGCTGTTTCTCGAATCCGAGAATCCGGACAAGGATGTCGCGCTTTACATCAATTCACCCGGTGGGTCGGTATACGCCGGCATGGCAATTTACGACACGATGCGGTTTATCAAACCGGACGTGTCTACCCTTTGCACCGGCCTGGCCGCCAGCATGGGCGCTTTCCTGCTCGCCGCCGGCGCCAAGGACAAGCGGTACTCGTTGCCGAATTCACGCATCATGATTCATCAGCCTTCGGGCGGTACCCAGGGGCAGGCTTCCGATATCCAGATCCAGGCGCGCGAAATTCTCGACTTGCGAGAGCGCCTCAACACGATCCTGGCCGAGAGCACCGGGCAGTCGGTCGAGCGCATCGAGATCGATACCGAACGGGATAATTTCATGTCCGCGGCAGATGCAGTATCGTATGGGCTGATCGACAAGGTGCTGGTTTCGAGGGCAGACCCGGCCTGACCGTAATGCGTTAGCGGCGATTGCAGCGGTTGCTCGCCGGGTATGGAGATGAATGGATCGCTATGACAGAAAAGAAAGGATCGGCCGGTGGCAAGGTTCTGCACTGCTCGTTTTGCAACAAAAGCCAGCATGAAGTCCGCAAGCTGATCGCGGGTCCGTCTGTGTTCGTGTGCGACGAATGCATTGATCTGTGCAACGACATCATCCGCGAGGAAACCGCGTTGACGGCGCGTGCCTCGATCCGCTCCGATTTGCCGACGCCATCCGAAATCAAGTCATTCCTCGATCAGTATGTCATCGGTCAGGATGCCCCCAAGCGCGTACTGGCCGTGGCGGTCTACAACCACTACAAACGTCTGCGTCACGGCGAAATCAAGGGTGACGACGTCGAGCTTTCCAAGAGCAACATCCTTCTCATCGGCCCCACCGGCTCTGGCAAGACGCTGCTCGCCCAGACACTGGCACGCCAGCTCGACGTGCCGTTCGTCATGGCAGACGCAACCACACTGACCGAAGCCGGTTATGTCGGGGAGGATGTCGAGAACATCATCCAGAAGCTGCTTCAGAATTGCAATTACGACGTCGAAAAGGCGCAGCGCGCCATCGTCTACATCGACGAAATCGACAAGATCTCACGCAAGGCGGACAACCCTTCGATCACGCGCGATGTTTCGGGTGAGGGTGTCCAGCAGGCGCTGCTCAAGCTCATCGAAGGGACCGTGGCTTCGGTGCCGCCGCAAGGGGGGCGCAAGCACCCCAATCAGGACTTTGTCCAGGTCGACACGACCAATATCCTGTTCATCGTCGGCGGGGCGTTTGACGGTCTGGAGAAGGTGATTCGCAGCCGTACCGAGCGATCAGGCATCGGCTTTGGGGCGTCGATCGATTCCAAAATCGAGCGTTCCACGGGTGACACCTTCCTCGAGGTCGAACCCGAGGATCTCATCAAGTTTGGCCTTATTCCCGAACTGGTGGGTCGCCTGCCGGTCGTGGCCACGCTGCGCGAACTTGATGAGCAAGCGCTGATCCGGGTGCTGACCGAGCCAAAGAACGCAGTCATTAAACAGTTCCAGAAACTCTTCTCCATGGAAGGCACCGAGCTCGAAATCCGGCCTGCCGCGCTTGCCGCGATCGCGCGCAAGGCGATCAAGCGCAAGGCGGGTGCCCGGGGGCTGCGTTCCATTTTGGAAAACGCGCTGCTCGATACGATGTATGAGCTGCCCACGCATGGCAATGTCATGCAAGTTGTGGTCGACGAAGCCTCGATCGAGGGGCAGGGCAAGCCTTTGCTGGTGTATTCGGACGACAAGGAGTCAAGCGCTGCGCAACAACCCGCGCCGCGCGCCGTGCGCGACGCTGCCGCCTGACAAGAGCCATGAATCACTGCCTGGCCGGTGCTCGGCCAGGCGAGTGGGCCTGGTACGGCGCACCCGGCGCCTTGACGCTTTCAGACCCCGCGTTTCCCGTTCGCCGCGACCGCTGGTTGCACGCCATGACGGATCGCGTTGTCAACATCAGGGCGCATGGTACTGCGTGCCAGGGCTGAAACGCCGTAATTCTGGCCTGGATCATCGTCAATTAACCTGACATCGTTCAAGGGCATTACGAACCCTGCAGTCCCAGCGCTTGAATTTTGGGCTATCGTCCTCATTAAAGGCTTATTCGTGTAATTACGGGCATCGCGGCGGCTGCCTTGTCCTGTTACGATTTGCCGAGATTTTCTTAGGATGCTCACCATGTCTGGTAGTCAGACTCTCCCTGAAGAACCCATCAACCTGCCGATGTTGCCGTTGCGCGACGTGGTTGTGTTTCCCCATATGGTGATCCCGCTGTTTGTGGGCCGCCCCCGCTCGATTCGTGCCCTTGAGGCAGCGATGGAAGCTGGCAAGAGCATCATGCTTGCTGCGCAGAAGTCTGCCGGCAAGGATGATCCGACGCCGGACGACGTCTATGAAATTGGCTGTGTCGCCACGATCCTGCAGATGCTCAAGTTGCCAGACGGCACTGTCAAGGTGCTCGTCGAGGGCTCCCAGCGCGCCCGCGTGATCGCCATCCAGGATGCAGATACGCATTTCACGTCTGAAATCCTGCCAATTCTTCCCGATATCAGCACCGGGGCCGAGATCGAAGCCCTTCGGCGCGCGATCGTCAGTCAGTTCGAGCAGTACGTAAAGCTCAACAAGAAAATTCCGCCCGAAATCCTGACTTCGCTCGCGGGCATTGACGATTCAGGTCGCCTGGCCGATACGATCGCTGCGCACTTGCCGCTCAAGCTAGAGCAAAAGCAAAAGATGCTTGAGATATTCCCGACTGCCCAGCGCCTTGAGGCCTTGCTGGCACAGCTGGAAACCGAGATCGACATCCTGCAGGTCGAGAAGCGCATTCGCGGCCGTGTCAAAAAGCAGATGGAGAAGAGCCAGCGCGATTACTACCTGAACGAACAGGTCAAGGCGATTCAGAAGGAGCTCGGCGAGGGCGAAGAGGGCGCCGATATCGAAGAGCTCGAGAAGAAGATCAATGCGGCCCACCTTCCCAAGGAAGCCCGCAAGAAGGTCGATGGCGAGTTCAAGAAGCTCAAGCTGATGTCGCCCATGTCCGCCGAGGCCACGGTCGTGCGCACTTACATCGATACCGTGATTGGGCTGCCCTGGAGAAAGAAGAGCAAGGTCAACAATTCGATTCCGAACGCCGAGACGGTGCTCGATAACGACCACTACGGCCTTGATAAGGTCAAGGAACGCATCCTTGAGTATCTCGCGGTGCAGCAGCGTGTCGACAAGATCAAGGCGCCGATTCTTTGTCTCGTCGGGCCTCCGGGCGTGGGCAAAACCTCGCTCGGGCAATCGATCGCCAAGGCTACCAACCGCAAGTTCTTGCGTATGGCGCTCGGTGGCGTGCGCGACGAGGCGGAAATCCGCGGCCATCGCCGTACCTATATTGGCTCGATGCCCGGCAAGATCTTGCAGAACATGTCGAAGGTCGGCGTGCGCAATCCACTTTTCTTGCTCGACGAGATCGACAAACTCGGGATGGACTTCCGGGGCGATCCTGCGTCGGCGCTGCTTGAAGTGCTTGATCCCGAACAGAACCACACGTTCCAGGATCACTACGTCGAAGTGGATTTTGATCTTTCGGACGTCATGTTCGTGGCGACCAGCAATACGCTTAACATCCCGCCAGCACTGCTCGACCGGATGGAAGTGATTCGACTTTCGGGTTACACCGAAGACGAAAAGATCCACATCGCCATGGATCACCTGCTGCCCAAGGTCTTGAAGAACAACGGCGTCAAACCGGAAGAGCTCAAGGTCGACGAATCCGCAGTGTGCGACATCGTGCGCTATTACACCCGTGAAGCCGGGGTTCGGTCGCTCGAGCGGGAGATCGGCAAGATCTGCCGTAAGGTGGTGAAGAAACTGCTGGCTGAATCGGAGGCGCGCAAGGCTGCGAAATCAACCGAGCCGATTCCACAGGTCATCGTGGCGTCTGATAACCTGAACGATTACCTGGGCGTTCGCCGATTCAACTTCGGCATGGCCGAGAAAGCGAACCAGATTGGTCAGGTTAACGGCCTGGCCTGGACGGAAGTCGGTGGCGACCTGCTGACGATCGAAGTGGCCGACATGCCCGGTAAAGGCCTGATTCAGCGCACCGGATCACTGGGCGACGTGATGAAGGAATCGGTCGAGGCGGCACGCACGGTCGTGCGTGCCAGGGCACGCAGACTGGGGATTGCGGATTCGGTCTTCGAGAAGCGCGACTTGCACGTCCACTTCCCGGAAGGTGCAACACCCAAGGACGGTCCGTCCGCGGGTGCCGCGATCACGACGGCGATTGTCTCGGCGCTGACACACATTCCGGTGCGTGCCGATGTCGCGATGACCGGCGAGATCACGCTGCGCGGCGAGGTGCTTGCGATCGGCGGCCTGAAGGAAAAACTCCTTGCAGCCCACCGTGGCGGCATCAAGACGGTGCTGATCCCTGAAGAAAACGTCAAGGATCTGGCTGAAATCCCGGACAACGTCAAGAACCATCTCGAGATCGTCCCTGTGAGGTGGATCGATCAGGTGCTTGAGGTTGCGTTGCAAACCGCACCTCAACCCCTGCCCGACGAGCCCCCGGTTGCCGAACCCGTCGCCTCGGGTGCCGTGCCCAAGGAAGCCGCCGATCCGGTCATCAAGCATTGACCTGACCGGATGTGTCCATGATGGAGTATGTGGACTCGGTTCGACTCGATAAGTGGCTGTGGGCGGCGCGATTTTTTAAGTCGCGCACGCTTGCCGCCGCTTCGGTCGAGGCGGGCAGGGTGCTGATCAACGGCGACCGGGCAAAACCTGCCCGGGCAGTTCGGGTTGACGATCGTCTCGAAATTACGCGGGAGCAGGAGCGCGTGGAGCTGTTCGTACGCGGCATCTCTGAAACCCGGCGATCAGCCCCGCTTGCGCGGCTGCTGTATGACGAGACACCGGAAAGTGTGACAGCGCGTGCAGCAAGTGCTGAGCGTCGGAAATTCTATTCTGAGCCGTCGCGCGACATCGAAGGCCGCCCGACCAAGCGCGACCGCAGGATGATCCAGCGGTTGCGAAACACGGATTGACAAGTGCGCGACAAGCCTCGCCCTTCAGTTAGGGCGACGAGGGTGTCAACCTATTGCAGCGGCGTCGTGCGGATCAGGCCGAGCGCGATGCCTTCCAGCGAGAAATCCTGGCCGGGCTGAATGACGATCGGCTCGAAATCCGGGTTTTCCGGTAGTAACTCAATGTGGGTACCCTTGCGATGCAACCGTTTGACGGTGACGTCGTCATCAATGCGTGCAACGACAATTTGACCGTTACGCGCCTCGGATGTCTTTTTGATCGCGAGCAGATCGCCATCGAGGATGCCGGCATCGCGCATGCTTAAGCCCTTGACCTTCAGGAGGTAATCGGGCCGCTGGCTAAAGAGGTTGAGATCGACCGCGAGCTCTTTTTCGACATTTTCGGTCGCCAGCATCGGTGAGCCGGCGGCGACACGGCCAATGAGCGGGAGCAAGACCTGACCGATACCCGACGCTAACCGCGGCGTTGACCCATCGGCGCCACGCGCGTACTCGGCCTGGTCATCGAGATCTTCGCCGCGATCCGAAAGGGCCTCGCGGGCCAGTTCAGTCAGCCGAATCCCGCGTGAGGCACCGGCGGTGAGTTCGACGACGCCCTTGCGCGCGAGCGCGCGAAGGTGGTCTTCAGCAGCATTGGCGGAACGAAATCCCAGCGTTTGGGCGATTTCGGCGCGCGTTGGCGGAAACCCGGTACGAAGAACCGCCTGGCGGATCAGATCCAGGATTTGCTGCTGGCGGTCTGTGAGCTTGATGGTCATGATCGTCGCGTTTTGAAGGGGTTGCCCTGATGACGGGTGCAGAATCTGTGCTTGTGACGGCAGCCCGGAATTTGGCTGTGTTTATATACAGCATGAATTGTGCATTCTTTAATGAAGGCATGCAACAAAAATCTGTATAAAAAAACAGCCCGGCAATTTGCCGGGCTGGGAGTCTGGTGTGATTTGGTGCCAGGGAACCTGCCCTGGCGAGCAGAATTCAGCTCTCCTGCATGACCTCGGCAATTGCCTTCACGACGGCGTCGATATTGCCGCTGTTGAGTGCCGCAACGCAGATACGCCCGGTGCTGATGGCGTAAATCCCGTGCTCGTCGCGCAGGCGATCGACTTGTTTTGCGGTCAGGCCAGAGTAAGAGAACATCCCGCGCTGGGCCATCACGAAGCTGAAATCACGCTTGACGCCCGCGGCCTTGAGTTTTTCAACCAGCTGGCTTCGCATCAGGCGGATGCGCTCGCGCATGCCGGCAAGTTCCGTATCCCAGAGCTTGAACAGCTCCGGCGAATTCAGCACGGATGCCACGACCGTGCCGCCATGGGTGGGCGGATTGGAGTAGTTCGTGCGGATGACGCGCTTGATCTGACTCAGGACGCGACTGGATTCGTCCTTGCTGCTTGTCACGATCGTCAGCGCACCGACCCGTTCGCCGTAGAGCGAAAAAGATTTGGAAAAGGACGAGCTGATCAGCATCGTCACGTCGAGATCCGCGAAAAGGCGTACGGCGGCAGCATCGGCTTCAAGCCCGTCGCCAAAGCCCTGATAGGCGATATCGAGGAAGGGGATAAGATCGCGATCCTTGACCATGGCGGCGATTTCGCGCCACTGGGCAGGCGTGGGATCCACGCCCGTCGGGTTGTGGCAGCAGGCGTGCAGCACGACGATGCTCTGGGCGGGCAGGGTGCGCAGGAAGTCGAGCATGCGCCCGAGGTTAAAGCCATGAGTGGCCGCATCGTAGTACGGATAGTTGACCACCTGGAAGCCTGCGCGCTCGAACAGGGCGCGATGGTTTTCCCAGGAGGGGTTGCTGATCGCGACCTTCGAATCGGGAACCAGTTGTTTGAGCAGATCCGCGCCGATCTTCAGTGCGCCGGTGCCGCCAAGCGCCTGCATCGTGATCACGCGCCCATCGGCGATCAGGGGAGAATTCATGCCCAGCACGAGCTCCTGCGCGGCCTTGTTGTAGCCGGCGATCCCTTCGATGGGCAGGTACCCGCGGGCAGTCGCGGCTTCGGCGCGCGCGATTTCGGCTTTGCGCACTGCATCGAGCAGCGGGATCTTGCCGTTGTCGTCGTAGTAGACGCCGACGGCGAGGTTGACCTTGCCCGGACGCGTATCGCCGTTGTACTGCTCTGTCATGCCCAGAATAGGGTCGCGGGGGGCAAGTTCGACGGATTGAAACAGGGTGCTCATGATGAGGGATCGCTATGAGTTGAGGAGGCGGTGCGACTGCCTGCGAGTGCGCCCGTAGCCGATTCGCGCGAGATTGCGGTGGACGCTGCCCCGCGCACGTTGGATAATAGCGGGTTACCCCTCGCACCGAGGGCTAACCCGTATAAGTTTAACATGGCCCCTGATAAGCCGAGCGAAGAGTTGCCAATGGATACGCCTGCCGTTGTACCCGATGAAGCGCCACTGGCTGCCGAGGCCCCGGCAGGACGTTATATTGATTATCCGGATAGCCCGTTTCACCTGTATCAGCCCTATCCTCCGGCCGGGGATCAGCCCCAGGCCATCGACCAGCTGGAGCAGGGAGTGCGAGACGGGCTGATGACCCAGACGCTGCTCGGTGTGACCGGATCGGGCAAGACCTTCACCATGGCCAACATGATCGCGCGGCTCGGCCGCCCGGCGCTCGTCCTGGCTCCCAACAAGACCCTGGCCGCGCAGCTCTACGCGGAAATGCGCGAATTTTTCCCTCGCAACGCGGTCGAGTATTTCGTTTCCTATTACGACTATTACCAGCCCGAGGCCTATGTGCCTTCGCGCGACCTTTTCATCGAGAAGGATTCATCGATCAACGAGCATATCGAACAGATGCGGCTTTCGGCGACCAAGAGCCTGCTCGAGCGACGTGACACGGTGATCGTGGGGACGGTCTCGTGCATCTACGGCCTGGGTAATCCGGGCGATTACCACGCGATGGTCCTGATCCTGCGCACTGGCGACAAGATCGCCCGGCGCGAGGTGCTGGCGCGGCTGGTCGCCATGCAGTACACCCGCAACGATGTCGAATTCACCCGCGGCACCTTCCGCGCACGCGGCGAGACCATCGATATCTTCCCGGCCGAAAGTCCCGAGTACGCAGTGCGCCTTTCATTGTTCGACGACGAGGTCGAGAGCCTCGAGTTGTTCGATCCCCTGACCGGCCGTGTGCGTCAGAAGCTGCCGCGGTTCACCGTCTACCCGGGTTCGCATTACGTCACGCCGCGCGATACGGTGTTGCGCGCGATCGTGACCATCAAGGAGGAGCTGCGCGATCGCATCAAGTTTTTCGTCGATGGCGGCAAGCTGGTTGAAGCGCAACGGCTGGAGCAGCGTACCCGGTTCGACCTGGAGATGCTCTCCGAGCTCGGGTTCTGCAAGGGAATCGAAAACTATTCCCGTCATCTTTCCGGGGCTGCGCCGGGCGACCCCCCGCCCACGCTGGTCGACTATCTGCCGCGCGATGCGCTCATGTTCATTGACGAGAGCCATGTCACCATTGGGCAATTGGGCGGAATGTACCGTGGAGACCGGTCGCGCAAGGAAACCCTGGTGACCTACGGGTTTCGCCTGCCTTCGGCGATGGATAACCGGCCGCTCAAGCTTGAGGAGTTCGAGGCCAGGATGCGCCAGTGCGTGTTTGTTTCAGCCACACCGGGCGCTTATGAGCAGGCGCATACCGACAATGTGGTCGAGCAGGTCGTGCGACCGACAGGGCTGGTCGACCCGGAGGTCGAGGTTCGCCCGGCACGCACACAGGTTGATGACCTGCTGGGCGAAATCAAGTTGCGGGTCGCGATCCAGGAGCGTGTGCTGGTGACCACGCTGACCAAGCGGATGGCTGAAGACCTGACCGACTACCTGAGCGAACATGGGATCCGCGTTCGTTATCTGCATTCGGATATCGAGACGGTTGAGCGGGTCGAAATCATTCGGGATTTGCGCC
>CAITPF010000364.1 GCA_903894155.1 uncultured beta proteobacterium | reverse complement strand
TTTCACGATTGCAAAAGGCGGTCTTTCAGTTTCGATCAGGAAGGGGGGGCGGGCGTCAGCGGCAATCGGCTCAGTTCCGGGCGGTAAGGTGCAAGAGCGTCAGTGGTCATCCGCCTAGTTCTGATCACGAAGCTGCGAGATCGCCAGCAGCAGCCAACCGATCATCAGGAGGGTGCCGCCCGTCGGGGCGACGGCCACAGCCTGACCAAAGAAAAGCAGGTATTTGGCGTAGATGGCGCCGCAAAACAGCAGCATGCCCGCCAGCAGGGCCCAGCGCGCGCAGCGCGCCGCCCATCCAGTGCAGAGCGTGGCGAGCCACAGGACCACGGCGTGAATCAGCTGGTAAGTCGATGCCCGCTCGACGGCGGCGCTTGCCACGGGATCGGCCAGCGCGTGGGCTGCGATCGCTCCCAGGGCGACCGCGGTCAGGCCTAGCAGGCTGGCGAGCACGCGCCATGCGCGCGGACAAGGTAGTTGAGTCATGGACTGGCTGGATGAAAAGTTCGTGCGGGCATCGTATTATGCAACCTTTGCAACTGGCGCGTTCCCGATGAAAGCGAAATGGTTAATGTGGGCCTTGCCCGCGATCCTTGCCGGGTGTGGTGGCGCGGGTTCGGGATCCCCGGGGGAAACCTTCAGGGTACCCGTCCCGTATCAGGAGGTCTATCGCCGAGCGGTGGACCAGGCTGAATATTGTCTGCGCAGCATCGCCGGATATCCGGTGACAGGCGGCGTGGATACGGCGGCGCGCACTTCGCAAATGCTAGTCAAGGGCGGTCTGCTCGGCATCCTGGCGCAGGTCGATGCGCGGGGGCTTGATGACAACTCCTCGGAAGTCACTGTCAAGACTGCCGGGATCAACATCTGGGATGTGCACGCAGTCAGGGCGATGAAAGACGCCATCCAGTTTGGCGTGCCCAGTTGCTCCAGCTACATGCCCAGGACGCCCACCCTTCCTTCTGCTGCAACCGTCAAATGAACACCACCAATTTTGCCAAGCCCGATGGCGTCAGCTATTTCGGCTTTGAAATTCCTTACCTTGAGCTGTTGGGTGTCGAACCCGTCTCGTGTGAAAACGACCGTGCGCTCACCCGCCTGCGCAAGGTGAACAAACTGGTCAACAGCCGTGGCAATGTCCACGGCGGGGTGCTCATGAGCCTGCTGGATTTCACGCTGAGTGCGGCGGGGCGTTCGCACAACCCGACGGGCGTGGGGATGGCGACCATCGACATGACGACCACTTTCATCGAACCGGCCGCCACGGATCTGGTGTGCGAGGCGCACTGTTTCCGGCGCGGGTCGTCGATCGCCTTTTGCGAGGGTGAAATCCGGGACACCAGGGGCAAGCTGATCGCCAAGGCAGTTGCGACCTTCAAGGTGATCCCGGTCAGCCCCGGCGGCGACTGATCCGATGCACGGCAAACCCTGCCGTTCAGGGCAGGGTCAAGACCGCGGACGGCGAAAGCCGTCCTTGGGTGGCATCAACCCAGCCAAACCCAGCCAAACCTAGCCAAACCTAGCCAAACCTAGCCAAACCTAGCCCAGCCTGGCCTTGACCCTGGCCGATAGGGCTGACATATCCGCGCGCCCGGCGAGAGCGGGCTTGAGGATGGCCATGACCTTGCCCATGGCGGGCGCGCCCGTGATGCCCTGCGCCTGCACCGTGGCAAATGCCGCGTCGATTGCGGCGGCGACTTCCTCGTCGCTCGCGGCCTGTGGCAGGAACTCCTTGAGCACAGCCATTTCCGCGGTTTCCTGGGCAGCGGTCTCTGTGCGCCCGGCCTGTTCGTAGGCGGCGATCGATTCGCGTCGCTGTTTGACCTGTTTTTCGATGATGGCAACGATATCGACGTCGGTGAGGTCCTTGCGTTCGTCAACTTCCTTTTGCTTGATGGCGGCCATCAGCAGGCGCAGGGTGCCGAGCCTTTCGCTGGCCTTGTCGCGCATGGCTTGCTTGACTTCGTCGGTCAGGCGGGTTTTGAGTGCAGACATGATGAGTTGATTCCTGAATGAATCCGGATATTGCTTCGATGGTGGGCTTCAGTATAGAGCGTGCGACTCAGAGGATGCCCCGGTTCGCGGTGTTCGGCGCACCTCTTTGCGCGCGCCCCGCTGTCTGCGGTTCGAGGCGCTAGGGTTTGGGGTTCGGGGTTCGGGGTTCGAGGTATTGGGGTATTGGGTATTGGGTATTGGGTATTGGGTATTGGGTA
>CAITPF010000363.1 GCA_903894155.1 uncultured beta proteobacterium | reverse complement strand
ATTTCCCGGCAGATCCCAGTGCATTGGCGACCGGATCCGGTCGCCCGCTCAGCTGACGCAGCTCGACTTCGAGTTGCGCGCGGCGCTTGCGGTCATCGCTGATCTCGCCATCAACGATGGCGAGCCGTTGGTCGAGGTGTTCGATCTGGAACTCGAGCTGCGTCATGGACAACTGCACTGTGTCCGCAGCCTGAATAGGCCAGGGCGGATTGCCCGGTGGGGGCGTCCAGCGCTCGAGTTCCTTCTGGTTGACGTCCTGTTTGCCGATCATCCGGCGCAGATCCTTGAGCCCGTCGAGGATCTCGCTAAAGCTGTCGACCTGCGCCTGAAGCGCTGCGACGCGGTCGGCCAAGGCCGTGTAGGCCGGGGTGGCCGGGTCGCGGATATCCTTGAGCGCGTTCTGGCTTTTGACGAGATCCGTTCGGGTCGCGTCGTAGCGTTTTTCGATATCGGCCAGTTGGGTGGCCAGCGCGGCGAGCCGTTTTTCGGGAGCTTCCGTGATCGGGTCGACCGCCGCGGAGGCTGCGGCAGGCGGTTGGGCTGGCTGTGCGGGTTTGGCGAGCGCGTTGAGCAGCGGCGCAGGTGCCTGGGCGAAAGCCAGGCCGCCGCAGGCGACCGACAAGGCCAGGCCGGATAGAAATTTCGCGAAGCAGGCGCGCATGGTCAGACGCCGAATAGCGCGAAGCTGACTCGGTTGAGTACCATCAAGGCAATCTGCGCAAGGATCAGCAACGCAAGGGGGGATAAATCCAGGCCGCCCAGGTTCGGCATGATGCGCCGGATGGGCGCAAGAAGCGGCTCGTTAAGCGTTTTAAGCACTGGCATGGCGGCGGCCAGGGGATTCACCCAGGATAGGACGGCCTGGATCAGGGTAAGCCAGACAATCAGGTTCAGCCCCCAGCGACACAGCGTGACGACTGCCGCACCCAGCAGGGAAGGGAGCAGCGAAGGCGGCGGGAAGCTTCCGGTGGACACGATCCACATCAGGATGAGGTAGGCAATCGCGCAGAAAAATGCCACGACCAGGCTGGCGATATCAATTCCGGAGGCTGTCGGGAACAGCTTGCGCACGGGCATCACGATCCAGTTGGTGGCCTGGTAGATCGCCTGTGATATCGGATTGAACGGGTGCAGCCGCACGGCAAAAATCCAGACGCGGGCAAGCAACACTGCGCCGAGCAGCGTGAAGAAGATTTCAAGCAGAAACCGGAGAATTTCGCCAAGCATGGAGTCATTGACCTGTTGTGGAAGCCCAGGCTGGCTATTGTCGCACGGGGAAGGCGGCAAGCGCGAGTCGCGCGGATGTCGGCCAGGGCCAGGGCCAGGGACAGGGACAGGGCGAGGGCGAGGGCGAGGGCGAGGGCGAAGGCGAAGGCGAAGGCCAGGGCGCGGTGCGGCGCCTGACGCGCTCAAAAAAACCGCCCGGCGAACCGGGCGGCGGGGTACTAAGTAACTCAAGCGCTAGGCTTAAGGCCGGCCACCCGTAGGGAACGGCCACGATGCCGCGGGGTTCAGTGCGGTTTTCGCACCGGGAGCCGCGGCAGTCGAGGGCGCCGGGGCGGCAGGCTTTGCAGCCGGCGCCTTAGCTGCTACTTTTTTTTTGCAGCGGCCTTCTTGGCAGGGGCCTTTTTGGCCGCTGCCTTTTTGGCTGCAGGCTTCTTAGCCGCAGGCTTTTTGGCAGCGGGTTTCTTGGCCGCGGCTTTCTTGGCGGGGGCTTTCTTGGCCGCCGCTTTCTTCGCCGGGGCCTTCTTGGCCGCTACTTTCTTAACCGCTGCCTTTTTGGCCGGAGCCTTCTTGGCGGCGACTTTCTTCACTACGGCTTTTTTGGCCGGAGCTTTCTTGGCGACGACTTTCTTCGCCGGGGCTTTCTTTGCAGCTGCTTTTTTGGCTGTTGCCATGGTAATACTCCTTAGTTCAGGGTCCCAAACGTTAAACCCGTGCTCGGCCTATCCCACCATGGGAGTCCGCTTCGCCCGAGTTATTCATCGGCACAAACCTCTGCCAGACATCGGCAGCGCAACGGTTTGCGCTAATGAATACGGCACAGCCATTTGAACTGCCTCTCGCGTTTGGGCGCGAACCAATTCAAATGGCACCAGCGGGCGCGAGCATAATGCCCGCCGGCGTATACAACATGCGCGTCAAGAGCCTGACCGTGAAGTTACTCCCAGTTAAGGGCTCCACCAGTCTGGTACTCGATCACGCGGGTTTCAAAGAAATTGCGTTCCTTCTTTAAGTCGATCATCTCGGCCATCCAGGGGAAAGGGTTCTCCTCCTGGCCAAAAAGCGGCTCAATTCCGATTTGCTGGCAGCGGCGATTTGCAATGAAGCGCAGGTACGATTTGAACATCGGCGCGTTCAGGCCCAGCACGCCGCGAGGCATGGTGTCCTCGGCGTAGGCATATTCAAGCTCGACCGCCCGGTTGAACAGCGCGCGGATCTCCTCGCGGAAGGCCGGTGTCCAGAGATGGGGGTTTTCGAGTTTGATCGTATTGATGAGATCGATGCCGAAGTTGCAATGCATGGATTCATCGCGAAGGATGTACATGTACTGCTCTGCGGCGCCCGTCATCTTGTTCTGGCGACCCAGCGCGAGGATCTGCGTGAACCCCACATAGAAGAACAGGCCTTCCATCAGGCACGCGAACACGATCAGCGATTTCAACAGCGTCTGGTCGTCTTCCAGGGTGCCCGTCCGGAAATTGGGATCCGCGATCACGTTGATGAACGGGATCAGGAACTCGTCTTTCTGGCGGATCGAAGGGATTTCGTTGTAGGCGTTGAAGATTTCGCCTTCGTCCAGGTCGAGGCTCTCGACGATGTACTGGTACGAGTGCGTGTGGATCGCTTCCTCGAAGGCCTGGCGCAGCATGAATTGCCTGCACTCGGGCGCCGTGATGTGGCGGTATGTGCCCAGCACGATGTTGTTGGCGGCGAGGGAATCCGCTGTCACGAAGAACCCCAGGTTGCGCTTGATGATGCGACGCTCGTCTTCGCTCAGCCCGTTCGGGTTCTTCCAGAGCGAGATGTCGCGCGACATATTGATTTCTTGCGGCATCCAGTGGTTGGCGCAGCTCGCGATGTATTTTTCCCAGGCCCACTTGTACTTGAAGGGCACAAGCTGGTTGACGTCGGTCTTGCCGTTGATGATGCGCTTTTCGGACACGTTGACGCGCTGCTGGCTTGCGTCAGGCGTGACTGCGGCGGCGGTGGCGGCTGGCGCGTGCGTCAGGCCGGGCGTGGGCAGGGCGGTGTCGCCAAATACGCCCGTTGCGGCGCGCACAGGCTGCGTGCCCGGCACAATGCCGGGCGGGACCGGCGTTGCCACCGGCTGTGTTGAAGTTTCGTCGTTCCAGGTCAGCATGATCTATTCCGGTTGCGGTTACTGGCAGGCTTCGCACTCTTCGAAGCCGGGGTCGCCCGGCTTCATGGTGCATACCGCTCCGAGAATTTCAGGTTCCGGCAGTGCGGGGGCCGTCGCGAAAGTTCCACTGGTGGAGTTCGCGCCCAGCACGTTGACGGCGTTGAGTTCTCCGCCGCGACCGGTCGATTTTTCGGCGCTGGTAGCGCCGAGCGTGCGCAGGTAATAGGTGGTCTTCAGTCCGCGAAGCCAGGCGAGCTTGTAGGTGTCATCGAGTTTCTTGCCCGATGCGCCTGCCATATAGATGTTCAGTGACTGCGCCTGATCGATCCATTTCTGGCGTCGCGCCGCGCATTCGACAAGCCATGTGGGCTCGACTTCGAAAGCGGTGGCGTAAAGAGCCCGCAAGTCGGCGGGGACTCGATCGATGCGGGATAAGCTGCCGTCGAAGTACTTGAGATCGGCGACCATCACTTCATCCCAGAGGCCAAGCTTTTTGAGGTCACGAACGAGATGCTCGTTGACCACAGTGAACTCGCCCGAGAGGTTCGATTTAACGTACAAGTTTTGATATGTTGGTTCGATGCACGCAGACACGCCAATGATATTGGAAATTGTCGCCGTTGGGGCGATCGCAACGCAATTTGAATTGCGCATGCCATGCTGTTTGATGCGCTCACGCAACATATCCCAATCCAGCGTGCTCGATTCGTCGACCTCAACGTAACCACCGCGGTGTTCGCGCAGCAGTGCAATCGAGTCTCTCGGAAGAATGCCGCGCGACCACAACGATCCATCGAAGCTCGCATAACGGCCGCGCTCGGCCGCGAGATCGCTCGACGCGCCGTAGGCGTAATAGCAGACCGCCTCCATCGACTGATCCGAAAACTCGATGGCTTCCTGCGATGCGTAAGGCACGCGCATCACATGCAGGCAATCCTGAAAGCCCATGATGCCCAGGCCCACCGGACGGTGGCGCACGTTTGAGTTGCGTGCCTTGTCGACCGCGTAGTAGTTGATGTCGATGACGTTGTCGAGCATGCGCATCGCGGTGGTGATCGTGCGCTTGAGCTTGTCGTGATCGAGCGTGTGCGTGCCGTCGGCCGCCTGTTTGAGGTGCGCGAGCAGGTTGACCGAGCCGAGGTTGCAGACCGCAATTTCCGCGTCGTTCGTGTTGAGCGTGATTTCGGTGCAGAGGTTCGAGCTGTGCACGACGCCGACATGCTGCTGGGGCGAGCGGATATTGCATGGATCCTTGAACGTGATCCAGGGATGCCCGGTTTCGAACAGCATCGACAGCATCTTGCGCCAGAGGTTGATGGCCGGCATTTTCTTGAACAGCGTCAGCTCACCGCGGGCAGTCTTGTCTTCGTAACCGACATAGGCGCGTTCAAACGCTTCGCCGACCTTGTCGTGCAGATCCGGGCAGTCCGACGGTGAGAACAGCGTCCAGTCACCGCCTTCGATCACGCGCTTCATGAAAAGGTCGGGAATCCAGTTGGCGGTGTTCATGTCGTGCGTGCGCCGACGCTCGTCGCCGGTGTTCTTGCGCAGCTCCAGGAACTCCTCGATGTCGAGGTGCCACGTTTCGAGGTAGCAGCAGACGGCTCCCTTGCGCTTGCCGCCCTGGTTCACGGCGACCGCGGTGTCATTGACGACCTTCAGGAAAGGCACCACACCCTGGCTTTCGCCATTGGTCCCCTTGATATGGCTGCGCAGGGCACGCACGGGCGTCCAGTCGTTGCCAAGGCCACCCGCGTATTTGGCGAGCAGGGCGTTTTCCTTGATCGCTTCGTAAATGCTGTCGAGGTCGTCCTGTACGGTCGACAGGTAGCACGACGAAAGTTGCGAGTGCAGCGTTCCGGCGTTGAACAGGGTGGGCGTCGAACTCATGAAGTCGAAGGACGACAGGATCTGGTAGAACTCGATGGCGCGAGCTTCGCGGTCGATCTCGTTGAGCGCCAGACCCATGGCGACGCGCATGAAGAAGACTTGCGGCAGCTCGATGCGCTGTCCACGCAGGTGCAGAAAGTAGCGGTCATACAACGTTTGCAGGCCGAGGTAGTCGAATTGCAGATCGCGCGTGGCGTCGAGCGCCTTGGCCAGACGCGGCAAGTCGTAGCGCGAAAGTTCGGAATTGAGCAGCCCGCCTTCCACGCCACGCTTGATGAAGCGCGGGAAATAGCTGGCGTAGGCCGTGAGCATCTCTTCCTGCGACACGTCTTCACCCAGAACTTCCTTGCGGATCGTGTGCAGCAGTAGTCGTGCGGTCACCTGGCTGTAGGCCGGATCCTTCTCGACCAGTGCGCGCGCCGAGAGGATCGCTGATTTGTAGACTTCTTCGACCGGGATCCCGTCGTAGATGTTCTTGAGCGTTTCCTTCATGATCGCCGCGCTGTCGACGAATTCCCCCAGGCCCTGGCCAGCGGACTCGATCGTTGCCTGCAGCTTGGCGAGATCCAGCGGCTTGCGGATCCCGCTTTCAGTGACGTGCAGTGTGGAAGCCTCGGGTGGCGCCTGATCGGCTTTGTCGCGCGCACGCTCCTGCGAGCGGCGTTCGCGGTACAGAACGTACGAGCGCGCGACATCGTGTTCGCCGGAGCGCATGAGCGAGAGTTCGACAGCGTCCTGGATATCTTCGATGTGAAACGTGCCGCCGTTGGGGCGACTGCGAACCAGCGCGCTGACAACCTGATGCGTCAGCGAGTCGACGATCTCGCGCACGCGCGCCGATGCGGCACCCTGGCCGCCGTTGACGGCCAGGAAGGCCTTGGTCATGGCGATGCCGATCTTGCTGGGCTCAAAGTTCACGACCGAGCCGTTGCGGCGGATGATGTTGTAGTGCGTCCACGCGTTCTCAGTGACTGGGGCAGCCTGTGAAACGAAGGGCGGTGCCGCCTCTTGTCGCGGTGCTGAACTGGTGGATGTTTGCATATTGGCTCCTGCAAAATGGACAAGGCTTTCAGCCGTGTCCGGGAAACGGAAAGAATGATTTGTCAGAGATTTCAGTCGTGCCGGGGAATGAACCGTTACAATTCGACCCGGGGGCGTTACCACTACATGTAGTGTTTTTTTCTTACGTCAGTACCAATTCTAGTGGTTGAGTGGAATGTGATCAAGTTCAAAGTTTTCGCCGATCCCTATCGTTAACCCGTAAATCGCCCGGGCGTTTCGTGGTAGTGGCATCGGGCAGGGAGTGTGGTGTGCGCGCAAATTCTTATGACGCACATCACGGCAAGATTGAAAATGTCGGGGCTAGCGGATAGATTTGGCTCAGGCCGCTTTCGCGGTGCGCATGTGGCGACGCGAATCGCCTCTTTGGTTGGTGATAAAACTGGTTTCGTTCGGAGCGTTAATGTTCAAGCGTTGTGTGGCAGTGTCCTTGGCTTGCGTGCTGGTTTCCCTGCTTGCGGGGTGCGGCGCGCCGCGTCCGGCGGACGCGCCTTTGATTCCGGCCCCGGTTGGCGCGGTCGAGCCGACGTGTGCTGCGGTCGCTGCGGATAACCTGATGGTGGGCAACTGGTATGTCGTGCGCAAGCAGGAGGGTGTGGCGGGAGAGATACAGTCACTGCTCACTTTGGAAGCTGACGGGCGGATGCGGCAGACCACCCGCGTGAAGCAGGGGCGCAATATTCGCTCGGAGTTGCGCGAGTCCGGTTGCTGGCAGAGTGAACCGGGCAAGCTCGTGACCAAAGTCAGCCGCTCGAACGGAGAGCTGGTTGACTTCAACGACCCGATTTACACGGCGACCTACCTGGTCGACAAAGTCGACACCACCCGCCTTCTATATAGAGAGGGCCGCCCTGGCGCCAAAGCCACGATCGCCAAGCGGATGCCGGCGGGCTTCAAACTGCAATAGCAGACCTTCCCCGCTACGGCGCGCGCGCCTATGCCCGCAAGGCCCGGCACGCGCCGTGCGGCAAGCGCTGCCAGCCAGCATCTGCTAGGCAGCGGCAAGCCGCGCGAGCACGTTTTTCCGCCCAAGAATCTCGAGCACCGCATCGATCGCGGGTGTTTGCGTGGTGCCTGCCACCGCAACGCGCAGCGGGATGGCAAGCTGCGGCATTTTAAGTCCATGGCTTGCCAGAACCGACTTGATCAGCGCGGAAATCGACTCGCGCGTCCAGTCGATGCCTGCGGCGCCTTCGGCAAAAGAGGCAAGCGCGCGCCGCGCCGGCTCCGTAAGGTGCTGGCTGGCCAGCTCCGCCGCAGGGCCGTCAAACCGCCCGCAGAACAGCATGGCGCCGTCCGCGAGTTGCTCGAGCGTTTCGGCGCGATCCTTAAGCAGGCGCACGACGCTGGCCAGATCGGCCGCACCGGGATCCCCGCCGCGAGAGACGACGCGCGGGGCGATCAGCCCGGCCAGCGTGGCGTCATCGGATTGCTTGATGTAGTGCGCGTTCACCCAGTTGAGTTTCTTGGGATCCCACTGTGCGGCCGATTTGGACAAGTGTGCCGGATCAAACCATTCGACCAGTTGCTCGCGCGAGAAAAGTTCATCGTCGCCATGGCTCCAGCCGAGTCTTGCAAGGTAATTGACCATCGCCTCGGGCAGGTAGCCGTCCCGGTCGTATTCCATCACGCTGACCGCACCGTGGCGCTTTGACAGCTTCTCGCCATCGGGGCCCAGGATCATGGGGACGTGGCCGTATTCAGGCACCGGCGCGCCGAGTGCCCTGAGGATCGTGATCTGGCGCGGCGTGTTGTTGACGTGGTCGTCGCCGCGCAGCACGTGCGTGATCCTCATATCCCAGTCGTCCACGACCACGCAGAAGTTGTACGTTGGCGTGCCGTCGGGTCGCGCGATGACCAGGTCGTCAAGTTCGCTGTTGTCGAATGAAATCTGCCCCTTGACCAGATCCGTCCAGGAAGTCGCGCCTTCGCGCGGACTGCGGAACCGCACGACGGGTTTGCGCTCCCCGGGGATCGGCGGCAGCGTTTTGCCAGGCTCGGGACGCCAGGTGCCGTCATAGCGAGGCTTGCGCCCCAGCGTGCGGGCTAGCTCGCGCATTGCCTCGACTTCTTGCGGCGAGCTGTAACAGTGGTAGGCCGTGCCCTCGGCGAGCATGCGGGCCACGACTTCCCGGTAGCGATCCATGTGCTGCATCTGGTAGAAGGGGCCTTCGTCCGGGGCGAGGCCCAGCCAGGCCATTCCGTCCAGAATGGCCTGCACGGCCTCCGGGGTCGAGCGCTCAAGGTCCGTATCTTCGACGCGCAGGATGAACGTGCCCCCGAAGTGCCGCGCGAAAGCCCAGGAAAAAAGCGCAGTACGCGCGCCGCCCAGGTGCAGGAAGCCCGTCGGGGAGGGTGCGAACCGCGTGCGCACCGGGGTGGTTTTCATTGTCATATGCAGGGCGAATGATGAATGGCAAGACGAAGGTCTTGTTATGGAGGTATTGTTAGAGTGATCGCATTTTAGTAGAGAGCACTATCAGGTATGCCGCGCCACGCACTAGCCCCCCTTTTTGATCCCCTGTCGCTGCTGATCCTTGGCGACCGGCCCATTCCACTGGCCGACGCGATTCCTCCCGGGATCGCCCCGCGCACCACCCGGGTCGACTGCCCGCCGGGCGACCCTTTCGTGCTCCCGGCTGTGCTGAACGGCGTATCGCCAGGTTCGCGTCTGGATCTCGCGCTGATCTGCATGCCGCCGCAAACTTTGCCCGATACGTTGCGCGCGCTCAGCGCCGCGCGACCGCGCGCCGTGATCCTGCTTGCCCATGATGTGGTCGACGCGCATCCTGACGAAACGCGCGAGGCCTGCCGCGCCTGGGCAGAGAAGCACGGCTGCGCGATGGTCGGCCCGAATGCCTTTGGTGTCCAGAGGCCCCATGCGGGTCTCAACCTGAGCCAGCACCCCTTGCTGGCGCGCAGCGGCCGCGTGGCGCTCGTTGCGCAGTTTCGTTCGATCGTCGCGTCCGTCATGGATTGGGCAGACGACGTGCACGTCGGGTTTTCCACGGTGGTCGCGCTGAGCAACGAGTCGGTCACGCGCTTGTCCGATGTGCTTGACTTCCTGGCCACCGATCCCCGCACAGACAGCATTGTCCTGTGCCTTGAGGAGATCGGGTTCGCGCGCGAGTTCATCAGCGCACTGCGGGCGGCGGCGAGCGTCAAGCCCGTGATCGTGCTCAAGGCTGGTCGCGCAAACGATTCCGCCGATGCCGATGCGGCATTCGATGCCGCGCTGCGTCGTGCGGGCGCCGTGCGGGTTCGCTATTTTATCCAGGTCTTCGGCGCGCTCAAGGTGCTGGGCTACGCCCGTCGTCCGAAAGGAAACCGCATTGCCGTGCTCTCCAACGGCTATGGTCCGCCGCAACTGGCGCTTGACGTGATCGGATCGATCGTCCCGGCCGTGAAGGCTGATTTGTCGAGCCCCACGCGCCGGGCGCTCGGCAAGTTGCTCGAGCCCGGAGCTGTCGCCGCGAACCCGGTCATCACGCACCAGCCCCTGACCCCGCCGCTCACGCGCGAACTTCTCAATTGCCTGCTTGAGGATCCCGCGGTCGATGGCGTCATGGTGTTGATCTCGCCCGATGTGCGCGCGGATCTGGAGCCCGTTGCCGACGAACTCGCCGTCATCGCACCCAAGGCCCGTAAACCGGTCATCACCTGTTTCCTCGGCGATGCAAGCGTGCGCGGGTTGCGCCGGCGGCTTGACGACGCAGGCACCCCCGCCTTCCGCACGCCCGAGTCCGCCGCGAGCGCGTTTGGCTTCCTTGCCGCCCATCACTACAACCAGCAGCTGCTGCTGCAAATGCAAACGCGAGACCCCAGCGCCGATCCACCTGATCTCGCGCAGGCGCATCGCGTGATCGCAGGCGCCCGTGCCGACGGCCGCATTCGCCTTTCCGGCGAAGAATGTCGCGCGATGCTCGGCGCGTTTCATCTGCCGATGAAATTGACCCCGGGCGAGGAATCAGGTTGCCCGACCGCGATGGTGCCGATGGCCATGGGCCTTTTCACCGATCGGCGGTTCGGGCCAATCATCCGCTTCGGCGTGGGCGGCGCCGCGGCAAGTCTTCAGGGTGCCGAGGGCGGCATGGATCTGGCGCCGCTGAATCAGTTTCTCGCGGGCCGGCTGGTGGAGCGCACGGTCATTTGGCGCAACTGCCTCGCGGGCCAGGTAGCACCGCAAGCCTATGACGCGCTGCTGCTTTGCCTTGAGCGGCTGGCGACGATTGCAGCCGAGATCCCGGATGTCGAGGAGGTGCGGATCGATCCTTTAATCCCCGATGCGGACGGATTGCGCGCATTGCAGATCCAGATCACGCTGCACATGACGCCGCAAGGCGTGTCGCCGCAGTCGGCGGGCTATCCGCACATGGCGATCCATCCCTACCCGACGCGCTGGGTCCAGGAGCTTACGTTCGCCGATGGCCGCGAGTGGACGCTGCGTCCGATCCGGCCCGAGGATGCCGCCGCGCTGCAGGAGTTCATTCGGAGCCTGACCGAACGGTCGCGCTACATGCGGTTCGTGTCGATGATGCGCGAACTCACGCCGCGCATGCTGGCGCGCTACACCCAGATCGACTACCACCGCGAGCTTGCCCTCGTGGCGACCACGCAAGTGCCCAACCCGGCCAATCGCGGGCACACCATGGAGATCATCATCGGTCTGGCGCACTACTTGCGCAACCCGGATGGGCGGGGAGCGGAGTACGCGTTGGTGATCGGCGACGACTGGCAGCGGCGCGGCCTTGGCGCCAAGCTGATGAACAAGCTGATCGACGCAGCGACCGAGCAGGGGCTCGAGTACATCGACGGCATGGTGATCGGGTCCAACCAGCCCATGCTCAGTCTGATGACCTGGCTGGGCTTTACCAACGATCCGGATCCGGAAGATCCTGCCATGCGCAAAGTCTGGATGGCACTGCCGCGGGGTCGTTAAAGGCGCGTGATCCAGGGGCGCCCGATGCAAAGGCGATGATCCTGAGGCGCATCACCGCCTCGCGAGCCGCTGGCCTGAATCCCGGGAGCCTGGAAATCCGGACCGGGTGTCCGGATCAAGACTTCAGGCGAGCACTTTCGACAGAAAGGCCGAGACGTCCTGGATTTCCTGAGGGCAAACTGAATGGGGCATCGGGTAGGTGTGCCATTCGACCTGATATCCCAGCGCTTTTAGCCGGTCGAGCGACGCCTGCGCGCGGTCGATCGTCACGACCGGGTCGTAGAGGCCGTGGGCCAGGAAGATCGGCGTGGCTGCGTTTGCCGGATTTCGCTCGGCCGCGACCATGTCGGCCAGTGGCAGATAGCCTGACAGCGCCATCAGGCCGGCCAGCTTCTCAGTCGCCCGCAGGCCGGTGTGCAGCGTCATCGCGCAACCCTGGGAAAAGCCGGCGAGCACGATGTTGGCGCTCGGAATTCCACGGTCGTTTTCGCGCTGGATCAGTGCGAGCACGGCTTGTTCCGATTCCCGGATTCCGCGGTCGTCCTCCATGCGCATGAGGTTGGGCACGAGAATGTCGTACCACGAGCGCATCGCCATCCCGCCGTTGATCGTGACGGGCTGGACCGGAGCGTGCGGGAACACGAACCGGATCGACCTTCCGGCCGGCAGACGCAGCTCCGGCACGATGGGCGCAAAGTCATTCCCGTCCGCGCCCAGCCCATGCAGCCAGACCACGGCGTGCGTCGGGTTGGGACCTGTTTCGACTTCAATGCATTCGAGCAGCGGTTCGTGCGTCATGGTTGTTCGTCCGGATCCTGTAGTTCCCGTAGCGCCTGGAACAGCGCCCGGTAGTGTTTGCGTTGCGACTCCTGACCTGGCCGCAGCGCGGCGTTGGCGGCCAGCTCCTTGCGGCCCTCGCGGATCATCGTGCGCAGCCGCTGGCTGTCGGCCTGCGGATATTCAGCGAGCAGCGCGGTCAGCGCTTCATCGTCGCGCAGCAGCTTGTCGCGGCGGGCCTCAAGGTGGTGCAGCGCGGCGGTCTGTTTGCGCGAGCCGTTTTTCCATTCATCGAGCTGCGCGCGGATCTCGTCGGCCGGCGCGTCCCGCATCAGCTTGCCGACATAGTGAACCTGGCGTCGCAGGCCCTCCCGGCTCGGGGTGCGCTGGGCCAGGCGGATCGCGTCGTACAGCCGCTCGGCCAGCGGCAGTTGCTTCAGTCGTTCGGGAGACAGGTCGACCAGCTCGCGTCCCAGATCAAGCAGCGCGTGCAGGTCGCGCTTGACCTGCGACTTGCTTGGTCGGTCGGGGTCGTAGCCGGGGCCGTCGTCGGCGTCATCAGGTAAATCGTTTGTCATGCGGCTATCATAAGGCCTCACGCGCATGGACATGTATGGCAACCACACTTTCTCCGCTTCCGATTACCCAAAACCGCCCCGTCTTCGAGGATCTCGTCACCCGTGCGCTGGCGCAGGCGACCGAGCTGGGCGCAACCGATGCCGCCGCCGAAGTGTCCGAGGCGCAGGGTCTTGCCGTCTCCGTGCGGCGAGGCAAGGTGGAAACCGTCGAGCAGACCCGGGACCGCTCCATGGATATCACGGTGTTCGCCGGTCAGCGACGCGGCTCGGCGTCGACTTCGGATTTTTCTCCCGCCGCGCTGCGCCAGACTGTCGAGGCGGCCTGGCATATCGCGCGCTACACGGCAGAGGACCCGGCTGCTGGCTTGCCGGATGCCGGGGCGCTTGCGATTGGCGATGTGCGCCACGATCTTTCCCTTCACCATCCCTGGGATATCGGGGTCCAGCAAGCCACCGAGATCGCGATCGAGGCCGAGCGCGCGGCGCTCGCCGTCGATCGCCAGATCACCAATACCGAGGGGGCGATGGTCGACACGCATGAGGGACACTTCGTGCTTGGCAATACCCGGGGCTTCCTGGACGGCTATTCCTACTCGCGCCACAGCTTCTCGGTGGCGCCGATCGCCGGGCGCGGCAACAAGATGCAGCGCGACGACTGGTACTCCAGCGACCGCGATCCGGCCAGGCTGTCCGATCCTGCCGAAGTCGGGCGCTACGCGGCGCAACGCGCCCTGGCGCGCCTTTCGGCACGACGGATCCCGACCGGCCACTATCCGGTGCTGTTCGAAGCGCCGCTCGCGCTCGGGTTGATCGGTGCGTTGACTCAGGCAGCCAGCGGCGGGGCGCTCTACCGGCAAGCCAGTTTCCTCATCGACGCACTGGGTCGGGAGCTATTCCCCTCGCACATCGACATCCGCGAAGATCCCCATATCCCCGGTGCGGCAGGCAGCTCCCCCTTCGACGAGGAGGGCGTGCGCACCCGGGCGCGCGAAGTCATCCAGGGCGGCGTGCTGCAGGGGTATTTCCTGTCGACTTATACGGCGCGCAAGCTCGGAATGGTCACGACGGGCAATGCGGGCGGGTCGCACAACCTCGTGCTCACCTCCTCAAAGACCCGCTCGCGGGATAACCTGGACGCCATGCTGCGCAAGATGGGCACCGGTCTGCTGGTGACCGAGCTCATCGGGCGTGGCGTGAACTATGTCACCGGCGACTATTCGCGCGGTGCCTTTGGCTATTGGGTCAAGGGCGGCAAGATTCAGCACGCCGTCGAGGAAATCACGATCGCAGGCAACCTGCAGGATATGTTCCGGCAGATCGTCGCCGTGGGCGCAGACGTCATCACGCGTGGCAGCAAGACCACCGGTTCAATCCTGATCGAACAGATGTCGATCGCGGGCACCTGACCTGGATCCTTTCCCAGCCCGGGGGCTGACAGCTTGATACAAGTCACCTCGGGAGCGCGCCCACACTACCTTGCTGCGGTTTGGGGGGTGTAATATCGCAGGAATCCGGCGCGTCACGATGCCCGGAACTCGATCAAGGAGACCCTGCATGCAACGTCGTTCGTTTCTGAAGAAAGCCAGTGTTGGCGCAGTCGCGGGTACCGCAGCGGTTGCCGCGCCCGTGTTTGCGCAGGATGCGCCCACCCTGAACTGGCGCCTTGCGTCGAGTTTCACGCGCAGCCTGGATACGCTGTTCGGCACCAGCGAGCTGTTCTCGAAGTATTGCAGCGAGGCCACGAACGGCAAGCTCAACATCCGTAACTTCCCGGGCGGCGAAATCGTCCCCGCGCTCCAGGTTCTGGATGCCGTGCAGAAGAATACGATCGAGATGGGGCATACCTGCGGCTATTACTACTATGGCAAGGATCCGATCCTCTGCTTCGACACGGCCGTCCCCTTTGGGTTGAACGCGCGCCAGATGAACGCCTGGATGTACGAAGGCGATGGCATGAAGCTGACGCGCGAGATGTACAAGCCCTACAACATCATCAATTTCCCGTTGGGCAATACGGGCGTGCAGATGGGCGGCTGGTATCGCAAGGAAATCAAGAACGTCGAGGATCTCAAGGGCCTGAAGATGCGTACCGCCGGCTTTGCCGGAACGGTGCTGGCGAAACTCGGGGTCGTGCCCCAGCAGATCGCGGCGGGCGATATTTATCCGGCGCTGGAAAAGGGCACGCTCGACGCGGTTGAATTCGTCGGCCCGTACGATGACGAGAAACTCGGCTTCTTCAAGGTCGCCAAGTATTACTACTACCCGGGCTGGTGGGAAGGCGGCCCCCAGGTGTCGCTCTACGTCAACCAGGAAGAGTGGGAAAAGCTGCCCAAGAGCTATCAGTCGATCATCGACGCCGCAAGTCGCGCCGCCAGCGTCACCATGACGGCCCGCTACGACAACAACAATGCCACGGCGTTGCGCCGCTTGCTCGCGCAAGGCACGCAGTTGCGTCCGTTCCCGCGCACCGTGCTTGAAGCCTCGTGGGATGCATCCAATCAGGTTTATGCGGAGTTCTCGGCCAAGGACCCCAAGTTCAAGGCCATGCTCGAGAACTACATGGGCTATCGCGATACCCAGGTGCCGTGGTTCCGGGTCGCCGAGGCCTCGTACGACCAGTTCATCGGCGCGGCGATTTCGCGCCAGAAGTAACCGCTTCGGCAGCCTGGCTCGCTCCAGGCGACCGCTTTCGGTGTGACGGAGGGGCCGCCAATTGGCGCTCCTCCGTTTTCTATTGTAGAATCAAAGGCTTTCCTCGATCAGTTGCGGAAGCAGTCAGTGCGCACGGGCGGAGTTAACAACGCTTTGGCGCCGTCTGCAGTGGGTTGAGGATCCGGCCGGGATGGTCCCGGCAGGGTTATTTACTAGGATCCAATCATGAAGACCTTTGTGGCCAAGCCGCATGAAGTCAAGCGTGACTGGTTCGTGATCGACGCAAAGGGCAAAGTCCTTGGTCGTGTGGCCAGCGAAGTCGCACGCCGTTTGCGTGGTAAGCACAAACCGGAATTCACGCCTCACGTTGATACGGGCGATTACATCGTCATCATCAACGCCTCCGAAGTCGTCGTCACGGGCAACAAGTCGCAAGACAAGATGTACTACCGTCACACGACCTATCCGGGCGGCATTCGCGAAACCAATTTCGCCAAGTTGCAAGAGCGCTTCCCCGGTCGCGCGATCCAGAAAGCGGTCAAGGGCATGCTGCCCAAGGGCCCGCTCGGGTACGCGATGATCAAGAAGCTGAAGGTCTATGCCGGTGCAGCGCACCCGCACTCGGCCCAGCAACCCCAGCCCCTCGAATTTTAAGGATAGGCCATGATCGGTAATTGGAATTACGGAACCGGCCGCCGCAAGACTTCGGTGGCTCGCGTGTTTATGAAGAAAGGGTCGGGCAAGATCGTCGTCAACAGCAAGCCCGTTGACGAGTACTTCGCTCGCGAAACAGGCCGCATGGTCGTGCGCCAGCCGCTCGAACTCACCGGCCACCTGTCCTCTTTCGACTTCCACATCAACGTGCACGGCGGCGGCGAAAGCGGCCAGGCGGGCGCCGTGCGTCACGGCATCACCCGTGCCCTGATCGACTACGACGCGACGCTCAAGCCGGCGCTGTCCAAAGCCGGTCTCGTCACGCGCGATGCGCGCGAAGTCGAACGTAAGAAGGTCGGTTTCCACAAGGCCCGACGTCGGAAGCAGTTCAGCAAGCGCTGATCGACCGTTGCACAGGAATCCCACTGCGGATTCCAAAAGCAGAAGGGCCGCCCAGCGCGGCCTTTTTGCTTTCCGGGCACCATTCGCGCGGGGGCATCGGGGCCGCCTCTGGGTGGCATTTGGGCAGTTTGTCAGTCGTAGCGCGCAGCTTCGGCAATTGCGCTGCGCGGGCATTCCGTCAAACAAGCGTGGGATAATTCCCCATCCAGAATTCGACCAGCCGGGGTGGCCCGGCGCTGTATCTTCGGGAGTTCACTCCAATGGCAACAGGCACTACGCAACGCATCAAGGCTGGCATCGTCGGCGGCACCGGTTATACGGGCGTCGAATTGCTCCGGATCCTCGCCCAGCATCCCAATGTCGAGTTGACCGCGATTACCTCGCGCAAGGAAGACGGCATGGCCGTCGCCGACATGTTCCCTAATTTGCGCGGCCACGTGAAGCTTGCCTTCTCGACGCCGGAAAAGGCGCCGCTTACCGGTTGCGATGTCGTGTTCTTCGCGACGCCGCACGGCGTGGCGATGAACCAGGCCAGAGAACTTCTTGCTGCAAACGTGCGTCTGATCGATCTTGCCGCCGATTTCCGGCTTCAGGATGTATCCGTCTTCGAGAAATGGTACAAGGTGGCGCACGAATGCCCCGACATCCTCGCTGAATCCGCCTACGGGCTGGTCGAGCTCAACCGGTCGGCGATTGCCCGGGCGCGCGTGGTTGGCAATCCGGGCTGTTACCCGACGACCATCCTGCTTGGGCTTGCGCCTTTGCTGGGCGGTGCGCCAATGATCGACACGAGCGATATCATTTCCGACTCCAAGTCGGGCGTGTCTGGCGCCGGGCGCAAGGCGGAAGTCGGATCGCTCTTTTCCGAGGCCAGCGATAATTTCAAGGCCTACGCGGTTGCCGGCCATCGCCACCATCCCGAGATCAAAGCCCAGCTGGATCAATTGGCCGGCACAGATGTCGGCCTGACGTTCGTGCCGCACCTCGTTCCGATGGTGCGCGGGATGCTCAGCACGATTTACGCCAAGATCCTCCCGCAGGCGCGCGAGGTCGATTTCCAGGCGCTTTTCGAGGCCCGGTATGCCGACGAGCCCTTTGTCGACGTGATGCCGTTTGGCAGCCTGCCCGAAACCCGCTCCGTGCGTGCGGCCAATACCGTGCGCATTGCGCTGCATCGGCCGGGCGGTGGCGATCGGCTCGTCATTCTTGTGGTCCAGGATAACCTCGTGAAGGGGGCCTCCGGCCAGGCAGTCCAGAATATGAACCTCATGTTCGGATTGCCGGAAACCACCGGCCTGAACCAGGTCGCGATCCTGCCCTGATACCCGAGCCGCCCGTGCCGCATTCCGCTGGCCGTACGATCCTTGCGTGGGTCACTGGCGCCGTGCTGCTTGTCGGCGCCGGGGCGCTTGTTGGTGCCTACATCGCGTGGCGTCCGAGCGGCGAGGCACTGGCGCTTCAGATCAGAACCGAGCGCGCGGCGCATGCGCAAGCTGTCTCCGATTGGGATGCGCAACTGCAAACTGCCGTCCGACGGGCCGAGCAGGTACAGGGCGAGCTGGGCGTCGAGCGTGCCGCCCGAATCGAGCTTGAACGTACCCTGCAGAAAGCCGAGCAGGATCTCGGGCAAATGCGTGACAAGCTCGCGTTTTACGAGCAGTTGTTGCCGCCGGGTCCGCAGGGCTCAATTGACGTGCGTGCGTTCGATGTCCAGACGCAACCCGGCGCGCTCAGCTTCAGGGTGCTGCTGATGCGCAGCGGCAAGCCGGGCGAGCGGTTTGGCGGATCCCTGCAATTTGTCGCCACCGGGCTGCGCGACGGCCAACCCGAGACCCTGGTGCTCAAGCCCCTGCAAGCGCAGGTCAGGGGTGGGGGCTCGGCTGCGGCGCCTGTCGGCGAGAGCGCATCGTCGGTGGACCAGGCGCCCGATGTGCTCAAGCTGGAGTTCGACCAGTTTCAGCGCAGCCAGGGGCTGCTTGCGCTTCCGGAAGGATTTGCCCCGCAGACACTGACTGTGCGGGTGGTCGAGGGGGACATTATCCTTGCGACGAGAAGGGTTGATCTATGAGCCCGGGTTGGGAACGCGTTATACTTGAGCTTATTAGTCAGGTATCGATGCCTTGCCCGATTTGCGAAGAAAGGCATGACTGGTTCCCATCAGGGGACAGGAGTTAGAAATGAACACCGCGACAGAAACTGTTGATCTTCAGGCCCCGCCCGCTGCGATCGTCTTCACCGATGCCGCTGCCGCCAAGGTCAAGGATCTGCTGATCGAAGAAGGCAACGACAATCTCAAGCTGCGCGTTTTCGTGCAGGGTGGCGGTTGCTCGGGCTTTCAGTATGGTTTCACGTTCGACGAGGACGTGAACGAAGACGACACGACGCTCGAGAAGAACGGCGTATCCCTGCTGGTTGATCCGATGAGCTTTCAGTATCTGGTGGGAGCCGAGATCGACTACAAGGAAGATATCGAAGGATCGCAGTTCGTGATTCGCAATCCGAACGCCACGACGACCTGCGGTTGCGGATCGTCGTTTTCGGTCTGAACGCTATCTGGGCCAGGTTGCGCCTAGCAACCTTGGCCCGCGCGCACCAGTCACTGCCGGCAGCCCTGCCGGCTTTTTGTTGTGGTGAGCCCAGGCGAGCCAGGCGAAAGCCAGCGCCTCGACATCCTGCGCGGCTATCCCGATCTCATCGGTTGGCTTCACGGCGCACGGTAGCCTGGTAGCGAGCTCGCGCATCAGCGCGCTGTTGCGCGCTCCACCGCCACACACCACCAGCTCGCTGACCTCGGGCGCAGCGTGAAGGATTGCGTCGCAGGCCGAGCGCGCCGTGAGTGCACGCAGTGTTGCCTGAATATTGAGGGCAGACATCTCGGTTGCCTTGCCTGCGGCATTTCGAAAACCAGGCGTATCTGTAGTTGATCGCTCCAGCATGACCCAGCTGATGCGATCATCCAGCCACGCGCGATTAAAGAGATCGCGACCCGTCGACTTCGCTGCGGGTAGTGCGAACCACGGTTCGGAAGCAATCAAGTGATCAAGCAGGTCCGGCAGGATGTTCCCCCGCGCGCCCCAGTCGCCATTCGCGTCATAGGGCATGCCCGTATGCTCAAGGCACCACATATCCATGAGCGCGTTCGCCGGGCCAGTGTCGAAGCCCTGGGGAGGTTTCCCCGGGCGCAGCACGGTGATGTTGGCGATGCCGCCAAGATTCAGCACGACCCGAGTGTGGTCGCAACCGAATACGCCAGCATGAAACGCCGGGACGAGGGGCGCGCCCTGTCCGCCGGCGGCGACATCGCGCGTGCGGAAATCCGCAACGACGGCAATATCGGTGAGCTCGACGAGCAGCGCCGGGGCATTGAGCTGAATCGTGTACCCCAGCGCCGGCTGGTGGCGAACTGTCTGCCCATGGGCGCCGATCGCCGTAATGGCGCGCGCGGTGAGGCCGGTCGACCCGAGCAGCCGGCTGACCACTTCGGCGTAAACGACCGCCAGCGCATTGGAAGCAAGCGCCGCGCGGGCCAGTTCGTTGTCGCCCGGGCTGTTCAGTGCGAGCAATTCGCCGCGCAATGCTTCGGGGAATGGAACGCTAGCGCGACCGGCAAGCTCGGGCTTACCGGCTGAGTCAAAACGCGCGATGACTCCATCCACACCATCCAGACTGGTGCCGGACATCAGACCGATGTAGAGGGCGGAGTCGGGCAATTTTCCTCAACGGCGCGCGACGCTGCTGACGTCCTGCACGTTGTCCTGAAACGAGGCCAGAACCTGAAGCTGCTGTCGATACGGGCTCGTTGCGAGCGCGAAGGCTTCGCGCTGCGAGGGTTCGATCGGCTGGGATTCCGGCATCACAACGGATAGCGGATCAACAGGCTTTTCGTTGATGCGGAACTCGTAGTGCAGGTGCGAACCCGTCGACCAGCCGGTGGACCCGACATAGCCGATCAGTTGACCCTGCGATACGCGCGTGCCGGGGGTGATGCCGTCGGCCAGCCGGCTTTGGTGGCCGTACAGCGTGGAAATCTTGCCGCGATGCTTGATGATGACAGTATTGCCGTAGCCGCTCTTCCAGCCGGCGACCTCGACCACGCCATCGGCGGTGGCATGGATCGGCGTGCCGGTGGGGGCTGCGTAATCTACGCCGGCGTGGCCTTCCCATTCGCCATGCATGGGGCTCTTGCGTATGCCGAAGGTTGAGCTGATGCGCGAGAACTTGATGGCGTTCTGCAGGAAAGCGCCCTGTAGATTTTCACCGTCGAGACTGTAGTATCCGCCCGAGATGCCGTCGGCACTGAACCAGACGGCCTCGTGTTTCTTTCCCTGATTGGTGAATTCGAGCGCCAGGACGCGACCCGCGCCCACGATGCGGCCTTCGTGGCCGCGCATTTCGTACACGACCCGGAACTGGTCGCCACGGCGCAGATCACGCAGAAAATCGATCTTGCTGCTGAGGATTTCCGCCATCTGCGACGTGATGGCATCCGGGATGCCGGCATCGTCGGTGGCAGCGAAGAGCGACCGGCTGATTGTTCCCACGGCGACTTGCACGAGCGAATCCGTATTCTGCTCGATTTCCGAGGCCGAATAGCCCCCGATGGCGTTGGGGCGCACTTCCAGGATTCGCGCGACGCCACGGCCCATGCCTTCGCCGCCAGGCGTGTGCACATAGCGTAACCATTGCAGCTCGCCCTGCTGGCTGGCGGCGGCCTGTACCGTGCGCCCGGGGATCAGTTTGTAGGCGGACCGTGCCTTGGGGTCGCGCGTCAGGAAGGCGAGAAGGGCGGGATCATTGAGATCGAGGCGATTCAGTGCCGTGGCCAGCGTATCGCCCGACCGGATGCGGGTTTCGGCGATGAAGGGCTGGCTTGCGGGAGCCGGGTCGTCCTCGGTGAGGGCGGCGCCCGGCGGCACGGCCACCACATCCTGGCGCAGTATCTGCTCGGGAAGCTCTGCGGCGCCAGGCGTTGGCGGAACCATCCCAAGCGCGGCCGCGCCGATGCACAGCGCAAGCGTTGAGGCGATGAGCGCGCCGCGCAGCAGCCCGGTGCGGGCTGCGCGGTATTCGGAGTCGGTCGGCCGATGCGAGGCAAATACTTCGCGCTTCGCCTGGTCGGGCTGTAAGGTCATGCGGGGGAAATCCTGTGGTACTTAGAGGCGGCAGCGTACTTCACCGGATGGCGTGGCAGGGCAAGCCTACTTTGCGTATGATGTAATGCTGGTCTGGAGGGATGTTAGCCGATTTTTTGAAGGGGGGTATCGGGATTAACCCACCGGGATTAATCCACCGAGCCCCTTAATTTCCCTTAAATTCTTATATAATTTGTTATGTTGCAGTCAAAATACACGATTACACCAGAAGTCGAAGCTAAACTGCGAGTCGTCCTGCGTGGTTGCGACGAGCTGCTGGTGCAATCGGAGTTTGCGCAAAAGCTCGCCCGCAGCGAGTCAACCGGGGTGCCCCTGCGCGTCAAGCTCGGTCTCGATCCTACCGCCCCGGATATCCATCTGGGCCACACCGTCGTCCTGAACAAGATGCGGCAGCTGCAGGATCTCGGGCACACGGTGATTTTCCTGATCGGCGACTTCACGTCCATGATCGGCGACCCCTCCGGCCGCAACACGACCCGCCCGCCGCTCACCCGAGAGCAGATCGAGTCCAACGCGAAGACGTACTACGCACAGGCCAGCCTCGTGCTCGATCCCGCGCGAACCGAGATCCGCTACAACTCCGAGTGGTGCGATCCGCTGGGTGCGCGGGGGATGATCCAGCTTGCCTCGCGCTACACCGTTGCGCGCATGATGGAGCGCGATGATTTCACCAAGCGCTTCAAGGGCGGGCAGCCGATCTCGGTGCACGAGTTTCTGTACCCCCTGATGCAGGGATACGATTCGGTCGCCCTGAAGTCGGATCTCGAGCTTGGTGGCACCGACCAGAAGTTCAACCTGCTGGTCGGTCGCGAGCTGCAAAAGGAATACGGCCAGGAGCCCCAGTGCATCCTCACCATGCCCTTGCTCGAGGGAATCGACGGCGTCGACAAGATGTCCAAGTCCAAGGGCAACTACATCGGCATCAGCGAAACGCCAGAGTCGATGTTCGGCAAGATCATGTCGATCTCCGATACGCTGATGTGGCGCTATTACGAATTGCTGTCCTTTCGCAGCCTGGAGGAAATCTCGGCGTTGCGTTCGGAAATCGAGGCGGGACGCAACCCGCGCGATGCCAAAGTCCTGCTGGCGCAGGAGATTGTCGGCCGCTTTCATTCCCGCCAGGCCGCCGATTCGGCGCTGGCCGCCTTCGAAGCGCGGTTCCGCGACGGTGCGATCCCGGAAAACATGCCGGAGGTATCGATTGCCGGCGCGCCGGTCGGAATCCTCAAGGTCCTGCGTGAGGCTGGCCTGGTTGCATCGGGTGCCGAGGCGCAACGCAACATCGAGCAGGGCGGCGTGCGCCTTGATGGCGTGCGCATCGAGGACCGCACGGCAACGCTTGCGCCCGGAACTTATGTCGTTCAGGTTGGCAAGCGCAAGTTTGCTCGCGTAACCTTGTCCTAGATTAAAGCCCTTTGGGCCGCTGTGTGATCTGATTCTGTGTAATTTCGCCGGTGCGTCGATCACGTTGCGCCGGCGTTGTCATCGGGAGGCATCATGAAACTCACCAGTCAGTCGTTCTCCGACCAGGGCCGCATGCCGGTGCGGCACGCATTTGGCAAAATCGATCCGCAAATGCATGTTGCGCTGTCCGATAACGCCAACCCGCATCTGCGGTGGGAGGGCGCGCCGGCGGGTACCAGGTCTTATGTGGTGATCTGTCACGACGTCGATGTGCCGAGCCGTCCGGACGACGTAAACCAGGAGGGGCGCGCGATCCCCGCCGATCTTCCCCGCATCGACTTCTTCCATTGGGTTTTGGTGGATATCCCGGCCGACACGCAAGAAATCGCAGAAGGCGCCTATTCCCACGGAATTACGACGCGCGGCAAGGGCGGCCCGATCACGCCTTTCGGCACTCGGCAGGGGATCAACGACTACACCAACTGGTTCGCCTCCGACCACGACATGAACGGCGACTACTTCGGCTACGACGGCCCTTGCCCTCCCTGGAACGACTCGATTTTGCACCGCTACGTCTTTACGGTCTACGCCCTGGATGTCGAGCGTCTTGAGATCGAAGGGCGCTTTTCCGGGCCGGACGTGATCGCGGCGATGCAGGGCCACGTACTGGCAAAGGCAAACATCACCGGCATCTACACGCTCACGCCGGCGCTCGCCGGCTGAGCGCGAACGGCGGCGGGGGCGGCTGAGGCACACAGGGTGAGGCTGAGGCACACAGGGTGAGGCTGAGGCTGAGGCTGAGGCTGAGGCTGAGGCTGAGGCTGAGGCTGAGGCTGAGGCTGAGGCTGAGGCGGTGGCCTCTTGAGATCCGACAGCCGGGCGTCGTCGTTGGCTTCGGAGTGGCTCTCTGCATAGGGCGTGCCTGCCGCAGTACACTATCCGATTCCGAAAATCGCCCCACTCTATATAGTCAGGAATTTTCATGTTTGATCGAACCCTTACCCTTGACCGCGT
>CAITPF010000362.1 GCA_903894155.1 uncultured beta proteobacterium | reverse complement strand
ATAGGACGTGGTGATCTCCTCGTGCGTCGAAATGAAATCGATCCGGCTCACCGCCTCGTTGTGTTCGCGCACGTAGTCGTAGCTCTTGGTGCTGCCCTTGTGGTTGTTGAAGGTCACGCACGGGCTGATCACGTCGATAAATGCCGCGCCGCTGTGGGACATGGCACCCTTGATCAGCGGCACCAGTTGCGCCTTGTCGCCGGAGAAACTGCGTGCGACGTATGTTGCACCCAGTTGCAGGGCGAGCGCGACGAGGTCGATCGGGCTGTCATGGTTGATGACGCCCTTCTTGCTTTTCGAACCCTGGTCGGCGGTGGCTGAAAACTGACCTTTGGTCAGGCCGTAGACACCATTGTTTTCGACGATGTAGGTCATGCGCACGTTGCGGCGCATGGCGTTCGCGAACTGACCCAGGCCGATCGAAGCCGAGTCGCCGTCGCCGGAGACGCCCAGGTACAGCAAATCGCGATTGGTGAGGTTCGCGCCCGTCAGGACCGAAGGCATACGCCCGTGCACGGTGTTGAACCCGTGGGACGCGCCCAGGAAGTAATCCGGGGTCTTAGAACTGCAACCGATGCCCGAGAGCTTGGCGACCCGGTGGGGTTCGATATCGAGCTCCCAGCAGGCCTGGACAATGGCGGCGGAGATCGAGTCATGACCGCAACCGGCACACAGCGTGGAGATCCGGCCTTCATAGTCGCGCCGCGTGAACCCGACCTTATTGCGCTGGAGCGACGGGTGATGCAGGATTGGCTTGGCGATAAACGTCATACGACTTCCTTTTGGCGTTCGGCTGCCGGGGCACTGGCAGGGGAAATGTTCAGGTGCTCGCGAATAAAGTCGGTGATGAACCGCTCTGTGATCGGCGTGCCATCGTAGTGCAGCACTTTGATCAGGTGCTTCGGATCGATTTCGAGCTCATTGACGAGCAGCATGTGCATCTGGGCGTCATGGTTTTGCTCGACCACGAAGACCGTGTCGTGGCTTTCGATGAAATCGCGCACGGATGCCGGGAACGGGTAGGCCCGAAGCCGCATGCCGTCAACGTGAATGCCCTCGGCGTCCAGGACATCAAGCCCTTCCTGCATGGCCGGGCTGGTCGAACCGAAATAGATCACGCCCAGGCGTGTCGGTTCAGCGGCTTTGTGGAAGACCGGTTGCGGAACGAGGCTGGCAGCCGTTTCGAATTTGCGCTTGAGCCGCTCCATGTTGTAGACGTAATCCGGGCCGCGCTCCGAGTACCTGGCGTAAGGGTCACGCGTGGTGCCCCGGGTAAAGTACGCACCCTTGTTCGGGTGGGTGCCTGGCAGCGTACGCCAGGTGATCCCGTCGCCGTCGACGTCCTTGTAGCGTCCGAAATCCTTGCCGGCTTCGAGTTCTTCGGCGGTCATGACTTTGCCGCGGTCATACTCGCGCGAATCGTCCCAGACGAAGGGCTTGCACAGGCGCTGGTTCATGCCGATGTCGAGGTCGGTCATGAGGAAGATGGGCGTTTGCAGCCGGTCGGCGAGATCCAGCGCCGCGGCGCCGAATTCGAAGCATTCGTATGGATCTTCCGGGAAGATCAGTACGTGCTTGGTGTCGCCGTGCGAGGCATAGGCACAACTGATGATGTCAGCCTGTTGCGTGCGCGTGGGCATGCCGGTCGAGGGGCCGCCGCGCTGCACGTTGATGATGGTGACCGGGATTTCGGCAAAGTAGGCGAGCCCGATGAATTCGGTCATCAGCGAAACGCCGGGACCCGATGTCGCTGTAAAAGCGCGCGCGCCCTGCCAGCCGGCACCCAGGACCATGCCGATCGAGGCGAGTTCATCCTCGGCCTGGACGATCGCGTAACGGTGAAGTCCGGTCAGGGGATCGACGCGATATTTGTCGCAGTACTTCTGGAAGGCCTCCGGCACGGAAGACGAGGGCGTAATCGGATACCAGGCGGCAAAGGTCGCGCCGCCGTAGACACAGCCAAGCGCCACCGCGCTGTTGCCATCGGTGAAAATGCTATCGCCGACGTTGTTGGCGCGGTGCACGCGAATCGGCAACGGCGCCTTTATGTGCTCCTTGACGTAGTTGCGGCCCAGGTGGAGCGCCTTGATGTTTGAATCCAGCAAGGCTTCCTTGCCCTTGAACTGCTCGGAGAAGAGCTTTTCGAAGACATCGGCGTCAACGTCAAGCAACACCGACAGGGCGCCGACGTAGATGATGTTCTTGAAGAGCTGGCGCTGGCGCGGATCGCTGTAGGTCGAATTGCTGATCTCGGTCAGGGGCATGCCGATGATCTGGATATCCTTGCGGAACTTTGACTCGGGGATCGGGCGGGTGGAGTCATAGAACAGGTAGCCGCCAGGGGAAAGTTCGGCCAGGTCGGTATCCCAGGTCTGCGGGTTCATTGCCACGAGCATATCGACGCCACCGCGGCGACCGAGATAGCCCTTTTCCGTGACACGCACCTCATACCAGGTGGGCATTCCCTGGATGTTGCTCGGGAAGATGTTGCGCGGGCTGACCGGTACGCCCATGCGCAGGATCGCCTTGGCGAACAACTCATTGGCGGATGCGGAACCCGACCCGTTGACGTTGGCGAACTTGATGACGAAATCGTTGATGGCTTCGATGGGCTTCATACGGACTCCAGGGCGCGGCTATCGATCTTGGCGTCGCGACAGAGCGGCCCAGCCTGCGCGGTGTTGAGGAGAAATTTCTGCATATCCCAGGCACCCGTCGGGCAGCGCTCGGCGCAAAGGCCGCAGTGCAGGCAGACGTCTTCATCCTTGACCATGACATGGCCGGACTTGAGCTCGGCGGAAACGTAAAGATCCTGATCCGTATTGACGGCAGGGGCCTTGAGCCGGGTGCGAAGGTCGGCCTCGTCGCCGTTGGTGGTGAAGGTAATGCAGTCGGTCGGGCAGATGTCGGTACAGGCATCGCACTCGATGCAGGTGTCCTTGTTGAACACGGTCTCGACATCGCAGTTCAGGCAGCGGCTCGCTTCCTTGAACGCCGTGGCTGCGTCGAAACCGAGCTCGACCTCGACACGGATGCTGGCCAGCGCCTTTTCAGCCTCAGCCCATGGCACCTTGGATCGCGTGTCGTTGGACACGTCGTTGCTGTAGCTCCACTCGTGGATGCCCATCTTCTGGGACATCAGGTTCACAGTGGGGTGCGGGCGCTTGGCAGTGTCTTCGCCGTTGACGAACCGGTCGATCGAGACGGCGGCCTGGTGACCGTGCGCCACTGCGGTGATGATGTTCTTGGGCCCGTACGCTGAATCGCCGCCAAAGAAAACCTCAGGCAGCGTCGACTGGAAAGTGCCTTCGCCCAAGACCGGCAGGCCCCAGCGATCGAACTCGATGCCGAGGTCCGATTCAATCCAGGGGAAAGCGTTTTCCTGGCCGACCGCCACCAGCACTTCATCGCAATCGAAAAAGGCATCCGGTTCGCCCGTCGGGACGAGCGAACGGCGACCCTTTGCGTCATATTCGGCGCGGACAATTTCGAATGTCATGCCGATGAGCTTGCCGTCGCGGTGCTCGAAGGATTTGGGGACGTGATAGTTGATGATCGGGATGCCTTCGTGGACGGCGTCTTCCTTTTCCCAGGGCGAGGCTTTCATTTCCTCGAAGCCGCTGCGCACGATGACCTTGACGTCAGAGCTTCCCATGCGGCGTGCCGAACGGCAGCAGTCCATGGCGGTGTTGCCACCGCCAAGCACGATCACGCGCTTGCCCACGCTCGTGATGTGGCCAAACGAAACCGATGCGAGCCAATCGATGCCGATGTGGATGCCCGCAGCCGCTTCCTTGCGGCCGGGGACCTCGAGGTCGCGGCCGCGTGGCGCACCGCATCCTACGAAGATGGCGTCGTAGCCCTGGGTCGTCAGGTCGCGCAGCGAATCAATGTGATGGCCGCTCACAAAATTCACGCCGAGGTTGAGCACATAGCCGGTTTCCTCATCGATGACCGACTCGGGCAGGCGAAAGCGCGGGATCTGCGTCCGGATGAAGCCGCCGGCCTTTGCCTCGCTGTCGAAAACCGTGACTTCATAACCGAGCGGCGCCAGATCGCGTGCCACCGTCAGGGAGGCGGGGCCCGCCCCGACACAGGCGATCCGCTTGCCGTTGGGCGCAGCCACCTCGGGCATACGGGCGGAAACGTCGGACTTGTTGTCCGCGGCCACGCGCTTGAGCCGGCAGATTGCGACTGGTTCGGGCTTGTCGCCGTTGTTTTCCTCGACGCGCACGCGCCGACAGGCCGGTTCGCAAGGCCTGTCACAGGTACGGCCAAGTACGCCAGGAAATACGTTGGATACCCAGTTGACCATGTAGGCGTCGGAGTAACGACCCTCGCCGATCAATCGAATGTATTCTGGTACAGGGGTGTGAGCTGGGCACGCCCACTGACAATCAACAACCTTATGAAAATAGGCTGGATCCTTCACATTTGTTTCTTGCAAGGCAGGTCTCCTGCGTCCCTTTGCTGTCGTTGCCAGGGAATGGTCTCAAAATAGCCGGTCTAGTCTACTGCAATCCCAATTTGGACGCTGTTGACAGCAGTTTCCGGTCGATTCGCCGCCGCGATTCGGATGGTTGTCAGATTGGCGGCATGACGGCTGCGAAAGTATCCCACAAACTGGTAAAAAACAAGGCAATGCCGTGGGTTGCAAGTCAACTTCTTTTGAGATTTCGCATAGCCTCGCGCAGGGATTCGGCAAAGGTTGACAAAAGCTCGGTCTGGCAATGAAAGGTACGCTTGGTGCTGCCCTTGGGCGTGTTTACGGTGATGCGCAATTCGCTCGAGAGCAAGCCCCGATGGAATTCCACCGACTCGATCGTGTCGAGGCCGATGACTTCGTCGTCCCTGAGATGGTTGTTCCATACCAACAGTCGTTCGTTGGTGCAGACCAGCGCCTCCGCTGTCCTCTTGCGTGAATTGGCCAGGAGGACAAAGCACCGGAAGGGCTCGTCGGGCATCAGACGCTCGAAGATGACCTCGGCATGGCGTGGCGCGATGTGGTGAAAGAACCGGCGGGCGATCCAGCCCCTTGCAGGGGTGGATTGCAGGATCTGGGCGATTTCGCGGATGCTGGACATGGAATCTCGCTGGCGCCTCTGGAACCGGGCGCACCGATGGCGATCATAGCGGCTAAGCGGGTACACTGCCCGAGTGCTAACCGCCCCCGACGGCGCCGACCCATCCCCGGATCCCCGATATGCACCACGACCTGACTCGAAATGCACTCGCCGTCCTCATCCTGGCCGCACTGATCGCGCTGTCGCTCTGGGTGCTGAGGCCTTTTCTCGCGGCAACCGTCTGGGCCACAATGATTGTCGTGGCAACGTGGCCCTGGCTCATTTCGCTGCAGCGCGCCATGGGCGGGCGCAGGGCGCCCGCCGTGACCATCATGAGCCTGGCGATGTTGTTCCTGCTGGTTTCGCCGCTCTGGTGGGCCATCAACACGATTACCGAGCGATCCGACCAGCTGATCGCCATGGGAAAGGATGTTGCCGCCAACGGGTTGCCGAATCCGCCGGAGTGGGTCGCGGGAATTCCACTGGTCGGCGAGAAGATTTCGGCGTTCTGGACGGATTTCGTCTCGGGCGGGGCTGCCGGCCTCCTCGAGCACGTTAGCCCGTACGCGGCCGAAACCGGCCGGTGGGTGCTGTCCCAGGTCGGTGGGCTTGGCGGCATGCTGGTCCAGTTTCTCCTGGTCGTGACGATTGCCGCCATCCTCTACACGTCGGGCGAGCAGGCTTCGCTGGCAGTGCGGCGCTTCGGGCGCAGGCTGGCGGGCGATCGGGGCGAAAAGATGGTGATCCTCGCCGGCCAGGCGATCCGCGGCGTTGCAATGGGCGTCGGGGTGACCGCAGTCGTGCAGACCGTGCTGGGTGGTATCGGGATGGCGGTGGCGGGTGTTCCCTACGCCGGTGCCCTGTCGGCGCTCATGCTCATGCTTTGCATCGCCCAGGTTGGCCCGAGCCTCGTGTTGTTTCCGGCAGTCGCCTGGATGTACTACGACGGCGCGCACGGTTGGGCGACGGCCCTGCTGGTCTGGAGCCTGATGGTTGCGAGCATCGATAACTTCCTCAGGCCGTTGCTGATCCGGCGTGGCGCGGATCTGCCCCTGTTGCTGATCTTCGTCGGGGTGATCGGTGGCTTGCTCGGCTTTGGCCTGATCGGCATCTTCGTCGGGCCCGTCGTGCTGGCGGTCACCTACACCCTGACGCAATCGTGGGTCGATGAAACCCCGCCGCAGGAAGTGAAGGACTGACGGGCATTGTGGCGTGCCGGCTTAAAGCAGGAAGAGCGTTGCCAGCCCAAGGAAGATAAAGAAGCCCAGCGTATCGGTCGCGAAGGTGAGCAGCACCGAAGAGCCCATGGCCGGGTCCTTGCCGAAGCGCGTGCGCACCAGCGGGACGATCACGCCGACGCAGGCGCCGATCAGCATGTTGCAGATCATCGCCGCCATCATCACCAGCGCGACCGGGATCGAGCGGGAAATCGCCCACGCGAATACGGCGGCAACCAGGCTGCCGATCATGCCGACCAGAAAGGTCACGAGCAATTCGCGCTTGGCCAGCTGCCAGAAGTTCTTGGCCGTGACGCGGCCCACGGCAAGCGCACGGATGATGAGCGTCATCGTCTGGTTGCCCGAATTGCCACCGATACCGGCGACGATCGACATCAGGAAGGCCAGCACCACGATGGCGCTGACCGTTTCCTCGAAGCGGGAAGCGACGAACGAGGCAACCGCTGCGGTGCCGATGTTCAGGAGCAACCAGGGCGCGCGGTTGCGCAGGGCCATGAGGATGGGGGCAAAGATGTCTTCCTCCTGCATGCCGGCGCGCGACAACGCCTGCTCGTCAGAATCCTCGCGGATCACGTCAACGGCCTCTGCGATCGTGACGCGCCCGAGCAGTCGCCCGAGGTCGTCGACCACCGGCGCGGACACCAGGTCATAGCGCTCAAATGCCGCCGCCGCGTCCGCATCCTCATCCTGGGGGCTGAGCGACAGGTAGTCGGTACTCATGACCGAGCGCACCACCACGTCGGGTTCGTTGACCAGCAGCGACGACAGGGAAAGCGTGCCGAGCAGTTTGTCGGCCCGATCGACGACGAATATCTGGTCGGTGTGGTCGGGGAGCTCCGGCAGGCGGCGCAGATAGCGCAAGACGGCCTCGAGCGACACGTCGTCGCGAACCCGCACCATTTCGAAATCCATGATGGCGCCGACCGAGCCTTCCGGATAGCCCATCGCTTCGATGAGGCGCGCGCGCTCCTCGACGGTCAGGCCTTTTTGCACCTCGCTGACGACATCGGGCGGCAGGTCGGCTGCGATGTCCGCCAGTTCGTCGGCGTCCATGCCCTCGGTGGCCGCCACGAGATCCTGGCGATTCATTGACTCGATCAGGGATTCGCGGACCCAGTCGTCGACCTCGAGCAGCACGTCGGCGTCATGTTCGGCGCCGACCAGTCGCCAGATCAGTTGCCGCTCTTCGTTGGGGAGGGATTCGAGAATGAACGCAATGTCAGCCGGATGAAGATCATCGACGAGTGCGGTGATCTCGTCTTCATGCTGGCGCTGCAGGAACCCTTCGACCAGATTCGACTGATGGTCGCTATCCTGCTGCTGCACCAGGTGATCGACCGCCTCGTGGTGGTGCAGGAGCTCCTGCACGCGGGCGAGCGCGAGCTGCGCGTCTTCCGGATCAAGCCTTCGAACCGAGGCGGGCGTATCGGGAGCGTTTTGCGTCATGAGATCCTGCCGATCCAGCCATTGTCTGCGCCGATTATGCAGTAATTCTGCCTGCACGGCTTGGGATTGCGCGCGGCAGATCGGCGCACTCGACTCTGCGTGGTCCGGGATTCACTGACCTGAAGTCGGATCAGGTCGCGAGCCGCACGATGGCATATCCGCCGAACGTCAGCAGCAGGAAGAGGATGAACCCCAGCGCGAGTACGCGCGGGCCTGCCTTGCGCAGTTGCCCGAATCGCGTTTCGATGCCGAGCGCCGTCATGGCCATCGTCAGCGCGAAAATATCGATCGAGCGCAGTGTCTGGAGTAATTCCGCCGGAATGACGCCAGCCGAGTTGATGAGCGCGAGCACCAGAAACCCGATGGCAAACCAGGGAATTGGCAGCTTTGGCCTGGCGCTGCCCGGGGTGACGCCCGTCGAGCGCTGCAGCCAGAGGCCCAGCACGAGCAGCAGTGGTACCAGCAGGGCCACGCGCGTCATCTTGACGATCGTGGCCACCTCGGTCGTTGCGGGATCAATGTTGCTCGCGGCGCCGACGACCTGGGCGACCTCGTGAATAGTGCCCCCCAGGAAGATGCCGAGCGCACGGCCATGCAGTCCGAGCCATCCGAATTGGTAGAGCAGGGGGTACAGAAACATCGAAATGGTGCCGAACAACACGACGGAGGCAAGCGCGACAGCGCTTTTGTGCGGGGCCGCCTTGAGGGTCGATTCGAAGGCCAGGACGGCCGCTGCACCACAGATGGCGCTGCCCGCCGCCGTCAGCATGGCGGTATCCCTGTCCAGCCCAAGGAGTCGCTGTCCGATGATCGTGCCGGCAATTAGCACCACGACGACAACGGTGACCGACACCACCAGGCCGGGAAGGCCGACTTCAGCGATCTGCTGGATGCTGATGTTCAGCCCGTAGAACGCAACGGCGATGCGCAGCAGGCGCCGCGCGGCGAAATTGACGCCGATCCCCCAGCCGGACGGCATCGTGCCGCGCAGGAAATTGCCGTACAGCATGCCGCCGACGATGCCCACGACCAGCGGGCTCAGGCCCAGCGACCGGATCGACGGCAGGGCCGCCACCTGGACAACGGCAGAAGCCAGCAGGCCGACAAAGAGCAGACCGTTGAGTTGATCGCGCCAGGGGTTCACCGGCGCGGGAGCAGATTCAGACATTCAAACGGGCGGCAAGAGTGGGTTAATACCCCGGATGCTAACTCTTGTCGGCCACTTATTGGAAATGGTTATTTAAACCAGTCCTCGACCAGACGCACCCAGTACGTCGCACCCAGCGGGAGAAGGGCGTCATTGAAATCGTATGAGCCATTATGGAGGTTGCAGGGGCCGAGCCCGTGCCCCGTGAGCCGGTGGTCGCCCGAGCCATTGCCGATCCAGACATAACACCCGGGAACTTCGAGCAGCATGAAGGCGAAATCTTCCGCGCCCATGCTGGGTTGTACGCGCTCCTGCACGCGCTCCGGGCCAACGATGCTCTGCATCACTCTGGCGCAGAATTCGGTTTCTTTCTCGTGGTTGATCGTCGGCGGATAGAGACGCTCGAAGGCGAACTCGGCCTCGCAATCCATGGCGGTGGCGGTGTGCTGCGCGATCTCGCGCATGCGCCGCTCGATCAGGTCGAGCGTTTCGAGCGTAAAGGTGCGCACGGTGCCACGCAGCACGGCTTCGTTGGGGATGACGTTGTAGGCGCTGCCTGCGTGTATCTGGGTGATGCTCAGTACCGCCGAATCCAGCGGGTTACGGTTGCGCGTGATGATGGTCTGGAGCGATTGCGCGACCTGGATCGCCGCGATGACGGGATCAACGCCGAGGTTCGGCATCCCGGCATGCGCACCCTTGCCGCGAATCACGATATCGAAGCGGTTGCTCGAGGCCATGATCGGCCCGGGTGTGAGCCCGAAGGTGCCGAAAGGCAGGCTGGGCCAGTTATGCATGCCGAAAACGGCATCCATCGGGAAGAGCGAAAACAGCCCGTCTTCGATCATGCGGCGGGCACCGGCACCGCCTTCTTCAGCGGGCTGGAAGATCACATAAACGATGCCGTCGAAATCACGGTGCTCGGCCAGGTAGTGTGCCGCGTTGAGCAACATCGCCGTGTGCCCGTCGTGGCCGCAGCCGTGCATCTTGCCCTCGTGACGGCTGGCGTGCGGGAACTTGTTGGTCTCCTGCATCGGCAGCGCATCCATGTCGGCGCGAAGCCCGATGGTGCGACCGGCTGACGTGCGCCCTTCGATGATTCCGACCACCCCCGTCCCGCCAAGCCCGCGATGCACCCGGATGCCCCAGCGCTCAAGCGACGCGGCGACAAGGTCGGCGGTGCGTTGCTCTTCGTAGGCGAGTTCGGGGTGGGCATGGATTTCCCGGCGTATTGCCTGGATTTCGGATTGCCAGCCAAGGAATGGTTCGAGAAGCTTCATAGGCTCAATCTGGGGGACGCGACCCGCCTATTATCAACGAATTTCCCTGACATACGGGAATAACCCTGCCCAGCTCAGGCGGATCCGGGCTTGAGGTGGGGGCGAACCATGTCGAAGAGCTGAGGCTGGATATGGCGGTTGCCTGCGACCACATTCCCATCCCGGGGCCACGCCTGTTTGCCCAGCATATCCTCGACAATGCCGCCCGCCTCGCGAACCAGCAGGGTGCCGGCGGCCAGGTCCCAGGGGGCCAGCCCCAATTCCCAGTAGCCGTCGAACCGCCCGCAGGCGACCCAGGCCATGTCCAGGGATGCCGCGCCCACGCGGCGCACGCCGCGTGACGCGTGAATGGCGTCCGCCAGCATGGGTAGGTATTGATCCGTGAAGGAAAAATCCCTGAACGGCAGGCCGGTTCCCAGCAGCGACTCCTGCAGGGACGTGCTGCGCGAGCAACTGATCCTGTGCTCGTTGAGCCAGGCCCCGACGCCATGCATCGCGGTGAACAGCTCTTCCTTGCTCGGGTCGTAGACGACCGCGACGACAGGGGTTTCCGCTTTCAGCGCGACACCGACTTCATCCGGTGTTCCGGCATGGGCGACAAGGGCGATCGACACGGCCCAATGCGGGATACCGTGCAGGTAATTGGTCGTGCCATCGAGTGGATCGATGTACCAGGTGGCGATTCCCCTGCGTTCGCCCCCGGTTTCCTCGGCGACGATGCCGAATTCCGGCGTCTGCCCCGCCAGGATTTCAATGATCGCGGCCTCGGATTCGCGGTCTGCCTGCGACACCAGATCGTTGCGCCCCTTGTGGTCGATGACCAGATCGGCGCGCTGATGCGCGTAAGCTTGCAGGATGGCTGCACCTTCGCGGGCCGCGTTCAGTGCTGTTTCGAGCAGTTCGCTGAGGTTGAGCATCGTGTTGGACCCGGGCGATTGGACTGATTCGGTTCAGTGTACGCCTGGAAGAATCATTTAACGGGGAACAGGTTTTGACGCCGGACGGGATCATTGCAGGGGTACGGACCGCCTGGGCAGGCAAGCGTTGCATCACGATCCTGGACCCGTGCTTTGGCGTGGGCACGCAGTTCCTTGATGTCTGGGCCGCTTGTCGGGCTGATCCGCACAGGCCAGCCAGTCTGCACGTTGTCGCGATCGCCGAGCGCCTGCCCGATCTGGCATCGGCGCGCGACGTGCTCAGCGCGCAAGCCTCGCCGCAATCTGCCGGGCTGACCCAGGCGCTTCTGGACCAATGGCCTTTGCCGCTGGCGGGCGTGCATCGATTGGATTTTGAGGCGGGCGCCGTGACTCTGACGCTCGTGGTGGGGCCGACGGCCGCACGCGCCGGGTGCAGTGCACGTGTCGATCATGTGCTTGGAACGCAATCGGCACAAACGGCACAAACGGCACAAACGGCACAAACGGCACAAACGGCGCAATCGGCGCAATCGGCGCAATCGGCGCAATCGGCGGGGTCGACGGCCGCGCCCCAGCGCGAACCCTGGGGCTGGGAGAGCGCAGGCGCCGGCCAGGCGCTGGTCGTGGGCGCCGGGCTTTCAGGCCTGGCCATCGCGCGAGCGCTGGCCCTTCGCGGATGGGAGGTCACCGTACTGCATCCGGGGTGGGGTGATCAGGAGAGTCGACCGCACCGTGGCCATGCAGCTGCGGCGCTCACGCCGGTCGCTTCGCGCGACGACAATGTCCGCGCACGATTATCCCGCGCCGGAACCCTTTGCGCGCAACGCACCTGGCGCGATTTGCCCGAGGATATCGTTACCCGCTGCGGTGCCCTTCAGTTGCAGCGCCAGACCGGCAGGGTGGTCGACCTTGCCGAGCTGGCTCACGCGCTCGACTTCCCGCCGCAGTGGATACGATATGTCACACCGGAGCAAGCGAGTGAAATCGCTGGCGTGACGCTGGATCGGCCCGGCCTGCACTTCCCGATGGCGATGCGCGTGCAGGTGCAGCCGCTGCTCGAGTCGATGGCGGCCACGCCCGGCGTGCGGATTGTGGCGTCCAGAGTGCATTCGCTGCGCCAGCAGAACGGCGAATGGCTGGCGCTCGATGGCGCGGGCCAGGTGCTCGCGCGCGCCGGCCAGGCTGTCCTGGCGTGTGCAGCGGATGTCCGGGAAGTCCTTGGCGCGAGCGGGATGTTGCAGCGCGGGTCACGCGTCGACGCGATGCACGCGCTTGCGGGTGAAATCACGATGATCCCGGCACAGAGTGCCCTGCAGGGGTTGCGCTGCACTGTCAGTGGCGATGGCTATGTGCTGCCAGCGCTTGACGGATGGTGCGTGGCAGGCGGCACCTATGTCCATGGCGCCACGCTTGCACTGGTGACGCCCGAGGGACAGACTGGAAATCTTGGGCGCGCTGCCGGGCTGTTGGGCACATCGTGGACCGCAGCGAATTTGACGGATCGTGACACACTACCCGGCTGGGCAGGATGGCGTGCCGTCTTGCCGGGGCGCTTGCCAGCCATCGGCCCGCTCGCCGGATCGCCCGGGGTTTGGATTGCGACGGGTTACGCATCGCGGGGTTTGACGTGGTCAAGCCTGGGCGGCGAGTTAATCGGTGCCGCACTGGCCGGTGAGCCGCTTCCCGTCGAGCGTGATCTGCTTGATGAAATTAACCCGAATTGACCGGATTTCAGGGCGGGTTGTCAGATTTTGTATAATTTTGGTGTTTCGTGGATAGATCGCCCCGCGCTGCTCGCGATGATCGGAATGCTGATTTTTCAGACTTGAGTTTATTAATGTCAGCAAATCCGTCAAAATAGCACCTTTGGCTGCTCTTAAAATAGCGCCTTCAGCAGCATCTTTTTATCACTCCCGCAGAAAATGCACCTTGATACGCTCAAACTTGTCGATACACTCACCTCCAGGGTCGAGTTCGACGCGGGCGCTGGGATGAAGCTTGTGGTGGAGCCCCATGCGCCGGGCGTCTACCGGATCCGCTGCGGCAAAACCGAAGCGGTCGCCTCAGACATTCCCCCCGGCGCACGCGCCAAAGCACACGCCGATATTCTGCTTGCCCGACCGGAGGCCGTTGGCGAAGCCACCGCTGAGCCACTGAACGGATCCGGAAAGGGCTGGCGCCTGACGCAGGGCGATGCCACGCTGGAAGTTGGCTCAAACCCGTTTCGCCTGACCTTGCAGCGCGCCGGCAAGCCCGTGCTCGCGCTGTCTGGCAGCGGAGCCCACTTTGCGCATGACGTCTGGACAGTCGGGTTCGAACTCAAACGCGGCGAAAGAATTTACGGCCTTGGCGAGACGGGAGGTGATCTGGATCGTCGCGTCGAGATCATTGATTCCGACAATCGCGCACACCGCGCGTTGCCGTTCGCCTGGAGCCCCGTGGGCTGGGGTGTACACGTCAGTTCGCTGGGACAGGTCGAGCATGATGTCGGCGCGTCGTCGGCGGGCGAGTACCTGATCACCATCGCGGGCCAGGTGCTGGATCTTTTCCTGTTCGTCGGCGATCCCGGCGAAATGCTGAACCAGTTCACGCAACTGACGGGCCGCGCCGGTCAACCCGCGCTCTGGTCGATGGGCGTCTGGCTTGAGCAGCCCGCCACGCACACGGCGACACAAACGGCGGAACTCGTCGCGGAATTCCGCCGCCAGCAGATTGCGATTGACGGCGTATTGTTTTTGCCGCCTTCGGCCTGGACTTATCACGAGGCAAAGCTCCTGCCGACGTGGGATGCAGAGCGCTTCCCGGATCCCAGGCAGATCAGCGAGGTTTTCGCGCGAATGGGGACGCATCTGTGCGTGCATACCGCACCGGCGGTGCTGGCCGAATCAACGACATTCGCCGAGCTTGAGGATCGCGGCTGGCTTCTGTGCGGTGAGTCGGGCGACGCGCATGTGTTTCCCGGCGTGCCGGCGACCGGCGGCAAGCCCTTTGGTCTGCTGGATCTCACCCACCGCGATACGTTGAACGTCTGGTCCGAGCGTCACCGGCACATCGTCGAAGAAGGCGTGGGCGCAACGGCCTGCGACGCGCGCTTCGATATTCCGGATGGCGTGGTCGCGCGTGGCGGAGAAACCGGCGCCGTGCTCCGGTCGCTCTACCCGGCGCTTGCGCGCAAAGCATTGTTCGACGCGGCCGCCGGGCACAAGGTGCCGCCAGAAGGCGTCGTGTTCAGTTCGGATCTCTTTGGCAGCGCCCAGCGCCAGTTGTGGCAGGCGCCCCCGCGTGTTCCCAACACCTGGGCCGGCCTGCAGCGCACGCTGCGCAATGCGCTGTCGATCGGCGCAAGCGGCGTGCCAGTGCAGATGCACTCGATTGGCAACTCCGAGGCGGACGTCGGCGACATGACGCCGGAGCTTTACCTGCGCTGGCTCGGCATGGCGGTGTTCTCGTCAAACTTCAGCTTTCAGGGCCACGCGGCGCTGTTGCCAACCTCCTTTGATGAGGAATCGCGCGCGCACATCCGCACGTGGTTGCAGTGGCGCTACCGTCTGATTCCGTATGTCCTTGGTGCAATCGAGGATGCGGCCCGCACTGGCTTGCCCGTCCAGCGGTCGATGGCCATGTCTTTTCCCGGCGATTCCGAATCGTGGTGCTGGGATACGCAATACCTCCTGGGGCCGGCATTGCTGGTGGCGCCTGTGATGCATCCCGGCAAGTCGGCCAAGGTGTACCTGCCCAAGGGCGAAGCGTGGTGGGATCTGAACACGGGCTGGCGTTACGAGGGCGGCACGACCTGGACAGTCGAGTGCGGCCCGGGCGCGCTGCCGGTGTTTGGCCGTGAAGGGCATATGCTCTGTCTCGGGCCGACCGCCAATCACACGGGTGAATTCAACTCCGCCCGCATCCTGGATGAAGTCTGGATGTTTGGCATGCCCCTGCATAATCCGGTGGTCATGCGCAACAAGATCCGCGTGATGCAGATGCAGGGATCCAGCTATATCAAGGGCCTCGAGGGGTTGCGCATCCTTCCCTCCGAAGGGCTGGAGGTCAAACGTCGCGGCGCCGAGGTTCGCATTTCCAGGGCTCGGTGACATCCCGGCGCGCCGGCGCGCCGGTTATATCCGACTAACAAAATTGTCGTTCCTGCCCGTGGCGGGTTCGGGCATCATCCATCAATGATCGAAATCCGTAATCTGTGTAAGTCCTACGCGACACCGCGCGGGACGTTCGAGGCCTTGCGCGGGGTCAGCCTGCACGTACGCGAGGGCGAGATCTTCGGCGTGATCGGCCCGAGCGGCGCTGGCAAAAGCACCCTGGTGAAGTGCATCAACCTTCTTGAGCGTCCGGATTCGGGCGAGATCCTGATAGGCGGACAACTGCTGACCCATCTGGGCGAAACCGCGCTCAGGGCGCAGCGGCGCCGCATCGGCATGGTGTTCCAGGGGTTCAATCTGCTGGCGCGCCGAACGGTGTACGGTAACGTCGCGCTGCCGCTCGAGATCGCCGGTGTTTCCCCGGCACAGATTCGTGCAAAGGTTTCCCGCTTGCTTGAGCTCGTGGGCCTGAGCCACCTTGCAGATCGCTATCCGAGCCAGATCAGCGGCGGCCAGAAACAGCGCGTCGGGATCGCCCGCGCCCTGGCCAACGATCCGGACGTCCTTCTCAGCGACGAAGCTACCTCGGCGCTCGATCCCGAAACGACACAGAGCATCCTTGCGCTGCTTCGCGACATCAATCTCCAGACAGGCATTACCGTGATCCTCATCACGCACCAGATGGAAGTCGTGCGGCAGATCTGCGGTCGGGTTGCGGTGCTCGATGAGGGTCAGGTCATCGAGCTTGGCGAGACCCTGGCGGTGTTTTCCGAGCCGGGTCACGCCGTGACGCGCGCGATGGTGTCGGCCGTGACGGCATCCGATCTTACGCAGGAGACCCTGGTCGCGCTCGACGCACGCATTGCGAACATGCGCGCGCAGCGGCCGGGCGATGCGGTGGCGCTATGGCGGCTTCATTTGTCGGGCGGCGATGCCGGTATGCTGCTTTCGCTGCTCGCGCGCGAGCACGGTCTGAACGTCGCCCTTGTGCAGGCTCGCGTAGAGGATGTCCAGGGCGTGCCTGTCGGAACGCTCTTTACCCTGGTTCAGGCTGGCGCCCCCGCGCTCCAGGCTGCCCTGCGGGACGTCACCACCCATCATGCCACTGTGGAGGAGCTTCGCCATGAGCCCGCAACTCGTTGAGCTGCTTTGGAACTCCCTGCTCGAAACACTGCTGATGGTTGGCGTGGCGGGCCTGTTCGCTATGATCTTTGGCATCCCGCTCGGAGTTTCGCTGATCGTGACCGGCAAGGACGGCATGCTCGCGCATCCATTGCTGAACAAGGCGCTGGGCGGCATTGTCAACGCGACCCGGTCGGTTCCGTTTGTCATTCTGATGGTCGCAATCATTCCGTTGACGCGCCTGATCGCCGGGACTTCGATCGGAACGCAGGCGGCGATCGTGCCGCTCGCGATCGCGGCGATTCCCTTCATGGCGCGCATCGCCGAAAATGCAATGCGCGAGGTTGATCCCGGCCTGATCATCGCGGCCCGCGCCATGGGCGCGACGCCCGGCCAGATCATTCGCAAGGTTTTGTTGCCCGAGGCGTTGCCCGGGTTGATCGCCGCGACGACCGTGACCCTTGTCAGCCTGATTGGCTACTCGGCCATGGCCGGTGCGATCGGCGGCGGCGGATTGGGCGATCTTGGCATTCGCTACGGGTATCAGCGGTTTTTGCCCGAGGTGATGCTGGCTGTGGTTGTCGTGCTGATTGCGCTGGTTCAGTGCATGCAGAGTCTGGGGGATTGGCTGGTGCGCCGGCTGTCCCATCGTTGATGTCGCTTGATTCATTTATTCACAAAGGGCCTTTCATGAAAAATCCGCTCATCCAATCGATCGCCGGCCTGGCGATGACAGCTGCCCTGGCGGTGGCGCCGATGCTTGCCGCCGCCCAGGACAAACCCTTCAAGATCGGCGTGACTGCCGGGCCGCACGCCCAGATCCTCGAGGTCGTCAAAGAGCAGGCCGCCAAGCAGGGCATGAACATCCAGATCATCGAGTTCACGGACTACGTGCAACCCAATGCCGCACTGGCCGCCGGCGATCTTGATATGAACAGCTACCAGCACCAACCCTATCTGGACAACACAAACAAGGATCGCGGGTACAACCTGGTGAGCGTCGGCAAGACGGTGATCTTCCCGATCGGGATCTACAGCAAGAAGATCAAAAGCCTGGCGGATTTCCCGGTGGGTGGAAAGTTCTCGCTGCCCAACGATCCCACCAACGGCGGGCGCGCGCTGCTCTTGCTGCAGGGTCAGGGCCTGATCAAGCTTCGCCCGGAAGCCGGCCTGAAAGCCACGCCGATCGACGTCATTGAAAATCCGAAGAAGATCAAGTTCATCGAACTCGACGCTGCCCAGTTGCCGCGATCGCTCGACGATGTCGATGCAGCCGCCGTGAATACCAACTTCGCTCTGGAGGCCGGCCTCAAGCCGGGGCGTGACACGATCGCGATGGAGTCGCCCGACTCGCCCTACGCCAACGTCCTGGTCGTGCGCGAAAAGGACAAGGCCGATCCGCGCGTGATCAAGTTCGTCTCGATCTACCAATCGCCGGCCACGCGCGAGTTCATCATCAAGAAGTACGACAACGCGGTGGTTCCGTCGTTCTGATCGCTGGTTCTGATCGATTGCGCGCGCAAGGGGATGATTCTTCTTGCGCGCGGCGATCCCTTGATGTCTGATTGCTCAAGCATATTCATTGCTGGAGCAATCATGTCCGATTCCCTTGGGGCCGACACGCCTCTCATCACACAAACTGCGACGCAGGTTTCGCGGCGCATCGCCGCAGGCGAAATCTCCGCCACCGAGTTAAACGAAGCCTGTCTGGCGCGTATCGCCGCACGTGACGGGCAAGTCCGGGCGTGGGCCTCGCATGATCCCGAGCAAGTGCGCCGTCAGGTGGCCGGCTTGTCTCCCGATGCGGCCGGCAAGCCCCTGTACGGGATCCCCATCGGGATCAAGGACATCATCGACACGGCCGATATGCCAACGGCCTATGGATCCCGGGCCTACGCCAATCACCGCCCCGCCGTCGATGCCGTGATCGTCCAACGCCTGAAAGCCGCTGGTGCGATCATCATGGGCAAGACGGTGTCAACCGAGTTTGCCTACATGCATCCCGGGCCGACCACGAATCCGCATCATCCCCTGCATACGCCGGGGGGTTCTTCAAGCGGCTCCGCCGCTGCGGTAGCGGATGCGATGGTGCCGCTGGCGCTTGGGTCACAGACAGGCGGTTCGACGATCAGACCCTCGGCGTTCTGCGGCATCGTGGGCTTCAAGCCGACCCATGGCGAAGTGTCCCTCGAAGGGGTGCTTCCCTTATCGCCGACGATGGATACGATCGGACTGCATGCGCGATCGGTCGACGACGTGGCGCTGCTTTACCCCGTCCTGCTGGGTCGCGCGATTGACGTTGCCCGCATTGAAGGGCCGCTTCGCGTGGCGTGGCATCCTGGTCCGGCCGAGAGCGAGGCTGAGCCCGAGGCCTGGAGCGCCCTGGAAGCGGCTCGGGAGGCGATGCAAGGCGCTGGCATCATCTTTATCGCTGATCCGCTGCCGACCGACGCGTTGCGGGCGGCAGGCGCTGCCAATCGCCGCATCATGGCGTATGAGGCAGGACGTCACCACCAGGCGGTGTTTCGCGCTTCCCCGGATCTGCTTGGCGAGACCACGCGCACGATGATTGCATCGGGTCTGGCCATGACACGCGGCGAGTATGAGGAGGCGCTGGCCGTTGCGGGGAAGGCCAGGTCGGCATTCATTCGTGGCATGAGTGGTATCGACGCACTCCTGACCTTCAGCGCACCGGGTGAGGCGCCGCTCGCGACCGGCGGCACGGGTTCGTCGGCATTTAACCGTATCTGGACCACGATCGGTGCGCCTTGCCTGACGCTGCCCTACGGCAGGGGAGCGCGCGGATTGCCCACGGGTGTGCAACTGGTCTGTGTGAACGGCCAGGACGCACGGCTGCTGGCCATCGGGGCTCTGGTTGAATCGATCCTGAAGGCGCGGGTTCCCGGTTGAGGGCGCAGGGGCTTTTCGGTCGCGTTTGCATCGGGTTGCTGGCGACGCTGGTCGCCACCGCGGCGACTGCGCAGCAACAGGCGCCTGACGCCGTTGGCACTGTGCCGCGCAGCGGGTTCTATGCGAAAGACATCGAAAGGCTGCAAGGCCAGGTGCGTGATACAGAGGTTTCTCGTGGCCCCGATCATCCAGACCTGGCCGGTGCCCTGAGCGCGCTGGGCGCTGTGTATGTGCAACAGGGCCTCTATGCCGACGCGGCACCGTTGCTGGTTCGGGCACTCGCGATCTACGAAAAGAGTTTCGCTCCGGAACACCCGAGCGTTGCCACGGCGCTCAACAACCTCGCGCGCATCCGCAAGGAGCTCGCGCAGTACCGCGAAGCCGAGACGCTCTATCTGCGTGCGCTCGCAGCCTACGAAAAGGCCTATGGGCCCGAGCATACGGCGGTTGTCAGCGCGCTGCTGAACCTCGCGGTGCTTTACGAGCAGATGGGGCAATATGATCGCGCCGAGGCGATCTATCGCCAGGCGATTTCGATTGCCGAAAAAACAGACGGGCCCGCCAGTCTCAAGCTGGCGGTGCTGCTCAGTCGTCTGGGTAGCCTGCTCGACCGAAAGGGGCAGTACGCGACGGTCGAGGCGCTTTACCTGCGTGCGCTCGATATCCGCCTCAAGACACTCGAGCCTGACCACCCGGTCGTTGCGGACAGCTGGAACAACCTGGCGATGTTTTACTACGCGCAGGGCCAATACCGGCGCGCCGAAACGCTCTACCGGCAGGCGCTGGACATTCGCGAGCGTGCGCTGGGACCGGATCATCCCACCGTCGCGTCGAACCTCTATAACCTGGGGGCGCTGTATTACACCCAGGGGCAGTTTGAAACGGCAGAAGCGCTGTACGCGCGGGCCCTGGCGATTCGGGAGAAGACCTACGGGCCCGTGCACCCTTCAGTCGCGCTTGTCCTGAACGCATTGGGCGGCGTTTATCGTCGCGGGGGCCGTCCGGAGGATTCTGAGCGAGCCTACTTGCGGGCCCAGGAGATCTACGTACAGCTATCCGGACCGGACCATCCGGACGTGGCTTCCATTCTGAACAATCTGGCCCTGCTCGAGGTTGCGCAGGGCGAATATTTGAAGGCTGAAACGCACGCGCAGCAAGCGCTTGCCAATCGTGAGAAAGTGTTTGGGCCCGAATATCCCGGCCTCGCGCCCGTCTTGGGAACGCTTGCCTCCGTATACGTTGCGCAGGGCAGGAGGGAGCTCGCGCAACCACTTTACCTCCGGGCGCTTGCCCTGCGTCAGTCAAGCCTGCCTGCCGACCATCCGTCGATCGCGATCAGCATGAACGCCGTTGCCCGCAGTTTGCAGGCGCAGGGCGATTACACGCAGGCGCTTTCCTACGCAAGAAAAGCCACTGCGATATTTCGGCAGCGCGTCATCGCGCAAGGTGGCGACGAGGGGGCGCTGCGTGAAAGTGGTCGAAACCGTCTGGGATTTCAGACGCACCTGGCAATGCTCGAACGCAACCCGGATGCGGAGCCCGTGACGGCTATCGCGGACGAGGCGCTGCAAGTCGCGCAGCTTCAGCAAACTTCCGGCACGGAGGCTGCGGTCGCGAAAATGGCGATGCGCTTTGCCGTGGGCGAAGGCGCGCTCGCCGGTCTGGTCAAGCGGCGCCAGGACGCGACCGACCGCCTGACGCGTGCCGAAGGGCAATTGCTGGCGGCGTCATTGAGGGCTGGACGTGACCGCAATGCCGGGGTTGACCAGGGTCTGCGCGAAACCGCAGCCGCCGCCAGCGATGAAATTAGGTCGATCGACCAGGAACTCGGCGCTATATTCCCCCAGTATCAGGAGCTGACGCGACCGACGCCCTTGCGGATCGAGCAGATTCAGGCCTTGTTGCGCCCCGGCGAAGCGATGCTGGCCTATGCCAGCACAGACAAGACCTACCTTTGGGTCGTGACGCGCTCATTGGCACAGTTCATTCCGCTGCAGATCAGCAGCCAGGAGCTCGCCGCGACTGTCACGGCCATCCGGTCCCGCATGGGTTTCGACGACGCGGGGCAACCGCTGCCTGTCGACGTTGGCGTGCTGCACCGGCTGTACGAACAGGTATTCGCCCCTGCGCAACCCTATCTGGCAAACGTGCAGCACATCCTGTTCGTGCCGTCCGGCCCCCTGCAAAGTTTGCCGCCCGGCATGTTGGCTGTTTCCGCGCCGCCCCCTGGTGATGCGGCAGTGGATTACCGCGAAGTGGATTGGCTTGTCCAGCATTACGCGTATTCGATTCTGCCGGCAGTCAGCTCGCTTCGCGCGTTCCGGCAGTTTGCCGACCGTCGCGAGGCCTCGGAGGCGTTCGCCGGATTCGGTGATCCGCTCATCGGGGATGGCGCGGCGACAGTTCGTGGCCGGAAAGCCTTGCCGGACATGTCGTCAGCCTTTCGCAGTGGTCTCGCAGCCTCGGCCGAACCGGCGATCCGACCGGCTGCCACCATATCTGATATCAGCATCGCCGACGTCGAAGAGATTCGGGACGCACCGCGCCTGAAGGAGACCGCAGACGAACTGCGTGCAATGGCACGGGTGCTGGGGGCGGGCGAGGAGTCGCTCTGGTTGCAGGGGAGCGCGACCGAGAGCAACGCCAAGCAGATGGACCTTTCACGCTACCGCACGATTGCCTTTGCGACACATGGCGTGATGGCGGGCGAAATTGACGGTGTCGGTGAGCCGGGGCTGATCCTGACGCCCCCGGCGATTGGAACTGTCGTCGATGACGGGTATCTTTCCGCCGGAGAGATCGCGCGGTTAAGACTCAACGCGGATTGGGTGATCCTCTCCGCGTGCAATACGGCGGCGACCGATGGCACGCCGGGGGCGGAGGGGCTTTCAGGGCTTGCGAAGGCCTTTTTCTACGCCGGCGCAACGTCGCTGCTGGTTTCCCATTGGCCAGTCGCCTCGGAGGCGACCGTGCCGCTGACGACGACCATGTTGCAAGAGTTCTCGCGCAATCCGGCAGGCGGCAAGGCTGGCGCGCAACGTGAGGCCATGCGGGCGCTGATGCGCACGCCGGGGCATCCGGAATATGCGCATCCCCTATTCTGGGCACCGTTCGTCGTGGTCGGCGAGGGCGGCTAGAGGGCGCGGGCGCAGCGCGGGTTCACCGGTTTGACAGAGTTTCCCGTATTAAGTGATAATCGCGGGCTTGGGGTTGGTAGCTCAGTTGGTAGAGCAGCGGACTTTTAATCCGTTGGTCGCGAGTTCGAGCCTCGCCCAGCCTACCAAGAATCATGCGGCTCACAGCGATGTGAGCCGTTTTGATTTGCTCCGCAATTCTCGGGTTGCTCCGCAATTCTCGGATTGGCGTGTCGGGTTCACGTGCTTCCCGGTGCGATGTCTGACGTATCGATTGGTCATCTTTTCATCCGCGTGGCCGAGCGAATCCTTGGCCTCGCCCATCCCCCCAGAGCGCTATTCGCATTCACAGAAGCCAACTCAGAAATCTGCTGAAAGGTGCGTTTGCAGTGATTATATCGGTTTGATATAATCAAGCGGTGCACATCATTTCACTAAAGATGCTGCGTGACTTCTGGCGCAGGCATCCTGAAGCCGAGCAGTCTTTGCGCAACTGGCACACCGTCGCCGAGAATTCTCGGTTTGTTGACTTTGCTGATCTACGGCAGAGCTTTGGTAGTGCGGATTATGTTCCGCCTTATACCGTATTCGATGTTGGCGGCAACAACTATCGGGTCGTTGTCATCGTTCGCTACCGCGATGGCAAAATGTTCGTGCGTTGGGTAATGACTCACCGGGAATACGACGACTGGTGCAAACGATACAGGAAAGGAAGGGTTTAGCCATGACAACCGCTACTGCGACTCTGGACATCAAGGCGCTGCAAAAGACTTGGGCTGCGTTTGATCGCATCGCCCATTTGCGTCCGATCCGTACTGAGGAAGAGTATGACCGTACGGTTTCGCTGATGAACTATCTGCTGGACATGGTCGGCGACCAGGAGGATCACGCCTTGTCAGGGCTTCTCGATCTCGTCGGCGAACTGGTGGCGGACTATGACACCAACCACTTCACCATTGAAGTGTCCGAGCCCAAAGAAGTTCTGCGCTACCTGATCGAATTGCGCAGCCTGAAGCAAGGCGATCTCGCGGCGATCGTCCCACAGAGCAACCTTTCAGCGATTCTCGCCGGCAAGCGAAAGATCAGCGCAACCCTAGCGGGAAAACTGGCCAAGTTCTTCAACATCAGTCCGGCGGTGTTCGTGCCTGGCTGAGAAGGTGCTGGTATCGTGTACGGCAGGTAGTGCCTAACAGCAGTCAACCACCGCGCCTAATCCTGCTGGCCACCTTGAGCACCTCCACTACGCGCTGCCTTCAGGCGTCCCGTGACGAGACGGTAAGTTGGTCGTGTATCGCCGCCACGAAAGGAGTACTTGATGATGTTCCGTCTGCCATTTCCCGGCGCAGTCGCAGGCGTTGGATTCGGCCGAAGGCGTATACGTTAGTCACTGGTTTCATTATGCTCAAAGGAAGCTCAATGCCGCTTGTGTTTAATTCGCGGGTCCGTTCATGGGCCCTGCTGGCCGCGCTGTCGGCAATCCCATTGCTTGCCAGCGCCCAGGGGGCCGCCCCGCCGGGCGCCGGTGGCGAAGTCAAGAACATCGCGGGTACGCTGCTTGGTCTGGAAAACGGCGATATTGCGTGTTACCTGACGTTTCAGGGCGACCAAGGGAAGAAGTATCGGGAAATGGGCGACTTTTCGCTTTGCACGAAAGGCAAACCACTCATCGGCAAGCAGGTCGTCTTATCGTACAAGTTGCAGAACGTGATGGCCGATGAATGCCAGGGGAACACTGCCTGCAAAAAAACGAAAACAGTTGCACTGGTCACTGCGGTGGCGGCTGCAGGCAGCAATGCGGGCACCCAGGCAAAGGCACCGGCGCAGTCGGGGGTGCAAAAGTCCTTTTGTACGCCACAAGAAACCGTCGTGTTCTCGTGTCGTACCGGGGAAAAGATGGTTTCTGCCTGTGCTTCTCAGGATGCCGGACGCAATCAGGGCTCTCTGCAATATCGTTTTGGCAAACCAGATTCGTCGGAGGCGCTGGAAATGTCGCTGCCCGCAGGTCGGACCATCCCGTCCAGGGCAGCAACGGGAAGCACCTTGAGTTTCTCCGGGGGAGGCGGTGCCTGGCTCCGGTTCCGCAATGGGCAGACTGCCTACACGCTTTACACGGGCATCGGAAAATGGGGCCCAAAAGGCGCTACGCAGGAAAAGCAGGGGCTCGCGGTTGAGCGTGGCGGCAAGTTGGTGGCGAATCTCAAGTGCAACGCACGCCCCGTCAGTCTGCTTGGGCCAGACTGGTTCGAAAAGGTTGGCGTAAAGGACGCAGGCGAGGATTTCGATATTCCGGACTGACGCGCCAGCAAATTTGGTTGTATAGCGGAAAACCACCCCCCCAAAGGAGACCCTCATGATGAAGCGAATCACGATCGTCGTTGCCTGCCTGCTCTGGCCCTTGATGGCCGTAGCTGCGGAACCAACAAAATTTCGCGCGGCCCACACCAGTGTGCGCGATAGCAATATGCTTATTTTTGTCGTGGGTGACAGCTTTTTCACCCGGGACAGTCAGACCCAGCAACGTTGGTACACCTCCCTTCAATCCTGTGCACGCAGCGTCAAATTGGCTGGCGAGGTTATTGCCGTGGCGAATGTGAACGGTACGTTTAAATCCTACGGCCCCAAAAGCTGGCAAGACTTCCTGCGCACGATCGACATGGATTGGGTCAACGCCAGGGTGAACAAGGAAATCACCTGCACCTTCTAGACGGCACTAATCCAGGTTGAAGACCGGAGACGAAGTGCCTAAGCTATTTGAAATTTGAGTGGCTGCATTCAGTACTGCAGAAGACATCTCAAGTAATTGTTCTTCCGTCACGCGTTCCGATGGACCCGAGGCAGAAATTGACGCGACTGGAAACTTGTCTGGT
>CAITPF010000361.1 GCA_903894155.1 uncultured beta proteobacterium | reverse complement strand
CCTGACCACGCTGACCGAAGTGCTGCAGGACGTACGGCGCATCACTGATGCCTGCGATCTGCCGCTGATGGTGGACGTTGACACCGGCTTTGGGGCGATCTTCAACATCGCCCGCCTTGTGAAGGGGTTGATCAAGGACGGCGCGGCTTCACTGCACATTGAGGACCAGGTGCAGCTTAAACGCTGCGGACATCGTCCCAACAAGGCCCTGGTCAGCACAGGGGAGATGGTAGACCGTATCAAATCCTGTGTGGATGCGCGCACTGACGAATCCTTTTTCATCGTCGCACGCACCGACTCGCTGGCCAACGAGGGTCTGACGGCAGCCATCGACCGTGCCTGCACTTACGCCGAGGCCGGTGCCGACATGATTTTCGCCGAAGCCTGCGCCGATTTGTCTCAGTACCGCAGCTTCGTCGACGCGCTCGACAGGCCGCATTCGGTTCTGGCGAACGTCACCGAATTCTCGCTGACACCTGCCTTCTCACTGCAGGAGCTTGGCCAGGCTGGCGTCGCCGCCGCGTTGTACCCGCTGTCCGCAGCGCGCGCCATGGCTGCGGCGGCACAAAATGTCTACCAGGCGATTCTGGAAGACGGCTCGGTGCGCAACGTGCTCGATGGGATGCAGCGACGGGATGAACTGTACGAGGTGCTGCACTATCACGAGTACGAGGCAAAGTACGACGCGCTGTTTGCAAAACCACAAAAAAAGTAACGCCCAACCCTTCCGACCGACGTCAAGCGCGTTGCGATGCGCTTAGACGTTGGTTCGAATTCCCGGTGCAAAGCACATGAGAGTCGCAACCTGGCCGGGAGGCGCCGGTCACTTAGTGGCTATGACGGTCGGAACCCGACCCAAAGCGGAGACTCATAGCACCACGTCATCAAACTGGATTCGGTTACGACCAGCTTCTTTAACCAGATACATCGCGTTGTCGGCCCGCTTCAGTATCTCAGGCTTGCTCGCGGCATCCCCAGAGGACAAGACTACGCCGATGCTGCCCGTGCAATGGTGCTCTACTTTCGATGCGGAGTCTTGATCGCGATGCATTTCAAGAACGTACGGTTGAACCAAGACCACTCGAATCAGTTCCGCAATCGCCAGGGCGCGCTGCTTGGCTATTGCCAGATCCTGCTCCAGTTCGGAAATTACTACAACGAACTCGTCGCCGCCGGTGCGGGCACGGTGTCGACCTCCCGCACACTGGACTTCAAACGCTGAGCCACTTCGACCAATAGCAGATCGCCGGCATCGTGCCCACGGTCATCGTTGACGGGTTTGAAATTATCCAAATCCAAAAAGAGCAATGCGCCGTGGAAACGGTTGCGCCGGTTCTCGGCGAGGACTTGGTTCAGTCGATCATCCGATAGGCGCCGGTTGGGCAATTGCGTCAATGGATCGTCAAGGTCAACTGCCGGATCTGCTCATGGAGGTACTTGCGTTCGGTGATGTCGCGTGAGGAGGCGTAGATATAGTTTTTGCCGCCAATTCGGATTGCTTTGGCGTTGATTTCCACTTCGATCAGGCTGCCATCCTTGCGGCGATGAATCGTCTCAAAGTTTCTTGGAGCGTCCATCAAGTCTTTCAGCATTTTGGAGTTTTGGCTTGTGGACAATTTGGCATCCCACTCCGAAATCTCGCGTCCGAGAAGTTCTTGTTGGGTATAGCCCAGCATCCTCGCAAATGAATGACTGCATTGCCTCAACCGGCCCTGCTCATCCAGAAGATGGATCCCGTGGCTGGCGGCTTCCATCAGTTCCCCCGTCCTCTTGGCGTCTGTTTCGCTTCGGAGAGTCAAGGCTATATTGGCGGTGACCAGTTGGGCAGCCTGATTGGCTTTGTTCTCGTTGAGCAAAGCGAGTTCCATTCGGGCAATGGCTAGCTTTGCTGCCTGCCTGGCGTTTTCTTCATTTTTGGAGATCAATTCCTGATTTGCGTTACTGGCGCTGAGCAAATCTGCGGCTCGCGTGGAGGACTCCAAAGCCAAGGCGTTTTCGTCAGCGATCCGCGAGGTGATGTCGTGGATGATGGAGACCAAAACAGGCTTCCCATTGATGGTCACCGGAGTTGAATGTACCTCCACGGTTCTGATTTCGCCGCTCGCGATCCGGTGGGGGAATATAAAATAATTGCGCGCTCCCTTAACCGCCGCCTGATACTCGGCCTCGACGGCCTGCGGGTCCAGTTGGTTGATTTCCGAAATCGACTTGCTGCAAAGGACATCGCGCGACCAGCCGTAGAAGCTGCACGCCGCTGCATTGGCATCAAGGATGTGCCCGCTGCTCGCATCGATCTCCAGGATGATGGCATTATTGTGATCCACCATGGTGCGAAAGCGTTCTTCGCTTTCAGCCAGCAATAATGCGGACTCTTTGCGAATAATTGCATTCTGCTCTTCGTGCCTCCAGGTCCGGTCGACGAAACGCGTTAACAATAAAATACCCACGGCAAAGGCAAACAGCGCCACGCCAGCAAGTCGAGCCCCCAAATACCAACTCGACAGTTCGGCGTCCCTGTCGATTCCATCGACGATCAGAAAGTGATACTTGGGATTCAAGCGATAGGAATACGTGCGGTTAAAGCCGTCAATGCTCTGATCGGCGCTGACGTTATACGTTCCTTCAACGGGATTTTTCCGCATCATTTCGAGAAAACGCGCGGAACTATTTCTATCGCCAACAGGGATGACTGCTTTGCTGTCGCCTTGGCGCGCAATCAATCCAAAATCCTGGTCGCGCAGCACGAGAGTGCCATTGCCATTGCCATTGCCCATGACCTGATTGAGCATGGCGTGAACGTCGGAAATTTGCATGCTGGCAAACACCACGCCACCGAAAGTGCCGTCCGGCTTGTTAATTCGGCGCGCGAAGGGCCAGCGCGCCTTCTGGTCGAGCTTTCCAATGAGCGGATGCACGATCAACAGGCCAAGCTGAGGGTTATCGCGCAATTGCTGGAAATAGTCGCGGTCGGCCACATTCATTGGAACGATGGGGGTTCCCTGGCCGTAGATGATGTCGCCCTGTTCGTTGGTCGCCCGGATCAAATCCGTATGCGGTAAACCAGACCGTATATATTCCAAGTACTGGTCGATCGTCTGCGGGTCCGCCTTGTTGACATAGACCTCGCGGCTAATCTCTTTGGAAAGCCCCAGAAGCGCCACATCGATGGTGTCGATCTGGCCAACGAACATGAGCTCCAAAGACCTCACCAACGCTTGTGACTGGACGACCATGCGGCTTTCGGCTTGCTGGCGCACATACAAGAGCGCCAAGCACGCAATTGCGATCACCACCAGCACGGACACCAACCCGCCGGCATATAGAAAAAGGCGCCTCCTAGCCAGCGGCATGTGATCCGATGCCGGCATTAGCCCCTCCCCAAGCCAAAGGATTGCCTAACATCGATTGGCGACGACGATTCCATCCATTTCTATTTTTATCAGTCATGCCGGTCGCTCACAGTCACTTCTATTGATTAAGCCAAAATGCGCGGGCTGAATTTTCAAGTCTGGTATCAGCCGCGCCAGCATGAAAACTGCGAGCCACACGCGACCGCGATCCGACAAGATGCTGGGCGGACGGCCAGCAGAGGCCAGACTACTCCCATTTTGAGAACGATCCGAGAAATCAAGCAGCTATTCGGCTGTCTTGTGAAAAGCCTTAGTCTTTTCGAACAGCCAACTCTGCGTAGCGACGCAACAAAACATTCCACGGCGTCCGGCTACGATCATTCAACCCCGATCCACACGCCGAAGCAGTGACCTTAAATCGAATCAACTGCATTGCGTTTCCTCGCGTCGTGAGCGTCGATGTCGGGCTGAGTCGTGGAGATTGCGTTGTGATCCGCAAGGCAATCGAGGACACATCCGAAATGCTGATGCGTCCGACCGCTCCTGGCCGGGAAGAGACGGCCCAGATTTCGAAATGTCCGTCGGAACCCGACCCAAAGCTGAAGTTCAGGGACACCGAGTTCAGCACCCGGAAGCCGTCGCTCACATCAGCGGTTCATACAATTGCATGCCCAACATTCCTGCGATGCAGACTACAAGCGCGCTCGGTCGTTCCCTGTTCAATGTGCCGCCTGGACGCATCGCCCGATTCTGGGCTTCGCCCGAAGGGCGCGGGCCCATGACCCGCAACAGCAGGCGCTAGACCCATCCGGCCCGGCGCAATCGGCGATAGACAAGGACGCATCCCAGCACGGTCACGGCAACGGCCATCGGATAGCCAGCCTTCCACTTCAACTCCGGCATCCACTCGAAGTTCATGCCATACAGGCTGAAGATGACGGTGGGGATGGCCAGGATCGCTCCCCAGCCCGCCAGGCGCTTGACCACCTCGTTCTGGTTGTTGGCCACGAGTGCCAGGTTCACCTGCATCGCCGTGGTCAGCATGTCACGCATGCCATCGATCAAACTCACCAGTCGCGAGACATGATCCTCGATGTCCCGGAAGTAGGGTCGCAATTCCTTGGGGATCAGGTCCTCATGCAGTCGAATCAGCTCGGCGCTGATCTCCGCCAGGGGCAGCGCGGCGTTGCGCAGTTCAAGAAGATTGCGCTTCAGCGCGTACAAGCGCTCGATCACGAGCCTGTCGAATTGGTCCTTAAAGATGTCGGTCTCGATCGCATCGAAGTCCTGCTCGAACTGGGCAACGACCGGTTGGTAGTTGTCGGCCACGAAGTCCAGGATCGCGTAGAGGGCGAATGCCAGTCCCTTGGGCAGGTTCTTCGTGCCATCTTCGCAGCGTTGCAGCACCTGCGCGAAGTTCGATGACGTGCCGTGGCGCACCGATACCAGGAAATTCGTACCGACGAAAAGGTGAGTCTCTCCGTAGACCACATGGCTGTCCTGCAACTGGGCCGTCTTCAGCACGATGAAAAGCGAGTCGCTGTAGGCCTCGATCTTGGGGCGCTGGTGGGCCTTGCGAGCGTCCTCAATGGCCAGTTCATGCAGACCGAAGGCCTGCTGGATCTTCCGCAGCACCGCGTCGTCCGGCTCATGCAGTTCGAGCCACACGAAGGTACCGGGCTGCCTGATGGCTTCGCCGACGTCGGCAAGGGATATGTCGCCGATCCGCTTGCCATCTCGATAAATCGCGCTGTCCACAATGGATGTCATCGCCTTGATCCTCTCGTGAACTCCTGCGCAGATCGTCTGCTGCTGTGATTGGAGCACGAGGATCGGACGGTGTCCAGATCAGGACCGGTCGGCAGCAGCAATCTTTGACGGCCGCCGGCTGGATTCGGCAGACGGCCGGTCGGCCTCGGGCTTGCGGTCTTGCTGAGCGTTGACTTGCAACTCTGCCAGTTACAGATTGGGGCGCCGAAAACTTAAGGTCGGGAGGACCAGCTATCGGCCGGTATGCGACGGCCGAGTGGAGGAAATGACGGTCCCCGTCGGGCCCTAAGCGGTCATTTGGGCTTGCGCGGCCGCTCGTAGTAACGCAGCGGCAGAGGATCAACGTTACAAGATTGCGACTTCAAGGCTTCTCAAGCTCCGCGATCAGTTTCCTCAGATTGGCGTTGTCAGGCATCAGTTCAGCAAGTTGCTTTGCATAACGCAGGGCAGCTGGCTTGTCGCCCGCTTCCCGACTCATCGAAAACAGTGCATTAATGATATCCATATTGCCTGGAAACTGTTGCTGTGCGCGGCGCAGCACTGCGACTGCTTCGTCGCGCTTGCCATCAGAGTTCAGGGCGATGGCTTGCACGTAGACATACCGCGCATGATCTGGCGCAAGCCGGACCGCTTCGGTGAACTCCTTCATTGCGGCGTCCTTCTCTGTCTTGCGCGTCAGGAGCAAACCGAGCGCATAGTGCAGCCCACCATCCCTGGGGTTCGCGGCAATACCCTGGCGCAATATCTTTTCTCCTTCCGGGTCCTGACCTTGCTGGCGCAGCGCATCTGCCAGGTTGACATAGGCACCTGTAAACCCAGTGTCTAGCGCGATCGCCTGTTTAAAGGCAGCGGCGGCCTCTGTGGCTCTCCCCTGTCGCAGGCGCAAGTTACCAAGGTTGACACGGCCGGAGGGCCAGTCAGCCTCCAGGGCAAGCGCGGCTTCGTATTCCTTCATCGCTGCTGCGCGTGCCGCGCGCCTGCCTTCCGGAATCTGCCCGTCCGGCACATCGGCAAGTATCTGCGCAGCCTCAATTCGTACCCCAAGCACAGGGTCAGAGAGCAGTGGAGACACGCTGAGCACACGATTGACGGGATCGGCCCGTGCAACCATGCCGAGCGCCGCAATGCGCACGGACGGATCATTGTCCCTGAGCAGTTCGCGTGCTGCCAGCAACGTGCCGGGATTCGCATTTGGCTGGGCCAGTGTCACAGCGGTGGCACGAATGATGCCCGGCGCTTCAGGGCTTTTCGCGAGATCCAGTAATCGAGGCAAAGCAAGCGCGCCCTGGGTCGCACCGGCATGCAGGGTTGGGCCGTAGCTCGCGCGCTCGCGCCAGGTCTTGCCATACCACTTGTCCATGGCGCTTGCCGCCCAATCCGGCGACTTGCCCCGATGGCATTGTGTGCAGGCGTTCGGGCTTCCCAGTGTTTCCGACAAATCAGGGCGTGGCACACGCAGGCTGTGATCCTGCCGGGCATGTATGACCATGTAGTTTTGCGTTGGCATGTGGCAGGCGACACACTGGGCACCTGCACTGCCCGCTTGATGCTGATGATGCCTGGGGGTTTCAAAGTCGTTGGCATTGTGACAGCGCAGGCAGAGCGCGTTGCCTTCTGCACGCAGCTTCTGCGAATGTGGTTCGTGGCAATCCATGCATGTCACGCCGCGCTGGAACATCTTGCTTTGCAGGAACGAGCCCCAGATATAGACCTCCTCGCGCTGCTGACCGTCGGCATAGTAGTTGGGCGCGGTGAGCATGGCCAGGCGATGGCTGTCCTCCAGGGGGGCGCCCGCGCGGTGCGCTTCGCTGATGGTTGCGCGGCGTGCGTGACAAGCCGCGCAACTATTCAGGCCTGCGGGGTCCGCTTTCTGTTCACGCACGGCGACCCTGGCCGTCGCATCGGGAAATTTCCAGGCTTCATTCCACCCTGTCTTGAGCGATCGCAGGCCAATATCCCCCTGCGCGGCATCAGGCCGGGGGGTTTGATTGGCCCAGGCAATATGCGCACCGGCGGGGCCATGGCAGGATTCACAGGCAACATTGATTTCGCTATAAGTTGTCTTATAGGTGTTGCTGGTGGCGTCGTAGCCTTTGCGCAGATTGGTCGTGTGGCATTCGGCGCACTGGAGCGCCCAGTTCTGGTAGACGCCTGTCCAGTGCAACGGGTCTGCCGGGCCGATTGCCTGATCAGGATACAGATGCATCCAGCGCTGGCCGCCGTCCTTCCTGGGCCGCGCATCCCAGGCGATCGGCAGCATCTGGTAGCGCCCGCCTGGAAACGCAATCAGGTACTGCTGCAGCGGATAAACACCAAAGGTATAGGCAATTTCGTAATCGGTCAGCTTGCCGTCCGGGCCATCGGTGCGAACCATGAGCTTGTCGCCGCGCTTGAAGAACGTGGATTCAACATCCTTCTGCCTGAACTTGACGCTACCGAAATCGCCCAGCACCGAGGCTGGTGTCACTGCCTGCATGGCGAGCTGATGGTGGGAGCCTGACCAGGCTTTGAACTCGGCCTCGTGACAGGACTTGCAGGCTTGGGCACCGACAAACTGACTGGGCTGGGCAAGTGCCACTGCCGGCGCCACCGCTGACTCCGAGGGTGGTGCCGCTCTGGCCTGCATCGAAACAAAGGCCATGCCAACGACAAGGACAAGGACAATCAACGCCAGCCTTGCGAGGATAGGTCGATTGCTTGCCATTCCCGGTACTCCGCAAGCCGTCAGTGTCGAGTCACGCATAAGCATATATTGCAGCAAACACACTGGGCCGCCTCATTCGAATGGGAACACATTCTTCCAGCCAGACATCATCGCGCACGCCCAAGCCTGGGTTTTATTCCGCGAGCACCGCAATCCCGTCGGCTGCGCGCACGCCCTCACCGCTTTTCAGCACAAACAGCGGATTGATTTCGGCTTCCAGCAACCGATCGCCCAGGGCTGCAACCATCTGTGAAAAAGCCACGATCGCATTGACGAGCGCATCGACGTCGGCCTTTTCGCGCCCGCGATAGCCATTGAGCAAAGGCCAGGTCTTGAGCTCCTGCGCCATGGCGAGCGCTTCCTGCCTTGTCAGCCCGCCAGCGGGCGGCAGAAGCCGCATCGTGGTGTCCTTGAGCAGTTCCGCCGTCACGCCCCCCATGCCAAGCAGGATCGCGGTCCCAAGCGCGTCGCGGTGCATCCCGAGGATCATCTCGGTGCCGCCCGTGACCATCTCCTGGACCAGGAATCGGGTCGGCGTGATGCCGGCGCCTGCCTTGACGGCAGCCGTCATGTCGATCAACTTCTGCCCGATCTGTGCCGATGAAAGACTGACAGCCACACCGCCGACGTCGCTCTTGTGCAGGATCTCTGAAGACAGAACCTTCAGCACCACGCGATCGCCGAGCGCGCTGGCCGCCGCGACGGCTTCGTCGGAAGTGCAAATCACGATCTCACGTGCGCCCGCAATGCCAAATACGGCGAACAGGCGCTTGGCCTGCTCTTCATCCAGCGAGCCCTTCGGGATTTCGCCGGGGGCAAGCGTCGCGCCGACGTTGGACGCAGGATCGGGCGCCTTCCAGTCCCCGGCATGAAACATCGCGCCCAAAGCCGAAGCGCAACTTTCCGGTGCCGAAAATGCGGGCACGCCCGATTGCGTCAGCAGCGCGGCAATGTGCGGCGCGTGGGGGCTGACATAGGCGATGATCGGCTTATCCGATTCGGGCAGACAACTTTTGATCGCGTTTGCCATGAGCTCCGGCATTGCCAGTGCCGATGAGCCGACGATCACGACAAGCGCATCGTAGGTCGGACTGCGAAGAAGCGCACTGATCGCACCGCGCAATAGATCCGGTTTCAAACCCGCGAGCGTGACATCGATGGGGTTGCGATCCAGTGCAGCCGCATCCCCGGTTTGCAGCGACCGGAGTGCTTCGGCCGTTGCCGCATCAGGCGCTGGCGTGTCGAACCCTGCCATGCCGAGCTCATCGGAAACCAGTGTCCCCGCGCCGCCCGTGGAAGTGAGGATCGCGACGCGCTTGCCGCGCAGCGACCGTCCCGTGGCCAAAGCTGCCGGGATATCGAGCAGATCGTCAAAACGCTCTGCTCGAATGATGCCTGCCTGCCTGAACAGCGCGTCGTACATCCGGTCGGCACCAGCCAGCGCGCCGGTGTGCGAGACCGCTGCCTTTGCGCCGGCCTCGGATCGGCCGATCTTGAAGGCAACGATCGGCTTGCCCACGCGCGCGGCGCGCAATGCCGCAGCCCGGAAGCGCGCTGTGTCGCGCACGGTCTCGATATACAGGGCGATCACTTTTGTCGCCTCGTCATCGACCAGCCAATCGATGAAATCCGCGAGCTCCAGATCGACCTCGTTGCTCGTGGAGATGAGCTTGGACAATCCGATGCCGCGCGCGGCAGCGCGCGAAAGCAAAGCACCCAGAATCCCGCCACTCTGGGATACGACGCCGACTGCGCCCGCCGGGAAGTGATCCATCTCCAGCGCACCGGATGGGGACAGAACGACGCCATCGGTAATGTTGACAAGGCCAATGGTGTTGGGCCCGAGGATCCGCATCGAGCCGGCGGCTTCAAGGAGTTGCGCCTGCCTGCGAGCGCCCTCCTCGCCGACTTCCGTATAACCGCTGGCCAGCACGATGGCCGCGCTGCACCCCAATTGCGCCAGCTCACGCACCGCCTGCTGCGCGCGCTCGGCGCCCAGCAGCACGATTGCGACGTCGGGCACCTCGGGCAACGAGGCCAGATCCGGATAGCAACGCAAGCCGCAGATTTCACTGGCTTTCGGGTTGACCGGGAAAATTTTCCCGGTAAAGCCATGTTTGACCAGATAGGACACCGGACGACCCGCTGTCTTGGTGACATCTGCGGAAGCGCCGATCACCGCAACGCTGCGCGGCTTCAGAAGGCGTGAGATGGCGTCCATGGCGGATCAACCCTTCTTGGCGTTGTTTTCGAGGAAGGCCAGTACCGAGGCGCGATGTTCACTGCTCGTGTAGCAAATGCCCTGCGCCTGGCTGCCTTGGGCGAACACCTGGTTTGCCGATGATTCGTAGGATTGATTGATGATCGACTTGCTCAGCGCCAGCGCCGTGCCGGACGCTTTGCTGAGCTCCGCTGCCCAGGCCTGCGCATCGGCCACCAGCGTCGCCGAGGGAACCTTGCGATCCGCGATCCCCAGCGCGAGCGCCTCGTCGGCATCGACCTTGCGCCCCGTGAAAATCAGCTGCTTGGCCATCGAAAGGCTCACACGACGCGGGAGGAAATACATGCCGCCGCCATCGGGGATGATGCCGCGATTGATATAGGACCAGGTAAAGCTGGCGTATTCGCTTTCAATGATGAAATCACACGCGAGCGCCGTATCCGCGCCCAATCCGGATGCGGCGCCATTGACCGCGGCGATCGTCGGCTTGGGCATGTTGTGCAAGAGCGTCTGTGTGTGATGCACGCGCTGCTGGCGATGCCAGCCGTTGAATCCGATCTCGCCGGTCGGGGCGCTCATGCGCTTTTCCATGCCGGCAATGTCGCCGCCTGCGCTGAAACCCTTGCCGGCACCGGTGATCACCAGGGCCCGAATCGCCTTGTCAGCCGAAACATGCTCCAGGGCATGGATGAATTCCGTGCGCATGTCATCGCTCATGGCGTTGCGCTTATCGGGCCGGTTGAAGGTAATGGTCGCGATGCCAGCGTCAACTGCAAAATCAATCAGTGTGTAGGTCATGTCTTTTTCCAAGGTGCGGGCTTAGTCGAGCCGGATTTTATTTTCTGTAACAATCTTGTGCCAACGCGCTTCTTCACCACGGACGTAGGCCTCAAGCTCGGCGGGTGAACCGGCGGTCACCGTGAGCCCTTCCTGCTTGGCCTTCTGAAGGAATTCCGGTGTGCTGGCGGCCGCTTTTGCGGCGGCGTTCAGCACCGCGATCACCGCTGGCGGGGTCGCGGCAGGCGCGTAAAGCCCATACCAGCTCTCGACGGCATATCCGGGCACGGTCGCACCGATGGTCGGCACTCCCTTAAGGGCTGGCGAAGGGGCTTCGCTCGTGACGGCCACTGCACGCAACTTGCCGGCTGCGATCAACGGGGCAACGGCTGCTGCCGTGCCGAAGATCATGTCGACCTGTCCGCCCATCACATCGGTCATCGCAGGGCCTGCTCCCCGGTAGGGAACGTGCGTCATTTCGATTCGGGCAAGGTTGGCGAGCATTTCACCGGCCAGGTGCGCGGAGGTGCCGTTTCCCTGCGATGCATAGGTCAGCGTGCCCGGCTTGGCCCTGGCGGCCGCGATAATATCCTCGACGGTCCTGAAGGAGCTGTCAGTGCGCACCACGAGGACGTTCGGGCCGCGCCCAATCAGCGACACGGGAGCAAAGGCCTTGTCATTGACATAGGGCAGCCTGGCGACCAGGCTCGGGTTGACGGCGTGGGCAAAGGTCGCCATCACGATCGCGTACCCATCGGGCGCGCCCTTGGCAACGGCATCCATTCCAATGACAGTGCCAGCACCCGGCTTGTTTTCGATGACAACCGGTTGGCCGAGCGCTTGCGCCATGCCCGCCCCCAGGGCGCGGGAGATGAGATCCGTACCTCCCCCCGGGGCAAAGGGAACAATCAGGCGAACCGGCTTTTCCGGAAAAGCGGCGTAAGCGCCTGAACTGGCGCCGGCGCACCAGAGCGCGATCAGGGCCAATCCCAGGCAAATGGCGGGACGGTGAAGCGACATACGTGTCTAAGCCCTGAACGTCAGCCTATCCACCGACCAGAATGTCGACGAGGTCGTTCGGCGGCTCGCGCAGCCGCTGCCGCAACCGCGTAACGAAATCGTCGCGGAGATGGCAAACTCAAGCTGATTTTTGCACCCCAAAACTCTTCCGAAAGCAACGATCGCACCATCCCAGGTGAACGCGTTGCAGATCCGGATCCCCATCGTAACTTGCCTCGCCGTTACACTTTCCGCAGGTGAGTTTTTTACCCTCGGCATCAAAGAGGCGGTCAAGGATGATGCTTTTCGCATTCTGCCCCGTGACCTTGGTCGGTTCCACAACACCCAGTGAAATCGTTTTAAGCCCAATGTTCGCAAAGAATATCCGTACCTGCCCAACTGCACTATTCGCCAGGACCTGCCCAAGCCCCCAGTCACTTCGCTTGGGATGCAAAACCCGATCGCCTTTCCGGTAGTTCATTGGTAAATCCGCCTCGTAAGTGATCTTGACTGCAGACTCTCATGCACATCGCAACGAGCGGCCTTCGCACCTGCACGACCCCAATGTCATTCTAGGTCTGCTATCTCTCTGGAGAGCTGAAGGTCGCGGATTAGTCGTTACAGTAGATTACAGGATACCGGTTCCACGTGGATTGTTTGATTGACCAGGGGAAATGCGCGGGCAGGCGTTCAGAACGCAGGTGATCCGACTATGGGACAACGTGTTTGGCTCCGATGGGTGCCGCGGCTGGCTATACTCCCTTTCCATGCGCCTCTCCTTGCGTATCCAGGGGTTGGCTGCTAACAAAAAGCAGGATCCCCGCATGACGCTGAAAGCCGTTCTTGTTGTATTCCTGATGTGGGCGTCGCTCGCCATCGCAGCGGAGCCGACCAAGTTTCGCGCGGCGCACACCAAAGTGCGGGATACCAATATGGTCTTCATCGTGGTGGGTGAAAAATTCTTTGAAGTCGACCAAAAGACCCAACAGCGTTGGTATACCTCGCTTCAGTCCTGCGTGCGCAATGTGAAGCTTGCAGGCGAAGTGGTTGCCGTGGCCGACGTGAAGGGGGCCCTGAAAACGTATGGCCCCAAAAGCTGGGGCGAATTCCTGTCGACCATCGACGTGGCCTGGGTCGATGCCAGGATCAACAAAGAGCTTTTCTGTACATTCTAGGAAATCCCGCGCGCCTTCACGTGCGCATACCCATCCAGATAACCCCTGCCGTAGAGCGCCTCAATGCCTGCGTGCGGATCGGAGGGTTCGATCAGCCGTTGCGCGTGCTCGCGCCCCCACCCCTTGAGGTCGCGCATGCTCCCCTGCGCGTCCAGCACCAATTGCCCCCCTCGCCAGGCACGCACGGCGAGCACGGCTTCATTGAGCTTGGTCGGAGCATTCTTGTCCATCTCCAGTTCGACGTTCTCCAACAGGCGTTTCACCCCTGGTGCAGGAGCCCACGGGCCCGGCGGGCCTGAAAACGCCGCGTAGGACGTGTCGCCCGCCCCGGCGATCGCGACCACCGCCTGCGCGCTGTTGCGCGCCTGCCGCACATCGCGCGGCGCGGGGCAATCCAGATGCGGAATCCACGGCATCCGCACATGGATACGCTCAACAGGCGACTCGTTGACCCCGGCCAGCATTTTCACAAGCAGATTGGTGTAGATATTGCACGGGTAATGCTTGAACACCAGGCCAGTGGCGGCGGACAGGCGGGGATCGTCGCCCGCGATCCGATCCAGGCCGACATTTCCCTCGCCAAACAGCGTGGACAGCGCCTTTTGCAAATCAATCGAGGCGGACCATCCATGCGCAGCAAGCAGCGCAGCCTCAAGACCATGCAACGTGCCCCAGCCGAAGTGCGTCATGCCGATCATGGAAGCCGCGCTATTGATCGCCAAACCTGACGCGCGCGTCAGGGCGATGGCCATGGCCTGGCTGCATTGAACGGCATCGAGTCTCAACACCCGCGCCGCAGCCGCAGCCGCAGCCAGCGTGCCGAAGACGCCGGGGCTATGGAACCCCAAGCCAGGCCTTGCGCCGGTGATGGCGCGGCGAAGCCGCCAGCCGGCCTCGACACCCGCGAGCACGCCCGCGCCAATTTCGGCGTCGTCGCGCGAATCGCGCCCGACCTCGGCCTGCACGGCTCGACGCGCGGCGCATGCGGCCAGGGTTGCGGGCAATACGGTATGCGAGGGGCCAGGATCCATGGGATCCAGGTCGGCTGCCCCTGCCAGCGTTCCCAGATAACCGACGCCGTCCAATGGCGTAAAGAGCCCGCCAAGCAGCGCGGCAGCGCCGGTGATGGGCTTGGCCGGGTCAACCGGATGTATCCCATAGGGCCAGACCGCCTGCTCGCGCTCGACGCCCAGAAGCGCACACAGGAGCGATGCGCGAATGCCCTGATCAATGGCACATTGCTGCGCTAATGGGGCGCTTGCCCATTCCGTACCTGCAACAATCTCGCCCAGAGCCAGCAATTCGTCAGACATGCTGTGGTCAACCCCTGATCTGCTCGGCCGCGTGTTCCCCCGCACGGCGCCCCAGCACCGCGCCACGCAGCACGGAAGTGGCACCCGGATAACGACCGTAATAAATCCCTGCGGTTTCGCCGGCAGCATATAGCCCGGGGAGCGCCTCTCCGGCCTGCGTCACCACCTGCGCATTGGTGTTCACTTTGAGGCCCCCGAACGTAAACGTGTTGGCCGAAGTAATCGGGTACGCGTGAAATGGCGCCGTATCCAATGGCACGGCGTAGTTCGACTTCGGTGGGGTCAAGCCGACCGTGGTCAGCCCATCCATCGCCTCCGGATTGAACGTGCCCTCACGGCAGCAGCGGTTGTATTCATCGACCGTGCGCTGCGCGGCCGCGCCGTCGAAGCCGAGCCGCTTGCCCAGCGTGGCGATATCCGGTGCCGTTTCGGGCGGCTGATCGGTACGCACGGTGCGGCGCCAGTTGTTGATTCGGTTGATTTTGTCGTCCAGGATGCAAAATGCGATGCCCTTCTTTTGCTCCGCGACAGTGCGCACGGCCTCTTCATAGCTTGAATCGATCGGGCCGGGGGCTTCGTCCAGAAACCGCAGGCCCTGCCGGTTGACCAGCACACCATAGGGATAGACCATCACGATGGGTTCGGACGCACTGGAGCGCGGATCGATCGGTTGGCCGTGATACTCCGCAAAGTCGCCAGCGGGGGCAGCCCCGGCGCGCAGCCCCATTTCGATGCCTTCGCCCTTGTTGTAATAGCCGCCTCTTGAAATCGGCCGAAGGTATCGTCCCTTGGGCCCGATATAACGCACCACCATCTCGGCGTTGCCCTGGAAGCCTCCGCACGCCAGGATCACCGGGCCGCCCTCGAAGCGGATCGGCTGGTTTTGCTTGTTCGTGGCGATCAGGCCACACACCACGCCGGTTTCGGACTGGATGAGTTCCTTGGCCGTCGTTTCGTAAAAGAACTGCACCCCCAGTTTTTCGGCGAATGGCGTGAGGGTTTCAACCAGTTGCAAGCCACCACCGGCAATTGCGATGCGTGGCGACGGACGCGGAATCAAACCATAAAAACCTGTGCTGCCAAACCGAATGCCACGCGCCTTGAGCCACGCAATCACATCCGGAACCGAATCGACGAAAAATGAAATCAGTTCGGGATCGGTAAACGACGACGCACGCACCAGCGGTGGCCAGTTCTCATAATCGAGCACCGTCGAAGCCATGAAATCGGGCTGAACGTGGTAGCCGCTGTTCTCGACCAGGAGCGGCTCGAAATCGCTCGACACTTCCTGCTCGTTCTTCATCCGGAGCGTTGCCTCGGTATAGCGCGTGTTCCCGCCGCGCTCCTCATAGGTCGACCGCTCCAGGACAGCGACTTTCGCGCCAGCTTCTGCGGCCGCCACCGCGGCGCTGAGCCCCGCCACCCCGCAGCCCACGACCACCACGTCGAATTTTTTTACGTCTTGTCCCTTGCTCACATCCATCTCCGTATCCGGCAGCCCCAATGAAGCGCCCTATCTTAACGATTCCACCGTGCCCTTCAAGACATCTTTTCGCCCATCGAATCCGGAATTCTCGTTCGCCGCGCGTTTCATTGGCGTTACAGCCTTTCAAGTCAGGTATGGATTCACCCTCTGGCATTTGATGCCGACCAGAGGACCGGTCACGTGATTGGTCTCGTTGATTTGGCCCCGCCCCAAAAACGCACCATTCAGGTGCGCCTGGATCCACCTTGGTGCGCAAATTACGGACAAGCGCCGTATCCCGGCTGCAAGGCGGCTTGTTTGCAGCGCAACATGAAACCCACGTGACTGGCACGACTTTTGCTTTGGAGTCGCTACCGACAACCGAAATGCAAGAGGAAAATGATGAAGCCTTACCGTGGTAAATCCGGAATCGCAGTATCCCTGCTGGCGGTAAGCCTTCTGGGAGGCCTTGGTCTGGCCCAGAGCGCATGCGCAGCAGAATCCGGTGAGGCCCCGGCGCCCGCCTCCGCAGAGCAGGGCCCTTTCACCGCGAACGTCACCCTGATCAATGACTACCGCTATCGGGGCATTTCGCAATCGAACTTCAACCCGGCCATTCAGGGCGGATTCGACTACGCGCACGAGAGCGGCTTTTACATCGGTAACTGGAACTCCTCGATCAGCTGGATCTCGGACGCCGTCTCGACCATGCCCAACCAGAGCACCTCGGCTCCGATCGAGATGGATTTCTACGCCGGCTACAAGCATGACTGGTCCAAGGGCTTCATCTTCGACGTGGGTGTCCTGCAGTACTACTACCCGACCTCGGGACTGCCAGGCGGCGTGAACAACCCGAACACCACCGAGCTGTATGTCGCGCAAAACTTCACCGCCTTCGAGGCACTGACCGGCTACCTGAAGTTTTCCGTCGCCGTCACCAACCTGTTCGGCATGGCGAACAGCTCAGGCTCCAACTACACCGACCTGACGTTGAACTACGACACGGGTGTCTGGGGCCTCGCGCTCAATGGCCACGTCGGCTACCAGTACCTGGCCGGCAGCAATCCGGTCGGTGGGTCCAACAATTCGCTCTACTCCTACACGGACTGGAAGCTCGGCGTCACCAAGGATCTGGGCGCGGGCTTTTCGCTCGGCGCAGCTTATGTCCAGACCAACGCAAAGGACTACGCCTACGTCAGCCCGCAAGGCAACAACCTCGGGCGCGCAGGATTCCTTGTCAACTTAACCAAGACTTTCTGATTCCCCTGGGGAGAACCGCGTGAAGATGATCACCGCAATCATTAAGCACTTCAAGCTCGACGAAGTGCGCTCCGCCTTGTCCGAGGTCGGGGTCTCTGGAATTACCGTTACCGAAGTAAAAGGCTTCGGGCGACAGAAGGGCCATACGGAGCTCTACCGTGGCGCCGAGTACGTCGTTGATTTTCTGCCGAAGCTCAAGATCGAGACGGCGGTGAGCGACGACATCCTGGATCAGGCGGTGGAGGCCATCCAGAAAGCGGCCCATACCGGCAAGATCGGCGATGGCAAGATTTTTATTTCACAGCTCGAGCATGTCATCCGCATTCGCACTGGCGATACCGGGCCGACGGCACTTTAAGGAAACGCAAACATGTTGACTCTGACAAAACGATTCATCGCCATCTGCGCGATGGCGCTCGCAGTCGGAACCGCCGGTCTGACGGTTTCGATTCCGGCGCATGCCGAGGACGCCAAGCCGGCGGTCACCGCGACCGCGGCACCCGCCGCCGATGCCGCAGCCGCGCCAGCGGCCGCTGCAGCGGCGCCCACGCCCAACAAGGGCGACACCGCCTGGATGCTGATCTGCACCGCACTCGTGCTGCTCATGACGCTGCCCGGACTCGCGCTCTTCTACGGCGGTCTGGCACGCAGCAAGGACGTCCTGTCGATCATGATCCAGTGTATGGTGATCTTCTCCCTGATCACGGTGCTATGGGCTGTCTACGGCTATAGCATCGCCTTCACGGAGGGCGGGGCGTTCTTTGGCAAGTTTGACCGATTCCTGCTCGCAGGGATTACGCCGGACACCAACGCCGCGACCTTCAGCAAGGGCGTCGTGATTCCTGAATATGCCTTCATGGCATTCCAGGCCGTATTCGCGACGATCACCTGCTGCCTGATCATCGGCTCCTTTGCCGAGCGCGCGAAGTTCTCCGCCGTACTGTGCTTCATGGTGCTGTGGTTCACCTTCAGCTACCTGCCGATCGCGCACATGGTCTGGTTCTGGCCCGGCCCGGATGACGTCAAGGATGCAGCATCGCTTGAAGCCATGACCGCCAAAGCAGGCTACCTGTTCCAGAAAGGCGTCCTGGATTTCGCAGGCGGCACCGTGGTGCACATCAACGCGGCCGTCGCTGGCCTGGTTGGCTCGTTCGTCATCGGCAAGCGCCTGGGCTACGGTCGTGAACCGATGAAGCCGCACAACCTCCCGTTCGTCATGACTGGCGCAGCGCTGCTGTGGTTCGGCTGGTTCGGTTTCAACGCCGGTTCGGCGCTCGAAGCCAACGGCACCGCCGCGCTCGCGTTCGTCAACACGTTCCTGGCCACGTCCGCTGCCGTACTGGGCTGGACGTTCGCCGAGTGGATCGTCAAGGGCAAGCCCTCGATGCTGGGCGCCGCGTCCGGTTGCGTCGCAGGCCTGGTCGCCATCACGCCGGCTGCCGGCTACGTGGGCACCGTCGGTGCGCTGGTCATCGGCGTGCTGGCTGGCATCGCCTGCCTCTGGGGCGTTACGGGTCTCAAGCGCATCCTGCGCTCGGACGACTCGCTTGACGTGTTCGGCGTGCACGGCGTGGGCGGCATTCTGGGCGCCCTCCTGACGGGCGTGTTCGCTGCCCCGTCGCTGGGCGGCACCGGGATCTACGACTACGTCACCAACGCGGTCTCGCCCGACTATTCGATTAGCGGTCAGCTCTGGATCCAGTGTCAGGGCGTGCTCACGACCATAATCTGGTCGGGTGTCGTGTCGTTCATCGCCTTCAAGCTTGTGGACATCGTGATCGGGCTGCGCGTGCCGGAAGATCAGGAACGCGAAGGTCTGGACATCACCTCGCACGGCGAAACGGCCTACGAAGGCTGATGCAGGAACAAGGCCCATGTCATCAACGGCATGAGCCTTTTTTCCTGACCGGGCAAAAAGGCCCGTTTCATGGCCGATGCGGGTCTTTGTGTTGAATGAAGTAAAAGGGAATGAAGTAAAAGGCCCATGTCACAACTGGCATGGGCCTTTCTCTTGCACAAAGGACAAGGCCCACGCCGTTGCCGGCATGGGCCTTCTCACTGATATAGCCCGTGCGATCAGAAGCGGTAGCCGACGCCGACGCCCACGGTCAGCGGGTTAAGGTTGACCGTACCGACCTTGTTGCCCAGTACGCTGACGTCCGTCGCCATCTGGATCCACTTGAGGTCGACGTTCAACTGCCAGTTCTTGGTCAACGCGTAGTCAAAGCCGACTTGACCTGCCACGCCGAAGCTGCTGTTGTTGATGCTCGCAGCGCCACCGAGAATGTTATTGGTCTGGTAGAAAAACGTGTAGTTCACACCCAAACCGACATAGGGCTTGAAGGCGCCGAGATCGGTGAAGTGGTATTGCAGCAACAGCGACGGGGGCAACGCCTGGATCGTGCCGGCCTTCGCACCGCCAACGTTGATGTCAATGTTCTGGGGCCAGGTCAGGACGAGCTCAGCCGCGATGTTCTTCGTGAAGAAGTACGTCAGGTCAAACTCCGGAATCCAGGTGCTGACAGCTTCCACCTTGGTATTGCCGGCCAGCGGAAGACCGCCAGACTGACCGTTCTGGAACCCAACATACACGCCGCGCACGCGAACCATGTAGGGGTCAAAGGAATCCGTCGCCTGTGCATGAACGGCGGCACCTGACATAAGTCCTAGTGCGAGCAGGCTCGAGCACAGTAGTTTCTTCAACATAAAATTTCTCCTGAGTAGTATGTAGAGAAATATTATTGCTGCAGTTGCACACTGGAATTGATCTAACTCAATACCATTTCAGTTGTAGGGGGATTGCTGGCGAACCAGCTGGCGGGTGTTGCTATTTTCCAACAACGACCATCAGTGCAAGCGCACAGGCCGTCGCAACCTCGGTGAACGTCCCCGGCTCGCCCAGGGCAGCGGAAAACACCACCACAATAGCGCCGGGGCACACAACGTGCCCCGGGCCAATACTGCCGGCTCGCGGCCGGCGGCTACCTGAGGACCCGGGCGGCACGCGAGGCGCCGCCACCGGATCCGGCTGAAACGATCAGATCGCCTTAAGCATCGAGGCTGCGTCGCTGACCTCGTACT
>CAITPF010000360.1 GCA_903894155.1 uncultured beta proteobacterium | reverse complement strand
TCAACGATTTCGCGCATGCTATCCACAATGTGAAGCGCTTGGGACAGCGACAAATGCGCTAATGCCGCCTATAATTTGCAAATCGAAGTTTCGATCTTGGATTTACAAATGATCCGTCGTGATGCTGCCAGCACCCTGGCCCGACTAGCCAAGGGCTTCCCAATCCTCGCGATCACGGGCCCCCGTCAAGCTGGCAAAACAACCCTGGCCAAAGCGGTGTTCATCGGTAAGCCCTATGTCACGCTGGAAAACCCAGATGAGCGCGAATTCGCACAAAACGACCCTAAGCGCTTCCTGGCGCGCTTCCCGCAAGGCGCCATCCTGGACGAGGTGCAGCGTACTCCGCAGTTGCTGTCATGGTTGCAGGGCTGGGTCGATGAGCGGAAGGTAATGGGCGATTTTGTGCTGACCGGTTCCGCACAATTTGATCTCATCGAAAGCATCACGCAAACGCTGGCGGGCCGCGTCGCGCGCGTTGAGCTATTACCATTGAGCGCTGGAGAGTTGGCTGAAGCGGAAAAATTGCCAGCCGCTCTCACGCAAATGCTGATTCAGGGTAGCTACCCCGCTCTATACGACCGTCAAATCAGTCCGCAAGACTGGTTTAGCAACTACATCGCCACCTATGTGGAACGAGATGTCCGTCAATTAATCGCTGTGCGGGACTTGGGTCTTTTTCAAACCTTCGTCAAAATGTGCGCAGCCCGAACTGGCCAGTTGCTTAACCTCGCATCGCTTGGTGCTGATTGCGGGATCAGCGCGGTGACCGCTAAACAATGGTTGACCGTGCTTGAAACCAGTTACGTCATTACCCTGCTTCGTCCCCACCACCGCAACTATGGCAAGCGCCTGGTCAAGAGCCCGAAACTTTACTTCCTCGACTCCGGCCTGGCGGCTTGGCTCATGGGAATCCGCGATGCCCAAACACTGGAGACCCACGCCGGACGTGGGGCCTTGTTTGAAACCTGGGTCGTCAGCGAGCTCTACAAACAACGCTTGAATGCAGGCCAGCCCTTGGACTTGTACTTCTGGCGCGACAGCGCAGGCAACGAAGTCGACCTCATCATCGAGACCGCACGAGGCCTGCAACCGCTAGAAATCAAATCGGGCAGCACCTACGCCGCAGACTGGGCCCACGGCCTGCGCAAATGGCAAGCGCTCGCAGGATCCGAATGTCTGGAGCCTGCCCTGGTCTACGGCGGCGAAATGAGCTTCGCACGCGAGGGTCTCAAGGTTTGGAGCTGGAAGGACGTCGCGCAATCGATCCGCGAAACCACGATCGGCTAGTACCCAAGCCCGATAGAAAATTTGGTGGGCAGTACTGGATTCGAACCAGTGACCCCTGCCGCGTGAAGGCAGTGTTTTGCCATTGAGCTAACCGCCCCATGTGCCGGTTGAATCGGGAAGATGGGTGTGCAACCGTGTTGCAGGGCATAATTTATACACAGTTGCGGGATTTCCGACTTTCGGCCGCACGAACCCTTTTCAAACCGTGGCGGCGCACTGACCGGAATTGACGCGCTCTGGACGGTAGGGCACGATGCGTCTAAATCAGAATTCGCGACAAAAAATTCAATATGAAGCCTTTGGCCAAAATTCTCGAATATCATCGGTCGGTGAAAATCCCGACCATCTGCGTGGCTGATGGCTTTATTCAGACCGACGATGGTGCGAAGGTGCTCGCGGCAACAGATGATTGAACTTGACCTCTACAGCACACTCGTCGTCGCCTCAATGGTCCTGATCCTGGGTCAGTTTCTCGTGGCCCGGATCAGCGTCATTCGCAAATACTCCATTCCGGAGCCAGTCGTCGGGGGGCTCGTCGTGGCGCTGATACTGTTTGCGCTTCACAGCTTGAGCGGCACGAGCGTTCGGTTCGACAACTCACTCAGCAGACCATTGATGCTGGCATTTTTCGCCAGCATCGGCCTGAACGCAGATCTCGGAAGCCTGCGCAGGGGCGGGCGTCCGCTGGCGATTTTCCTGATCGTCGTGGCGGGACTGCTCATTTTGCAAAATGGCGTTGGCATTACCCTGGCGAAGTTGCTTGGCCTGGATCCGCTGGTGGGATTACTGGCCGGCTCGATCACGCTTTCGGGCGGTCACGGAACGGGTGCTGCCTGGAGCGCCGTGCTTGCCGAACAGCACGGCCTCAAATCGGCGACCGAAATCGCGCTGGCGTGCGCGACGTTCGGTTTGATTCTGGGTGGCGTGATTGGCGGGCCGGTCGCACAGTTTCTTATACGCAAGTCTTCAGCTTCCGTCCCCCGGCACGACACCGAACTCGGCGTTTTCGAAGAACCGGCGTCAGTCCGGCTTATCACCGCGCCAGCGATGGTCGAAACGCTCGCATTGATGTCGGCTTGCCTGCTTATCGGCCAGCACCTTTCGGAAAAGTTGCAAGGCTCGTTTCTCGAGCTTCCCGCGTTTGTATGCGTTCTGTTCGTGGGCGTCATACTGCGCAACGTGCTGTCAGCGCTCGGCTGGTACACCGTGTTCGAGCGTTGCGTGTCGGTGCTCGGCAACGTATCGTTGTCGCTCTTTCTGGCGATGGCGCTGATGTCCCTCAGGTTCTGGGAGCTTTCCGCACTTGCGCTACCCATGGTGCTGCTGCTTGCGGCGCAGACCGCAACGATGGCGCTCTACGCGATATTCGTGACCTATAACGTGATGGGACGCAATTACGACGCCGCCGTCATCGCGGCGGGGCACTGCGGATTCGGTCTCGGCGCAACGCCCACTGCGATCGCCAACATGCAGGCAGTCACAAACCAGTTCGGTCCCTCGCCGCTTGCGTTCCTGGTTGTTCCCATGGTGGGGGCGTTCTTTATCGATATCACCAATGCCATCGTTATCAAGGTGTTTCTGGCATTGGTAACGGGTTAACCGGGCGTCCCCCAAAGGGCGCCTTTGCGGTCTATTGCACTTTATATCCGTATCAGTATAATACCCGCATGAAATCAGTTTGCTTTCTGGGTGACTCGCTCAAGCGCCTACGTGAATTCCCGGATGATGCTAGGCAGGATGCAGGCTATCAGTTGGATAAGGTCCAGAACGGATTTGAGCCAGACGATTTCAAAGCGAGGCCGTCAATCGGAAAAGGCGTTGAGGAATTGCGCGTCTGGGACGAGGCTGGCGCCTTCCGCATCATCTACACCGCGAGACTTGCTGATGCCGTTTATGTCCTGCATGCATTTCAGAAGAAAACGCAGGCGACGCCCACACGCGATATTGCCATTGCAAAGGCCAGATTTGCTGAATTGATGGGGAGTCAAAAAATGAAAAAAACAGATACCTATTTGAGCGTTTGGGATGCACTCGCCGACACACCACAACAATCGGCAAACCTGCGCGCGCGTGCTGAGTTGATGCGGCAAATTTCTGAATTGATCAAATCGAGCGGCTGGACGCAAACTGAGGCGGCGAAACGTTGCGGCGTCACACAACCAAGGGTGAACGATTTGCTGCGTGGCCGTGTTTCACGATTTTCCCTGGATGCATTGGTAAATATCGCAACGGCAATCGGCAAACGCGTACACATCGAACTCGAAGCGGCTTGAGCCGAAGAGCCGAGTTAATTTGGTGGGCGGTACTGGTTTCGAACCAGTGATCCCTGCCGTGTGAAGGTGTGCATCCGTTCAGTGTGGCACCTAGCCCAGACTGACCGCAATCCTGTGGCTCATGGCGCATACACAACTTGACAAGGAATCACGTTAGCTATCAACTCAACCCGACTCTTGTCGATGGGCGTTGGATGGCTACAACGAACCGGATGCAATATTTATAGGCTTCCAGGTTGAATAATGAGAGCCCATGCCGCGTAACGTGGGCGGGTTTCTGTCAGATCAATTAGAAAAATGATTAGGGAGAATAATTAATGGCACTGGATTTTGACCTTCGAGGCAGAACGGCACTCGTGACTGGTGCGAGTCAGGGTATTGGGAAAGCAATTTGCCGCATGCTTGCCTTGGAGGGAGTTCACGTAATGGGCGCTGCCCGGCGAGTCGAACAGGTCGAGGCCCTTTCGCACGCGAGCGTGGCAGCCGGAGGAGAGCCGATCGTGGCCGTTCAAGCAGATTTGCTAAAGCCTGACGCTGCCGCTCTACTCGCCGAGCAGGCGCGACGTGAATTCGGGCGCATTGATATTTTAATGAACGTCGCGGGTGTCAGCCAACAATTGCCCTTCGATGCCAGTATTGCGCAATGGGATGAGGGAATGCAATTGAATTTCTTCCGGCTACGCGAGTTAGCGCATGAACTGATTCCCGCGATGCGAGAAAACGGTTGGGGCCGGGTTATCAATTTCACGGGCACATCTGAGCCAAAAATTATGAACGCGGCGTTTACCGCAAAAGCGGCGGTGCATGTTTGGTCAAAGGGGTTGTCACGTGAGGTGGCAAAATATGGGATTACGGTAAATTGCTTGCAACCAGGTCGTATTCACAGTGAGCAAATGACGCGTCGTTATCCAACACTGGAAGACGAACTGGAATTTGCAAAAACTGAAATCCCCATGGGCCGGTTTGGTGAGCCGGAAGAGATTGGAGCCGTTGCTCTGTTTATTGCATCGCCTCTTTCAAGTTATATAACTGGAACCGTTATTCCTGTTGATGGCGGATCGAAACGATACGCCTTTTGAAATCACAGGATCTCGAATAATGGCTCAACTTCCTGCATTGCTCCGACTTTCGCAGGCGATACATGCGGTCCGTTACGAAGACCTGCCGACTCCCGTCGTTAGACGCGCCAAGGAATTGATTCTCGATACGATCGGCTGCGCGTATGGCGGGTTTGATTGTCAAGTTGGCGAGGCAGTTCGCTCAATGGCCACCGATCTTGGTGGGCATGCTGAGTCGACGGTTTTGGGGTCTGGGCAGCGAACATCAATGCCTCTCGCAACTTTTGTCAATGGGACAATGCTGCGGTATCTGGACGCGAACGATTACTACTTTGGACGTGACCCCGCCCATCCAAGCGGCAATCTCGCCGTGGCACTGGCCGTTGGTGAAAAAATGGGTTGCACTGGTCCACAACTCATTACCGCCCTTGTTGTCGCCTATGAAGTCCATTTGCGATTTTGTGAGTTTTCAGGTCAGCCCACGCTTTGGCAACGGGGTTGGCATCACGGTACGAATTCCCAGTTTTCTTCTGCTGCGCTAGCGGCGCTGCTCCTTCGGGCCGATCCGACGCAAACTGCGAATGCCATGGCGATTTCTGGCAGTCACCATAACACTCTGGCGGCGATGCAGAGCGGTGAGATTTCCATGATCAAAGCGACTGCGGAGGCTTGGATTGCCAAAGGTGGTGTAGAGGCGGCCATGTTGGCCGTGCGCGGCATGACGGGACCGCTAACGTTACTTGAAGGAAAATTCGGATGGATTGAATCTGTGGCGGGTGAGGCCGATGTTGAGTCGATCGTTGCTCCGATTGACGGCCACTATCGAATCATGAACGCGTGTATAAAGCCCTACCCTGCAGTCGCTGCAGCGATGGCTCCGATTCATGCGGCGATCGCACTGCATTCGCAAGTGCGAGATCGACTTCATCAGATAAAGTCAGTCATAGTGAAGTTGCCGTCCTTTGCGATCGCCTCTCCTTCCGCCAAGTCCGATAGACGTTTTCCGAAGACTCGTGAAAGCGCTGATCACAGTTTCTTTTATTGCGTTGCAATCGCACTACTCGAAGGCGTATGCGGCGATGCGCAGTTCGCCGAGAGCAATTTGCACAACCCAGCTTTGCATGCGTTGCTTGACAAGACTCAACTCGAGGAGGACCCTGTGTTGAGCGCGGCCTGGCCGGGCGCTGCGGGGGGAGCTGTGATTGTCCAACTGGATGATGGCCAAGTGTTCGAGTCGCGCTGCAGATTCCCGCCTGGCCACCCTGGCCATCCTTTAACGGACGTTGAGTTAAGAAACAAATTCCACGAATACGCCGACCCTGTGATGACTGAGCGGGGTGCCTCACGATTGATGGATTCTATCGACACAATCGATCTGTGCACAAACATGCAGGAGTTCGCACGTCAAACAGTTTCAGACAAACGGTGATGACTGATGAAACGCCTTTGGTTCTATCTGCCGTTGCGTGCACTAGCCGCGATGATGTTGTGCATGATCGCCACGCCGGGTAGCGCTCAAACCTACCCTTCTAAGCCGATACGATTTATTGTTCCATTTCCGCCGGGCGGCGTGGGAGATATCGTTGCGCGGCCGATCGCTGAAAAGCTGACGACGGCGTTAGGACAAACCGTCATTGTGGAAAGTCGCGCTGGCGCGAGCGGCACGATTGGCGCGGAGTTCGTAGCCAACTCCGCACCCGATGGATACGTCATGCTGCTTGGCACGAGCAATGAACTGGCAATGAGTCCCTCGCTATTTAAAAAACTCCCCTACGATCCGATTAAGTCATTTTCCCCTGTGACCCCGATCGTGCAGTTCCCTAATGTGCTTGTGGTGGGCCCATCGGTAGCCGTCAACTCATTAAAGGAGTTCATCGAGTTGGCGCGAGCAAATCCAGGGAAAATCACATTTGGATCATCCGGACCTGGTAGTACGAATCACTTGACGACTGAAGTGTTTCAGAAGCTGGCCGGTGTTCAGGTCTTGCATATCCCTTACAAGGGTGGCGGGCCTGCACTGGCTGATGTGATGGGGGGGCATATTGATGCGATGTTCGCTACATTGCCTTCCGCGGTCGCGCACATTAAGGCTGGCAAGCTACGTGCCCTGGCTGTCACGGGTGAGCGTCGCTCGATCTCATTACCAGATGTTCCGACGGCCGTCGAAGCTGGCGTACCGCAATTGATCGTAACCACCTGGAATGGTGTGGTACTACCTTCCGGAACACCCAAGGCGATCGTCGATAGGTTGCACAACGAAATCCGCGATGCTGCCAACGATCCTGAAGTTAAAAAGCGTTATGCTGCGGTTGGCGCGGAGGTGCTCATTCAGTCGCCTGGTGAGTTTGCCGACATGATTGCGCGCGATTTTGAACGGTGGTCCGTCGTGATTAAGGAGGCGGGCATATCGATTGATTAGGCTAACTCGCTGGAGCGGGGGGGTACGACTTGCCTAATTCCAATTACCGCCTGCGGGTCTTGACCCACTGCGGTTGAAATGGCGTTTTCCGCCGAGTTTGATGCGTGCCCTTCCCCCGTTAAGGGGAAAGAGCCGATTTCATTGGTGGGCGGTACTGGTTTCGAACCAGTGACCCCTGCCGTGTGAAGGAAGCGTACGCTACGGATGAGACTCAAGCTTAACTCCAATCAGCCTCAAATTTCCCGCGTTTTCAACGCAAAGCCAACCACACGTGCTGTAGCTTGAATTAACCCTGAAACATTCCCGATCGCGATCCCAGGTTGGCGCGCATAGGTTCAGTCTACAAATACAAACGCCTCAACCTCCTGTCGGCTCGGTATCGACGCCTGGGCCCCAGGTCGGGTCACGCAGATAGCGGCGGCGCGCATCGCGTACTGTATCGCCTCGGGCATACCACGCTCTGCGACCAGCATTGCCGCGAGCGCACCGACAAACGTATCGCCAGCTGCCGTCGTATCCACCGGCTGGACGGGGAAGGCCTGAAAGTGCTGTGCCCCCTGAGCCGATGACCACACGACGCCATGCTCGCCGAGCGTGACGAGCACGTCGTCAGGACCGCGCTGGCGTAGCAAGAGAGCGGCCTCGGAAGCATTGTCACGGGTGACTGAGGCAAGCCCGGTGAGCGTGCCGGCTTCACTTTCGTTGACCACGAGAATATCCAGAAGCGGCCAAAGCGCATCGGGGATGGGATGGGCGGGCACTGGCGTGAGGTTAAGCAGCACTTTGCAGGCCGCTTCGCGCGCTACGACGGCCGCCCGCAAGACTGCGTCGATTGGGACCTCCAATTGAAGCAGCAGCATCCCGGCATCTCGCAGTCGCGACCGTAAAGCCTCGGCGTCTCCAATGCCCACCTGGCCGTTGGCGCCGGGAACAATAGCAATGCAATTTTGTGCGCTGTCGTCGACGTAAATAATCGCCACGCCGGTCCTTTCACCCGCTACCTTCTTGACACCGTCGATTGCAACGGTCTGCCTAACTAACTCGACGCACAGGTCTTGACCAAAGACGTCATCACCGACACGACCAACCATTTCCACCGGTGTTCCCTGGCGGGCGCATGCAACGGCCTGATTCGCACCTTTGCCTCCAGCATAAGTACAAAAGCTGCGCCCGGCCAGGGTTTCACCTGGGAGCGGCATTCGCGGGACACGGACAACGAGATCCATATTCAAGCTGCCGAAGACGACGACCCGAGAGCGAACCGGTTCATCCTTCACTTGAATGCGTTGTCCATCTCGTGCAGTTTCGCCACGCGGCGCCGGCAGTCCTCGTCGACGTCGAACTCGGCCTTGAGGAATGACGCCACGAGATCGTTCGCCAGCCACGGCCCGACGATCTGTGCACCGACGCACATGACATTGACGTCGTCGTGCTCCACGCACTGGTGTGCCGAGTGCGCATCGTGACAAACGGCTGCGCGAATGCCGCGCACCTTGTTGGCTGCGATGCACGCACCCACGCCTGTACCACAGACCATAATGCCGCGACTCGCCTCGCCGGAAAGCACCTTCGCCGTCAGCATTCTGGCAATATCGGGGAAGTCGACTGGTGCCGGATCGTAACTACCGACGTCGGTGACCTCGTGCCCGAGCGATTCAATATAGGCGATCAGGCCGCCCTTTAGTGACCAGCCCGCATGGTCGGAGCCAATGACGAGTTTCATGGATGGATAACCTTTTCGTGCGTTCAGTTTGTCATGGCAGCGGGTAATGCGACGCCATAGTATTTCTTGTAGATGTCGCTGAGCTTGCCGTTCTTGAGGTTGGTCGCAACCCACTCATTCAACTTTTCCAACAGCCGCGGCTCGCCCTGCTTGATACCGATCGCCAGATCGAAATTGCGGATCACGAACTTCGGCTCCCACG
>CAITPF010000359.1 GCA_903894155.1 uncultured beta proteobacterium | reverse complement strand
TCCAGCGCAACATCATCGCCGCGCGAGTGCTCGGCATGCCAAAATCATGGTAACGACTCCGTCCGCCGCGATGCTGCCGCCAGACGCGTACTACGACGCCGCGCTGCGCTGGTTCGATGGCGCGTCATCGCTCGCGCTGGCTCGTGCGCTCATAGACGCCACCACGGATGAGCGTTCGTTGTGGTTGCGTTTTGAAGGATTCGGCCTCGCCGACCTCCTGATGTCGGAAAGTGACGCGACCGAGCGCGCGCGCATCGTGGCCGGTGTGGCGCGGGCCGCCGGCCAGCAGTTGTTCACCGGGCCGCTTTTTGCGGGATCATCAATCGGGGTAGGCGCGCGCAAAGCCGATGGAAGCTTGTCGGGTTGGCAGGATCAGGCGGAAACCGCCTGGAAGCTTCCGGTCACCGACACGGCACGGGCAGAGGGCGAGAGCGCGGATCTTGCGCTATTGAGCACGTGTGCCCGAATGCTGGGCGCGTCGCAGCAAACCCTTTCGCTTGCCATTGAACATCTGTCAACGCGCAAACAATTTGGCCGAGTGCTTTCCAGCTTTCAGGCGCTGCAGCATGCGAGCGTCGACCGGCATTGCGACCTGGTGCTATCGGGCGCCTTGCTGGCGCAGTGTATTGAGCACTGGTCCGACGAGGCCTTGCGTCAGGCGTCGCTGCACGCGCTCAAAGACCTACTGTCCCAGGCGGGCGTCGCTGCTGCCGAGCACGCGGTCCAAATGCTCGGGGCGATGGGGTTCACGCATGAATGCGATGTGGGGCTCTACCTGCGGCATGTGCTGACGCTTGCGGCGCGACACGGCAGCGCGGCAAGGCACCGCGCCGCATTCGCGTCGCTGAATGTTGGCTTTCTGGATTAGCAAAATTCCTGTATCCGAACCCGAGCTAGCCACCGCAATCAGCCCGGTACCGGAAGCCTGGCGGCGGCGATCGACTCTGCGGCGAGCATCGCCATGGTCCCGGATTTGACAAGGCCGCCGACGTAGCCTGCCATTGCGCCACCCTCAAGGCCGCCTGTCGTGCAACCTGCGGCATACAGGCCAGGAATTGCACAGTCGTCCTGATCGATGACGCGAGCGCTGGCATCCGTTGCGATGCCGCCCATGGTGTAGGTGATCCCCGCTCAGAGCGGCGCCGCAAAAAATGGCTGTGTGGCGATGACCGCTGGTTTAAATTTAGTGGGCGAGCGAGCAGGGCTCAGTTCAGCCGTTGCCTGGCTTCGAACGGCGGCGTTGTATGCCTCAATCGTCGAGCACAGTGCGTCAGGGGGCAATCCTGCCAATCTCGCGAGCGAGGGCAAGTCCGTTGCCTGCCACAGCACTCCGCCGCGCTTAATAAGGGCAGGGTTGGGCGCAGATAGCTTGGACTGCCGCCCAGCCTGCTGCCAGATTTCGGCATCAAAAATCGCGACCGCCGAAAGCGGGTCAGCCATTTTGGCGATCTGGTTAGCCTGGTAGACCCCGCCAAGTCCTTCGTCCATGAATCGCACTCCGTGCGCATCGACGACGATGCCCGCCGCAACGACGCGATCCATGATCGGGTAAGGCCAGAGGGCGGGGTTGCTGAATACTGCCCGGTTGAGCACATGGCCGTAGAAAGATGACATGCCCACGGTCTTTGCCCCAAGCGCCTGGGCCATGCGGATGCCGTCACCATTGCCACCCGGGGCACACCGCTGAAACAGCGATTCGGGTTTGGGCGTGATGTAATGCCTCAGCATGGAAAGGTTGGACTGAAAGCCGCCGTCGGCAATCACAACCGCATTTGCCTGAAAGGTTCTCCTTGCGTCCTGGACAACTGCCTCCACCCCGGTGCAGACGCCCCCGGTCATGCAGAGCGCTTCAGCGTGCGCGCCGCGCACGATTGCTCCCCCGCGCCGGATCAAGCCCTCCTCGAGCGTGTGCATCATGACATCGCCGGCACGCCCCTTCCATGGCATGCCAATCTGCATGGTGCGAGGCGGGGCGAGCACCCACCAGTAGGCCTCGTCGGGCCCCGCCTTGATCAACCGTACGCCCTGGCGCCGAAGCCACCGGACCATGCGTTCACCGTTTTCAGCGACGGCCCGGGCGAGGTCATGGGATGGCAAATCCGGCACGGCTTGCAAGATGCTGCGAAACGACTCATCTGAAGGACGGGCAATGTTCTTCATGCAGATGTGAAACATGCCACCCGTCAACCGGGTGTTGCAGACGTATTGTCCTTCGCCGCGTTCGAGCACCGTGCAGCGCAGTCCAAGCTCGGCGGCGCGGTTGGCCGCAATCAGTCCGGCGATGCCGGCGCCGATCACGACCAGATCAGAGCGATCATCTCGCATGGGTGGGCTTACTTGGGTAACAGCATATCGGCGATGAGGCGCGCCATTTCGACGTAACTGCGCAGGAACAGGTAGGCAATCGGGCCGTACAAGACGCCACCCACCAGGAGCAGCACTGAGTACCCCGCCAGCCAGGCCCACAGCCCGGCCAGGGGAATGAGAGCCGCCAGGATCGCAGCGATGCCGTTTCCATGGCGAACGAGGAAATACATAGCCGGGTACGCCCTGCGCGAATCTTCGTCCATCAGGTCCATCGATATGCTCCCAGGTTGTCCGGTGCGCCGCGACCGCCGCACTGACATGTTGATCCGATGCGCGGCAAACCCTGCCGTTCAGTGCGGGGTCAAGAGCGCGGACAGCGAAGCCGTTCTTGTTTTGTTTGGAGTCAGTTGGTCGATTGTCAAGAGGGTCAACCGAAAAAG
>CAITPF010000358.1 GCA_903894155.1 uncultured beta proteobacterium | reverse complement strand
TGCAGCCGTTCATGCAGAATGTGCGCAGGCGCCGACACCTCGACGACCAGCAGCGACGGCACGCGCGCGGCCAGTGTCGTGATCATGTTGCGCGAGCCGTTGGCGATGACGCTGCGTCCGGCGGCAAGCTCGTCGAGCAGGCGCGAGGGGAGTCCGTAATGCAGGCTATGCGCGTGCCAGGTGATCAGGAATTCGCCCGCAGCCTCGCGGCGGGCGAACTCTTCCGGCGTGCAGGCCTCGTGTTCCTCGCCGGGCGCGCCAGCGCGCCGCGTGATCGTGCGACGCGCGAAGACGAAGGACTCGGGCGAGAGTCTCTCACGGGCAGCGCTGATCAGGCTGTCCTTGCCGGCACCACTGGGGCCGACGACGTAGATGAAACTGCCCGGCACTGACGGATCCTGTCTATTCATCCAGACCGATGTCGACTGCAGGCGCGGCCTGGGTGATCTTGCTCGTGGAGATGTAATCCACGCCGGTAAGCGCGACGTTGCGGATCGTGTCGATCCGGATTCCGCCAGAGGCTTCGATCTTTGCGCGTCCATTGACCAGCTTGACGGCAGTGGTCATGTCCGCGATCGACATGTTGTCCAGCATGATCACATCGACCTGCGCCGCGAGCGCTTCCTCGACCTGCTCGAGGCGATCGCACTCGACCTCGATCTTGGTGAGCACCGGCAGCTTGAGCCGCACGCGCGCGACGGCGAGGCCAATGCTGCCTGCCACGGCAATGTGGTTGTCCTTGAGCATGACGCCGTTGTCCAGACCGAGCCGGTGATTGAGCCCGCCGCCGCACGATACGGCATGCTTCTCCAGCATGCGCAGCCCCGGTGTCGTCTTGCGTGTGTCGATCAGGCGAGCGCCGGTGCCGGCGAGCTCCGCGTTGAAGCGCGCTGTTTCCGTTGCGATCCCGCACAGTCGTTGCAGGATGTTGAGGGCCGGACGTTCAGCCGTGAGGATGCTGCGCGCCGGGCCGCTGACCGTCAGGATGCGCGCGCCCTGTTCGACGCGTTCGCTGTCGCGCACGTGGCGCGTCACCGTCAGCGCCGGGTCATAGCGGGTGAAAAGACGCACCGCGACGTCGATGCCGGCAATCACCATGGATTCGCGGGCGTTCATGTGGAAGGTGCTCTTCGCATCCTCGTCAATCATCAGTTGCGCGGTCAGGTCGCAGGTGCCGATATCCTCGGTCAGCCAAAGGTCGATGAGGCGGTCGATCTGGAAAATGTCATACATGGAATGGAACCTCGGGGCATGCGCCGCGCACAGGGCGCAGCACGGTCAATTGGTACATTTGGTTAATGTAGCGTTCCCTACATTTTCAATGCTAAAGGAATCCGGCCGGTTCCGCAATAGTGGCCATCCCGCGACCTTGGTCGGTCGCGGCCACTATGCGAGAATAGGGCAATCGCATCGACCGCCTTTTCGGATTTTTATGGCCCGCAAGACCCCCGCGCGCGCGCAGCCCGAACCCGCAGCTCCCGATCACGCCGACTGGCGTGACGCGCCCACGCGCGACGAGCGCGGGCGCATGATCCGCGAGGGCCTGTTTCGCGCCGCCGCTGCGGTGGTCGGCGAGCGGGGCTACCAGGAGGCCTCGATTTCGTTGATCACCCAGCACGCGGGCGTGGCGCAGGGTACTTTTTACAACCATTTCAAGTCGCGGCAGGATCTTCTCGATCAGCTGCTCCCGACGCTGGGCAAGGATATGCTCGAGCACGTCGGCCGTTGCGCGCGCGAGGGCAAAACCCTCATCGAGCGCGAGGAGCTCGGCTTCCGGGCGTTTTTTTCCTTCCTGCGGGAGAATCCGCATTTTTTCCGGATTCTCAACGAGGCGGAGAGCTTTGCACCGAAGGCATACCGCGCGCACCTGGATCTTGTCGCGGCGGGCTATGTCAGCTTTTTTCGCCGGGCGGCGCAAGGCGGCGAACTTCGCGGGTTCGCCGAGCGCGACCTCGAGGTGGTCGCGTTCGTGCTGATGGCGGCACGCAGCTACCTTGCCTGGCGCTACGTCTACGGCGAGGAGCAGCACGACGACATTCCCGACTGGGTCGTGACGGCGTATCGTCGCCTGATTTCCCACGGGCTGACGGGGTTGGCGGACGTTATCGCGGAGCCTGACGCAGGCTGATCTCGTGCTCGCGGGTGACGATAAAAGGCAAATGGCCGTCGGGGAGAAAGTTCGCCTCGTCTGCCCGCGTCGCGGCGTAGATCGGCGTGGTCGCGCCTTCCTTCATCCCCGCGGTTGAGTCGAACCACGTGATGGCGAGGCCGTCAAACGCCGGCGCCGGGCGGCCTTCACCGTATTCGTGCAACTGAAGATGATTTTGCTCGTACCGGCGCAACGGCCCGATTTGCGAGGCGAGCGGGCCGTGCACATCGCGCCAGTAGGCTCTGAATGCGTGCAAATCCATGCCCGGGCGCTGGTTGACGAATTCGACATTCTTGACCCCGTTCGCAGGAATCGCACCGTCCTTGATGACCAGCGCCTCGACCGGCATGACGACCTTGCGCGAGACATCAATGAAGGCGCGCTCGTCGGCAAGGACTACGGCCGCGGCCGGATCGGCCAGCGCCTGTTGCCAGGCTTGGCGCGAGTCAAACCACATTTCGCTCATGCCGTCGCAGGGCAGATCTGCCTTGCGATACCCCTGCAGCAGGCTGTGCGATTGAACGTAGCGTCGCAAGCCGGGTAGCGTGGCTACGATCGGTGCATGGTTCTCGAGCCAGTAGCGCTGGAAGGCTTCGACCTCCATGCCGGGCTTGCGTTTGTAGGCGGTGACGACTTTGTACATCCCCTGCATCCTTAGCGCATCAGTGTGCCGCCGTTGACGTCGATAATGGCGCCTGCCAGAAATGCGGCGGCGGGCGAGCACAGGAACGCAAGGGCCGCGGCGATTTCTTCGGGTTCGCCCATGCGTTTCATCGGATAGACTTCCGGGCGGTAACCGGCGCCCTGAGTCATGCCGGTGGCGATAGGTCCGGGCGCCACGCCATTGACGGTGACCCCGTGCGGCGTTGCGCGCTGCGCGAACCAGCGGATCAGCGCGTGTACGCCACCCTTGGAGGCCGAGTAATGCGGTGCAGCGAGCACGCCGCCCGTCCAGCCTGCGATCGATCCGCACAGCGCGATGCGCCCGTGCTGACGCTCGATCATGCCGGGCAGGACGGCCCGCACCAGATTGATCGGGCCGAGCAGGTTCACCCGCATCACGCGCATGAACGCCACCTCGTTCCAGTCTGGGGCCATCCAGTCTTCGTCATAGGGGCAGATGCCCGCCGTGTCCGCCAGTGCATCGAAAGGCCCATGCTGGGCGACCAGGTGCTCGACCGCCGCGCGATCGCTGACATCGCAACGCTGCGCCGCCGCGACACCCTTGAGCTCGTGGACCAGGCTCTCCAGCTTGAAGGAGTCGATATCGGTCAGCACCATCGTGGCACCCAGCTCCGCGCAGAGTCGGGCGGTCGCCGCGCCGATTCCGCCTGCGGCGCCGGTGATCAGGATGCGCGTGCCTGACATATCGAACGTTCGGGCGGCCGTCAGCAGAGGAGTCGTCACGGGTTCGTGCTCCTCAGACGGAAAGATAGCGTTGCTTGATTTCGGCGTCGGCGTTGAGCTCGGCGATCGTCCCCACGAAGACATCCGCGCCCTTGTCGATCACGACGGCGCGGTCGGCCAGGCCGAGGCAGAAATGCAGGTTTTGCTCAGCCAGCACGATCGTTGTTCCGACGCCGCGCAAGGTGTCGATGAGGTCGCCAATTTTCTGGACCATGATGGGCGCCAGGCCTTCGCTGGGCTCGTCGAGCAGCAGCACATCCGGGTTGCCCATCAGCGCGCGGGCTACGGTGAGCATCTGCTGCTCGCCGCCGGAGAGTTGCCCGCCCAGCCGCGACTTGAGCGGGGCCAGCAACGTCAGCATGTCGTAGACCCTCTCCAGGGTCCAGTCGCGCTTGCCGTGGGTGTCGGACTTGATCGCGATCAGCAGATTGTCCTCGACCGAAAGATCGGGGAAT
>CAITPF010000357.1 GCA_903894155.1 uncultured beta proteobacterium | reverse complement strand
CGTCCTTCACGCAAGGCATGGCGGGTGAGATCTATGGCGCGACGCTTGCCGTGGTGCCGCAGACGTCCCAACGCATCCAGCAGGCGGTCATCTCGCGGCTAGGCGACACGATGACTGCACCGATGATGGCTGGCACGATGGCGGCCGGGACCAACACCGCGATCAGCGCGACCAATCCCGGTGGCCAGCCCACCGCGAGCATGAGTTCCAACCCGAACGTCAATCCCTACGCCTCGGGATCCGGCGGCGTGTCGATGTCCAACGGGGCTGCATGGGGTGAGGTGGCCTACCAGTACGGCAACCGCTCGAGCGACAACAACTCCGGTGGCTGGACAAGCAATCTCGTTCAGGCCGTCGTGGGCGTCGATATGTACTCGGATGCCGGCACCAAGGCCGGTGGCGGTGTGGCGTTATCAAACACCAACGTCTCGGCATCCCAAGGTAGCGGCACGGTTCAGCAAGGCAGCGTCTTCCTGTATGGCAAGCTGCCGGTTCAGCAGTTTGTGGTGGATGCGATGGCAAGCTATGGGTTCAACTCGACCAACAACTCACGCAATGACGCAACCGGCCTGACAAACGGGCTAGCGGCCAAGAACGTACAGGGCAACGATGCGCTGGTGAGTCTTGGCTTGAACCTTCCGATTGATCTGGATAGCTCCCGCGTGACACCCTACATCCGAGCGACTTGGCAGCAGGTCAATCAAAACGGGTTCAACGAAGGCTCGGCAGCTTCGGCGCTTACCGTCAACAGCTTCAACGGCAACGGCGTGCGTGGTGTGATCGGGGTCGCAGCAGGCTCCAAGGCGGTTGACCCGATCAGGGAGCAGACCACCTACCGTGTCAACGTCGGCCTGGGCGTAGATACAACGAACGTACTCAACCCGCAACTCAATGCATCCCTCGCTGGCATGACGACGACCATCAACACCCCCAGCGCCGGGGCTGCGTTCGTACAGGCCGGGATGTACGGCACAGTGAAGTTTGCGGATAACGCATTCGCCTACGCGGGCGTGACCGCCGAGGCGCGCAGTGGGCAGGTGCTTGCGGGCGGTAACATCGGGGTCAGGGTTCAGTTCTGAACGGCGAGGTTTTCTGCGCAGTCAGATAAATCAAAGCAGGTCAAAGCAACGAATGTCCGATCCAAGCCACTTAGGAGAAGACATCATTATCGCCATAAAATCGTATCTGATTTCGCCCTGCGTCTTTAGCCTCATACATTGCCGCATCAGCCCGCCTCATCAGTTCTTGTTGGCTGGCTTCATTCTTGAGGAACACCAATACCCCAATACTTACAGTGCAGCAGTGGTCAACCGTTGATGAAGCTCCATTTTCGTGGTGTATTTCGAGTAAATATGGTTCTGACAAACTACTTCGAATCTTTTCTGCAATCGTTTTTGCCCGTGACCTGGAGTCTGATTTGTCCGGACTTAATTCACTGAGCAAGACAATAAATTCGTCACCACCAAAGCGCGCAACAGTATCTATTTCACGCACGCATTTATTAAGGCGTTCTGCAACCTGGATCAACAATAAGTCACCTACCATATGCCCGTGTAAATCATTCAGCGGCTTAAAGTTGTCCAAATCAAGAAACATCAATGCGCCATAGCACCCACTACGTTTGCTGAGTGCAATACCTTGTGTGAGTCGGTCGTTTAATAGGGCGCGATTGGGAAGATTCGTCAGTGCATCATAAAATGCCAAATGATGCACTTGATCTTCAAGTTCTTTTTGTTTAGTAATATCAATGAAATTGGACAGGTAATTCGTCACTACGCCCGCATCATCTTTAATTGCGGTAATTGTGATGCTTATGACATAGAGTTCACCATTCTTGCGACGATTCCATATCTCCCCTGCCCAAAAACCTGAGCGAGAGATGTTGTCCCACATGATCGTGTAAAACTCTTTATTGTGTATGCCTGAGGTCAGTAACCTGTGGGTGCATCCAATGGCCTCTTCTTTGCCATACCCAGTGATGGTAGTGAAAGCCTGATTGACACGCAAAATACATTTATTGGCATCCGTAACACAAATGCCTTCCTGTGCGTTAAATGCGATAGCGGCGATACGGGCTTCATTTTCCGATTCTTTACGCGCATTAATATCAAAGCACACGCCGTTGTAACCAAGAAATGACCCTTCGGGGTCGAACACCGGGGTGCCAGAATCGAGAATCCAACGGTATTGCCCATCTAACCTGCGTAAACGGTATTCCAAAAGAAACTCTTCG
>CAITPF010000356.1 GCA_903894155.1 uncultured beta proteobacterium | reverse complement strand
TGCACGAATTGTGCGAGTGTCTGGCTGATGGTTCTGGTGTCGGTCATGCGTGTTCCCTGGTGTCAGTCATGGGTGTTCGTTATGTCGAGGCGGGGCAGAGCAGCTCGACCAGCGCCGAAATGCCATCGAGGCGCTCAAGCTCGCCGATGGCAGACAGGGCGCGCGCGGCTTGCGCCTCGCCGAGCACGGGCGCGACGCAGCCCATGAACTTTGTCCCGAGCTCGGCTTGCGAGAGGGGGCGGCCCGGATGGCCGCGGGGCACGTCCAGCGACTCGACCAGCACGCGCCCGTCGCGTAGCGTCGTGCGCAACTCGACGCCGAAGCGTCCCTCGCCTTGTGCCATCGCGTCATCCGCAGTCACCCGCACGCGCTGCATCAGGCGCTGGACATCGTCGCGTGCCACGCGCGAATCCTCGAACTGCGCGATCGCGCCGCAACCGTCGAGCAGTGCGACGGCGACGCAGTAGGGCAGGCAGTACTTGGCCTGGAATCCGTCCGCGGCCTGCGCGTAGGGCATGATGCGCGTGGCCATGTGGCTGACCCGGCAATCGATCGCGACGATGTCGTGCGCGACCGGGGCATGCGCCACGAAGGTGTCGATGGCGGCGTCCATGGCCGACACCCCCGCGCCGCAGCACGCATAGGGCTTGAGGCCAATGCCGGTCGCGTCAATTTCAAGGGCACCCTCGGCAAGCGTATAACGTTGCGGGGACTGGATCCCGTAAAGGTCGAAAAAGCCGCCCGCGTCATCGAACAAGCCCGTGTTGGCGGTGAACCCGCCGGCCGAAAGCAGGGCGGCGCGAACCCCGGTCTCTGCCGCTTGCCCCGCGTGCAGCGACTTCGTCATCGACCCGAAGTTCGCGCGCAGCCCGCAGGCGTTCGAGGCGGCGATCGCGAGCGCGTTGAGCGTCGATTCGGCATCCAGCCCGAGCAGTCGCGCGCCGGCTGCGGTCGCGCCGAACACGCCGATGCTCGAAGTCGAATGCCAGCCAGCATCGTAATGCGCAGGAATCATGCGCCGGCCGAACCAGGTTGCGACTTCGAACCCGGCGACGTAGGCGTCAAGCACCGCGACCGGGCCTTGCCCGCTGGACTGGGCAAGGGCCAGGATGGCTGGCACGAGCGCCACGCTCGGGTGGCCGATCATGATCGCCGTCATGTCGTCGAAATCGAGTGCATGGCCGGCGACACCGTTGACGAAAGCCGCTGGCACGGGCGCGAGTCGTTCGTGCGTGCCCAGCGCCGCGGCGACGCCGCGCGCGCCTTGCGCCAGCGCAAGATCCAGGGCCATCCTGGCGGGCGCTGTCGCCGAGCCCGCGACAATGCAGGCCAGGCAATCGAGCATCGCCATGCGGGCGACTTCATGCGAGCGCGCGGTCGGTCGCAGCGTGTGTAGCGCGAGCAGTTGCGCCGCGTTGGGGCCATGCGACCGCGTGGCGGTATTAGCCATGGATCAAGCCCTCGCCGGGCTGCGTGATCGCCCGGCGACTCCGTGTTAAACGGGTCATTTCGTGGTCCCCCCTCGCGTGTCGTTTTGGTTGTGCGGCGCGTGTCGCGCGCCGTTGCGGGCTCCAGGAAATTATAGGCACGTGATATTTACTTGTATACAATCGTCGCAAACAGGGCCCGTGCATCGACACGAAAGGCCGGATACGGAGACAGCCATGGGGATGACTAACCGCGTCAGTGCGTTGTGCAGCGTTGCGATTCTCGTTGCGTCGGCCTCTGCCGTCGCCGCGTCGTTTCCGGAAAAGCCGGTTCACCTGGTTGTTCCTTTCCCGCCGGGCGGGACAACCGATGTAGTGGCGCGCAGGATATCGAAACGCGTGGGCGAGATTCTCGGGCAACCCGTCGTCATCGAAAACAAGGGGGGCGCCGGCGGCACGATCGCCACGCTGATGGTGGCCAAGTCGCCACCGGATGGCTACACCTTGCTGATGGCCACGAATTCGCACACGGCCAATCCGGCGATCTACAAGTCGCTGCCATTCGACACGGTGAAGGATTTCCGATCGGTCGTGATGATTGGCGATACCCCTGGCCTGGTCGTCATCCATCCCTCGGTGCCTGCCAACACGTTGCAGGAGTTCGTGGCTCTGGCAAAGGTGAGCAACCCGCCGCTGGTCTACGGCACTGCGGGCGCGGGCACTTTTCCGCACCTGGCGACGGAGCTCTTTCTGGATCGCGCAGAGATCCAGATGACGCACCTGCCGTACAAGGGCGCAGGCCCGGCGATGGTCGACCTGCTTGGCGGCGTGTATCAGTTCAAGGTCGATGCGCTTCCCACTGCGGGGCAATTCATCAAGTCGGGCAAGCTCAAGGTGCTTGCGGCCACCTCGCTTGAACGGATGCCCCAGATGCCTGATTTGCCGACCGTTGCCGAGCAGGGCTACCCCGGCTTCGAAACCGCGTTCTGGATGGCAGTGCTTGCACCGGCGGGTACGCCGGATGACGCCGTCAACACGATTGAGAAGGCCTTTGTGAAGGCGCTTCAGGATCCGGAGATCAAGCAGCAATTGTTCGTCGATGGCTTTCGCGTCATCGCCAAGCCCGGCTCGACCGCCGATGAACTGATCGCGCGCGAGCTCAAGCAATGGCCGCCGATCGTGAAGAAGGCGGGCATCCTCGCCAACTAACTGAATCATTGTCGTGGATCACCGCATCACCAGGTGCGCGGCAAGCTTCGTCACTCAGGGCGGGGAAGACGTCAAGGCAGCAGAACGATTGTGAATTCCGTTTCCGTGTATGCGGCCGTCGGGCCCGAGTTCACCCGGTTTTCCCTCGACGTGGCGGGCGCGACGCTCGCGCCGCGCGCGACGATCACCATGCCAGCTGGCGTCCAGTACGCCTGGCGGCACGATCGCCTGCCGGTTCTTTTCGTGGCGTGCAGCGACGGCGGGCTCGGCAAGACGGGTACCCGGCATTTCCTGTGCACGATGTCGATCGCGCCTGACGGCGCGCTGGCGCCGCTGGGCGAGCCGATCGCGCTGCGCTGGCGGCCGGTGCATGTATCCACGGACAAGCCCACGCGGTTCGTGCTGGTGGCGTACAACGCGCCAAGCGGCGTGACGGTGTTTGCGGTCAATCCGGATGGAACGGTGGGTGACGAAGTCGAACAGGATCGGTTTGACCTCGCGTGCACTGTGCATCAGGTCATGGTGACGCCAGCTGGCGATCGCGTGATCGTGCCAGGCCGCGGAAATGACGCGGAGCACGGCAAGCCGGAGGACCCGGGCTCGATCGAAACCTTCCGGTTCACGGATGGAAAGCTTTCGCGGCATCGCCGGATCCTGCCGGATGGCGGCTTCGGCTTTGGTCCGCGGCACGTGGATTTCCATCCGACGCAACCCTGGATGTACCTGTCGATCGAGCGTCAGAATCAGCTCGCGCTGTTCGATCTCGGCGAGGAGATTTCAGGCCCGCGCTGTCGGGTGACGACGCTCGTACACCCGCAGGCGCGCAAGCCGCGGCAGCTTGCCGGCGCTTGCCATGTGCACCCGAACGGCAGGTTCGTTTATGTGTCGAATCGGGCCGACGGCACGGTTGGGCACAAGGGGGATCTGCGGGTGTTCAATGGCGCCGAAAACACGATTGCTGTTTATGAAATCGATCCTGGCACCGGGGTGCCAACCCTGATTCAGGCTGAGGATACCCGTGGCATGCACGCGCGCACGTTTGCGATTGACCCGTCGGGCCGCGTGATGGTCGTGGGCAGCATGGTGACGCGCGACCTGCCTGATGGCGATTCGCTGCGCAACGTGCCCGGTGGGCTGTCGGTGTTTCGCATCCGCGAGGATGGAAAGCTCAGGTTCGTGCGCAAGGTCGACATGGATGTGCGTCACGCCAACCTGTTCTGGATGGGCATGTTCCGCCACTGACGCCACTGACTATTCCGCAGTGATGCCTGCGGCCTTCACGACACCATCCCATCGCGCCGCCTCGGCGGCGACGAATAGTGCGTACGCCGCCCCCGACGGATCTTGCACGATATCCCCGCCCTGTTCGGCCAGACGCTGGCGCAAGCCGGGGTCCGCAAGCGCGGCCCGACAGGCCTGCTCTACTTTTTGCAGAATTGCCTTTGGGGTTCCGGCCGGGGCATGGATTCCGATCCAGCCAAGCGCGAGCGCGCCGGGATAGCCGAGCTCGGCAACGCTGGGAATGCCAGGCGCGGACGCGACCCGTGTGGGGCCAGTGACTGCGAGCCCCACCAACTTGCCCGACTGGATTTGCTGAAGCACCGAAGGCAGCGACGGGACCACGACTTGCGCGTCGCCCGACATGACTGCCAGGATTGCGGGTGCGCCCCCTTTATAGGGCACGTGGACCCAGCGGATCCCGGCAGTCGTCCTGACCGCCTCACCGGCAAGGTGCAGCGGCGAGCCGATGCCTCCGGAGCTGAAATAGAGCGCGTCCGGATCCTTCCTGGCGCGCGCAATGAGCGCGTCCAGGGAAGTGATGCCGCTTGCGGGGGAAACGATCACGACATGCGGCACGGTGATGAACATCGCCACTGCCGTGAGATCGCGCGCGGTGTCGAAGGGCATCGACTTGTTCAGGCTGGGCGCGGTCGCGACGGCGGCATCGCTGACAAGGAACGTGTAGCCGTCAGGCGGCGCCTTGGCCACCGTGTTCATGCCGATCACTGCTGCGGCTCCGGCCTTGTTTTCGATGACGATGGGCACGCCAAGCTTCTCGGAAACGGTCTGCGCCACGTTGCGCGCGATGACATCCGTGGTGCCGCCTGCCGGCCAGGGCACGATCCACTTGATCGGGTGGTCCGGGTAGGAATCGGCCAGGGCAGCGCCGCCCGCGAGCGCGGCGCACAACAGCATTGCGGCGGTGACAAACCGGCGCAGGGCTTTCGCGATCATTTCGAGTCTCCGGTATCTGGCGTCGATCTGGCGGCGGGCTCGCCGCGAAAGCCGACTGCGTCATGCGGGCAGGGCAAACCCTTGGTATCCACTTCACGTTAAAGGATGATACTTTGCTTGCGATCGCTCGTTGCCGAAAATGCCCACCGACTCAGAGTGGAAGGCGCAATCAGAAGGAGACGCATTGAACGATTTTATTGTGATGAACTTCCAGGTGCTCTTTTCAGGGCTTGCACTGGGAGCCATCTACGCCCTGGTCGCACTCGGTTTCGTGCTGATCATCCGGGCCACCAACGTCGTCAACTTTGCGCAGGGCGATTTTGCGATGCTGGGCGCGTTTGCCATGGTGGCTTTCCTCCAGGCGGGCGTGCCCTACTGGGGGGCCGCGCTCGGCGCACTGGTTGTGATGGGGATCATCGGGCTGATCTTCAATCGC
>CAITPF010000355.1 GCA_903894155.1 uncultured beta proteobacterium | reverse complement strand
GCTGCTGCCGCTGAACAGGCAGCGGCTGCGAAAGCTGCTGCCGAGAAAGCTGCAGCGGACAAGATCGCCGCCGAGAGAGCTGCTGCCGTTGAAAAGGCCGCGGCTGAGAAAGCTGCTGCCGAGAAAGCTGTCGCCGACAGAGCTGCCGCCGAGAAAGCTGCAGCGGACAAGACTGCCGCCGAGAGAGCTGCTGCCGCTGACAAATCCGCGGCGGAGAAATCTGCTGCTGATAGGGCCGCTGCCGAGAAAGCTGCAGTTGAAAGATCAGCCGCTGAGCGCGCTGCAGCGGAGAAGGCGGCGGCCGATAGAGCTGCGGCCGATATGGCGTCGGCCAACAGGGCGGCCAATGAGAAGAGCGCTGCCGAGAGAGCCGCCGCCGAAAAGACTGCGGCTGAAAAGCTTGCCGCTGAGAAGGCGGCTGCGCAGAAGCCTCCCGCGCAGCTGTCGGACAGACCGATGGATCCGAACGCGCAGACGCCAGGCGACATGTTTTTTGGAACAACAAAGGGTCTGATTCCGCGGCAGCAGATGAGCGACGAGTTGACCCCGACTCCCGGGGCGCCAGGCAATCCGTCAACCACAGGTAGCTCGAAGGGAGCGTCAGTGCCTAGACAAGTCCCTGCGCCGCCCCCTAAGCCGGGTGCACGGGCGCCTCCTGTCGACCCTCATCAGGACGCTGTCGCTTCGGCTGACTCGTCGAATTCAACCAGATCCCCCCTGGCGTCCGTTATCCCGATCTCAGAGCCGATTCCGAAGGCGTCTGACACAAGTCCGAAATCAGCCAAGTCGGATATCGGCGCGATTTATTCGGTCCAACTCGCCGGCTCCGGGGCACCCGGCTCGAACGGGGATGCGGCCCTGACCAGCACAGCCTCTGCGACCGCCGCAGAGGTTGTCGTTCCCCCTCCGTCCTCCGGGCAGTCAGTCGCGACGCCATCGATTGCCCCATTTTCTATTCCCAGGCCTGGCACTCCAGGCCTGAGTTCCATCCCGGATCAAATGAAGGCGCTTATTGAGCGTCAACATGCCAGGGAAGCCTATGAACTGGGTCTTGAGCACCCTGAACTCATGGGAGATCCATTATTCGATTACATATTTGGGGTCGCGGCGGTCGATTCCGGTCGCGTGTCGCTCGGCGTACTGGCGCTTGAGCGCGTGTTGCTGACAAACCCCGGAGATGATCTTGCCAGGCTTGAATTGGCCCGGGCTTATTTTGCCCTGGGGGAATTTCAGCGCGCCAGGGAGGAATTCAACGAGGTCAAGCGTCATCGGCCACCGCCGGGTGTAGTCAAGACGGTTGATCAGTTTCTTGAAGGCATTAAACGCAAGGAGGGCGAGTACAAGGTGCTCTGGGGCGCTTACGGCGAATTTGGTCTTGGCTATAACAGCAATGTGAACGCGGCCACCGCCGTCGATTCCATTATTCTGCCTTTTATCGGACCAGTGCAGCTTGCAGCATCTTCAAGACCCTTGCCCTCGCCTTTCGGGGTCGGTGCCGTAGGCGGCAACGTGAGCGTCCCGATTGACTACGACACGCATGCGTTCTTGAGCGTGAATGCCAGCACTCAGAAATATTCTCAGGCGGACGGGTATAACCTGGGCGGTGCAGTGGTCACCGGGGGCTTGCGGTATAACGACGGCGCGAATGAATATAAAGTGGTCGCCTTTGGCAGCCTGGCACAATTGAGCGTCATTCCGGTTCCCAACACCGCTGGCGGTGGTCTGGAGTATTCGCGTCGTTTAACCGAGACTGAGTCCTTGCTCGCGGGCGTTTCTGCGATTCGCCTTGGTTACCCGAGTGATTTTGTCGCGTATAACTCAAACCTGGGAACAGCCATGCTGGGCTATCGGCAGGTGTTTCCCCTCATGAAGTGGCAACCCGTCTTGGATCTGACCACGACGTTTGCCAAACAGACAAACATCAGCGATCGCCCGGATCTCGGCCGCACATTGGTCGGGGGCAACGTGCAGGTCAGCTTTATGCCGAACGCACAAACGGGAATTTCGCTGGGCGCCGGGTATGCCCAGAGCAACTATGGATCCGAAGATCTGCTCTACCAGACCAACCGATCCGACGGGTTGATTTCCGCGAACGCAGTTTTTCAGTACAGTTTGACCAAGGAACTTACCGCCCGTGCGGAGTTCACATATTTCAACAACCTGTCCAATCTGGGGCTGTATAGCTATAACCAGTGGACAGGTGCGCTCAAATTGCGCTATAGCTACGCATCTGAATAGGGAGCGAACGCATGAGGCTGGCGCATCCTTTGTTTCGATCCATCGCCGTGCGCATTCCGGCGGTGCTCTTGGCGCTGCTTGCCGCCACGGCATTTCAGTCCTCTTTTGCTCAGGTGCCCGTGGCGAACCCGGATCCGGGCAACGCTGGAGCGGGCCGTGTCCTGATGGCCATTGGCGAGGTTCGCGCAACGCGCGATGGTCAGGCGAGGGCGCTTGCCAAAGGGGCACTCGTCGAGCAGGGCGACCTGATTTCGACTGGCGTATCCAGTAACGCCCAAGTCCGCATGATTGACGGTGCGGTCATCGCCTTGCGGGCACAAAGCGAATTTCGCATCGACGAATACAACTTCAACGGCAAGGAAGACGGTACCGAGAAGGCGACGATGAGCCTGCTCAAGGGCGGCGTTCGCGCGGTCACAGGCGTTATCGGCCATCAAAACCAGGATAACCTCAAGGTCAACGCCGTTGTGGCGACGATCGGTATCCGCGGCACCGGGTTCAATCTCAATTATTGCGTTGGCAACTGCCAGAACATCGACCGATCTCTGGCAAAGGATGGCTTGTACGCCGGCGTGTTTGAAGGAAAGATTTCTCTGCGCAACGATGCGGCAACGGACATTGTCGGTACCAACCAGTTCTACTACGTCGCGGATCGCAATACGCCACCGACCAAATTGCTGCAACCTCCGAACTTTCTTCCCGATCCGTTGACCGGTCAGCGCGTCACCGGTCGCACACGGGAAGTCACGGTGATTCCAACCATTTCTGCCCCGGTCAACGTTCCGCCTGCCGCAGCAGCCGATCAGGTTGTGTTGCCGCCGGTGACGTCGCTGCCTACAGTGAATCAGGTGGTGGTCACAGCACCGCCGGTCGCGGCACCTGGCAACAATTCGATCGCTCCGGCGACTTTTTTCAACACGACCGTCCAGGGGGATGGAGGCACGCCTCCGAAGGCGGCGGGCAACGCCTTTTACCTTCAAAAGGCCGAAACCTATCCTGCCGGGGCGCTTGGCGCAGACGGATTGCCGCCCCACAGCATCTTGCCGGATTCGAATCCATCCGCAGGCCCGGCGTCCCCCAACGGATTTGCGATCGCGACTTCCGGGTCGGGCGCCTCGGCCTACGTGTCGCAGATCAGTTTGCAGAATCCGCCTTATGTCGTCGGCGGAACCACGATTCCGGTGGTCTATGCAATCGGCAGCGCCCAGCAGATGGAGGGTGGCAGCTACGCGGGCGTCGTCTCGTGGGGCCGGTGGGCAAACGGCGATGTGCAGCAAATAGCCGGCTACAACTCGGGAAATCCGATCAATATTCCGTCCTGGGCGGGGTTTCACTATATCGTTGGTGAGCAGACCACAGCGGCCAACATGAGCGCCCTCGCCGCAAATGGCGCGATACTCAATTTCACTTTGCTGGGCGCCACCACGCCAACGCCCGTTGCCAATCAGGCGGGAACCTGGCTCGTGACTTCCGGAAATATGACCGCCAATTTCGCAAGTGCTGCGATCAATGGCAATCTTGGCCTGTATTCGTCTCAAGCGGGCGGCTACGGAGTCTTCAACATGGCTTTTAGCGGCGGGTTGTCGCCTAATTCGCCCAGCAACGCAGTGTCCACGACGGTGACCAAAACTGCCGGTGGCTTGACGACGTGCTCGGGTGGTTGCGGCGGAACGGGAAATGTTGCCTTTTATGGAAATGCGGTACCCGCTCAGGGGGCTGGTTTATCCTACAATTTCACTACAAATTCGAATCTTGTTCAGGGTGTGGCGGTGTTCAAGCGCTAGGAGCGCGTGCCAATGGCAGAAGCGAATACGTCGGGCGCCCAGCAGGCACAGGACGCTCAGAACTTCGATAACCAGAATTCGCTCTCGCAACCCGGGAGTGACGCTGGAGCTTCGCCTGGCGGCAGGGTAGGCGGGTCGGATGGCCCGGCTCCGGCCAATAACCCCGGCACGCCCGATAGTCCGGCGATGTACAGCCAGACAACGACGCCTGGCGGCGTTGAACAGGGCGGGCAGGGTGGCCCCTCGAATAATGACGCTGGCGCAAACGGCTCAGGCGGCAGCAATGCGGGGCGCCCGCAAGGTTCACAGACCAATAGCGGCAACAACGGGTGGACCTTTTCGGTCAACGCGAACAGCACCGGAAATCAGGGCAACGGACAAGGCGATGGCGCGGGCGCCGGCGGCGGTGACTCGGGTTCGGGAGCCAGTGGGTCAGGATCGGGAGGGTCGGGGCAGGGATCCGCGCCGCAGTTCAATGGTGTGCCGGGCGGCGGTCGCGGCGGGAGCGGCGGCGGGGGCTCTTCTTCGGGGTCGGGTGGATCGTCGAACTCCGGCTCGACCTACACCGCCTCGGCGGGCGGCGGCGATGGGCCTTCACAGACCGGTGGAAATTCGAGTGCAGGGGATGGAGGGGGCAACCAAGGCGATGCTTCCGGTGCGGGCAATAGTGGGTCGGGCTCAGGCGCCTCGGGTAACTCCGGATCCGCATCCGGGAATTCGTCTTCAGGCAGCACCAATTCCCAGTCTGGGACGACCGGATCCAATTCGGGTGCGAGCGGGACCGGCTCCTCCGGGACTAACAACGCTTCGAGCACGGGATCCTCAACCGGGAGTTCGTCCACGTCGTCGTCGACCTCCTCCAGTAGCTCCAGTAATTCCAGTAGTTCGAGCGTCGCGTCTTCCGCGACCACCAACCCAACTGGCGGCCAGTCGGGCGCCGATCCTTACGTGCCGGCAGACCTGCTCAATACGAGCTCGGGTGGCGTTAGCCTGGGCGGCGGCGCGCCGAAGCTTGCTGCAACCGCGATCTCGACCGTTACCGAACTTTCGGGGGCAACCAATTCCAGCAGCGCATCGGTATCCGGCGCTGTGGTCACCCTGACTTTGTTTGATGCAAATCCGAACCCTTCGGACACCATCACCATCACGCTTGCGTCGAATCCATTTTCCTGGAGCCACGGGGATTTGCCTGCGACTGCCGCAGCGCAACTCGCTGCAGCGCTGGATCCCGGTAATCCGTCGTTGCAAGTATTCGCGGTTGATTCTGTCAATGTTTCCGATGCGATCGATTCTGTTTCGGGAGCGATCGGCAAGGACATTACGACAGCACTGCTCTTCCAGGTTCCGGACAAAACATTTGATTTTCTGGCGCTGGGCGAAAGGCTCACGATCAATTTCCAATTCGTCGCGACCGAGACGGCGACGGGCGTTGCCGCGCCGCCGCAGGATTTTTCGATTTTCGTGAATGGGACAAACGATGTTCCAGTGATCAGCGCCGTCCAGCATACCGGCGCAACGGACGCGGAAACCCTAACGAAGGTGATCGCCAACGGTCATTTGGCGCACGTGACGGACGAGGCGAGTGGAACGCTGACATTTACCGATGTCGACCTTACCGATACCCACACGGTGCAGATTGCCGATCCGGTTGTCTCGCTATCGCCGGGCGCCGCCAGCCTGCCTGCTGATGTTGCGTCGGCGCTGAAATCGGCGCTGACGATCAAGATGCTGGATTCAACCGGAGTCGATGTCGGCACGCTGAACTGGTCCTTCAGCCTTGATAACACCAAGCTCGCATTCCTGACCAAGAATCAGACGATGAAGCTGGTGTACGACGTCACCGTAACAGACAGCACGCACGGCGTGTCGGTAGCGCATCCGGTCACGCTGACGATTCTTGGCGCGTCAGATGATGCGGTGGTGACGCTTAGCGCGACGCCCACGGTGACGCAAGGCGCAGGCATCGTCTACACGGCGGATATCGGCCAAAATCCGACACTGAGCCCGATCATCGTCAAACTGGACAATGAATACTCCATCACGATCCCCGTGGGTTCAACCCACGCATCAATCACGGTTGACGCGCCGACGGATGTCACGAGCGGGGCGCCGGTACTCGAGACCGTTCATATCGCCGGATTGGTCGGGGACGGTGGATTCGGCAAGCTGACTGCCGACACGCATGCGGTGACCACATTGGTGACCCAGGTCGATGACACGCCGGTCGTCACGATTCATGCAGCGAGCAGCCTGAATTTGACTGAAGGTGGGTTCAGCGCAGGTCAAGCGCTTTTCGATTACACGGTAAGCGCGGACACGGACGGCAGCACGATGTCGGAAGTGGTATCAGACAACATCGCCGGTGTGCACCAGGCGTATTTTGCGTTGAGCGAGGGCCAGGTTGTTCTGACGACAGCCGGTGCTACGTACTTCAACAGCCACGAAGCTGCCGATTTGCAGTCGGTGCAGGTGACCGTGACGGCGACAGACGACGCGGGCGAAGGTGGCAACGAGAGTCAGGCAAGCGCCACGACGTCGCTCGGTGCGGATGAGGTCTCGATTGCCAGTGAGGCTGCGCCGACGGTGACGGTGCAGGCGATCGCCCAGGGCGGCTTGGTCGAAGGCGGATTCTCGGCAGGCCAGGCGCTGTTCAACTACACGGTAAGTGCGGATACGGACGGCAGCACACAGACGCTGTCGGTGTCGGACAACGTGGCGGGCACGCATTCTGCATATTTCTCGCTGGATCAGGGCCACGTGGTGTTGACT
>CAITPF010000354.1 GCA_903894155.1 uncultured beta proteobacterium | reverse complement strand
GCCGTGTTGCGCCCCTGCGGCTCAAGGATGAATCCGAGCGGAACCGCGATTTCGCCCGTTTCGCGGTACTCGTCGGCAGTCTTGAAGAAGAGATCCCTATTGGTCACGGTCAGGACTTCCGCGACACCCGGCAGGTTGACAGCGCGCAGGAACGACTTCTGCAGCAGGCTCAGCCCATCGGCCAGGCGGATAAACGGCTTGGGATGCTGTTCGCGCGAGACAGGCCACAGACGGGTGCCGGCGCCGCCGGACAGGATCACGGGGATTAAAGTCATGCTGGACCGATGGTATGTGATTGAAATCCTGGGGGACGCAACGCGCGCTGTTACCCGAATAATAACAAGGGGGCAATTCCCGCCGCATAAAACTGACTTCAGGCAAGGGATCGCGCGCACCGGCTCGGCACGGTGACGACCATGGTTACAAGTATAATGGAGGATTAATTTGGGTTAGTGCGACTCTTTGTCGAATACACAGGAATCACCATGTCATCTTCTACGAACAATGCGCCAATTGCCGTCGTCACCGGGATTACCGGCCAGGATGGCGCGTATCTCGCCGAACTGCTGCTTTCCAAGGGCTACACGGTCTACGGCACGTACCGCCGCACGAGCTCGGTCAATTTCTGGCGTATCGACGAGCTCGGGATCCAGAATCATCCCGCGCTGCACCTGGTCGAGTACGACCTGACCGACCTGTCCTCCAGCATCCGCCTGCTCCAGACGTCCGGCGCCACCGAGGTCTACAACCTTGCGGCGCAGAGTTTCGTCGGTGTCTCGTTCGAGCAGCCGCTCACGACGGCGGAAATCACCGGTATCGGCCCGGTCAACCTGCTCGAGGCGATCCGCATCGTCAATCCGAAAATCCGCTTCTACCAGGCGAGCACGTCCGAAATGTTCGGCAAGGTGCAGGCCATTCCCCAGGTGGAATCGACCCCGTTCTATCCCCGCAGCCCCTACGGCGTGGCCAAGCTCTACGCCCACTGGATGACCATCAACTACCGGGAAAGCTACGGCATCTTCGGCACCAGCGGCATCCTGTTCAACCATGAATCCCCCTTGCGCGGACGCGAGTTCGTGACGCGCAAAATCACCGATTCTGTCGCCAAGATCGTGCAGGGAAAGCTCGACCTGATCGAATTGGGCAACATGGACGCCAAACGCGACTGGGGCTATGCCAAGGACTACGTCGAGGGCATGTGGCGCATGCTGCAAGCCGATGAGCCCGACACCTTCGTGCTCGCGACCAACCGCACGGAAACGGTGCGCGATTTCGTCAGCATGGCATTCAAGGCCGTCGACATCGCCCTGGACTGGAAAGGCAGCGCCGATTCCGAGCAAGGCATCGACGCAAGTACGGGCAAGACGCTCGTTCGCGTCAACCCGCGCTTCTACCGTCCTGCCGAAGTCGAGCTGCTGATCGGCAATCCCGAAAAAGCGCGCACCAAGCTGGGTTGGGCACCCAAAACGACGCTGGAGGAACTCTGCCGCATGATGGTTCAGGCCGACCTGAAGCGCAACGAACGCGGCTTTTCGTTCTAAATGTCCGACACCTCGCCATCGGCCGTGCCGCAGGGAGCGCCTTCAGGCGGCTCCGGAGCCGGCAAGCGGGTGCTCGTGACGGGTCTGCAGGGCTTTACCGGCGCGCACCTCGCCACTGAGCTCGAGCGCCACGGCTACGAGGTCTGGGGCGTGGGCGATACCAAGCCCGAACTTCCCCGTACGATTCAGGCCGACCTGACCGATACGGAATCCCTGCGTCAGGCGGTGCGAACCGCACACCCCCATTTCGTCGTGCATCTCGCCGGCATCGCATT
>CAITPF010000353.1 GCA_903894155.1 uncultured beta proteobacterium | reverse complement strand
GTTTGCCATCCTCAGGGGCAACTTCCCGGACGAGGCGATTTCCGCCTGGGGGGTGCTGCTGGCGGCGATCCCGCCGACGCTGGTGGCTGCAACATTATTCCTGATCCGGGCGCCCTAAGTCAGTCGAGAGTGAACTATGTCCATGCAATATCGATCTGTATTCCGACCCGGGCTGTTTGACGGGGAAGTGGTCATCGTGACGGGCGGTGGCAGTGGCCTGGGCCGTTGCGCAGCCCACGAAATCGCCAGCCTCGGCGCCGCAGTGGCGCTGGTGGGGCGCACCGAGAGCAAGCTCCGGGCGGTGCGCGATGAAATCATCGCCTGTTGTCCGGGGTCAGACGGGCGCATCAGCACCCATGTGTGCGACATTCGGCTCGAAGAGGTCGTGCGTGCCACCGTGGGCGACATCATTGCGCGGCACGGTCGCATCGATGGCCTCTTCAACAATGCCGGCGGGCAGTTCCCGACCGCACTGCGCGACCTGAGCCTCAAGGGTTGGGACGCCGTGGTGCGCAACAATCTTGGCGGAACCTTCGTCTTTTCCCGTGAGGTCTACACCCAGTGGATGGAGTCTCACGGCGGATCCATCGTCAACATGCTGGCCGACTTCTGGGGCGGCATGCCGGGCATGGGGCACACGGGCGCGGCCCGGGCGGGCACGCTGAATTTCACCGAGACAGCGGCCTGCGAATGGGCGAGCGCAGGCGTCAGGGTGAATGCAGTCGCACCGGGATGGGTGGCATCGAGCGGATTCGATACCTATGCGCCAGAATTCCGCGAGAACCTCAAGGCGTTCCAGCACCGCGTGCCACTCCAGCGCCACGGCACCGAATCTGAAGTTTCCGCCGCAGTCGTTTTCCTGCTGTCCGAGGCGGCCTCGTTCATCACGGGGGTGGCAATCCGGATCGATGGCGGCGTGCCCAACGCGCGCCCCACCTGGCCGCTCAAACCGCACCACAATTCCAAGCCGTACAACGGGTTCCCCTTGTACCAGCGCCCTGCATTTCTGGATGAAGACTGAGGCAATCGGGTGCAAGCCATACCCGAGCGCCAGGGTGCTGAACCTGACCCGCATGATCGGCCGGTTCCCATGCCTGGCGAGCACAGCGGCCAGGTTCCTCAGGACGAGCTTGGCCTTACCTTTGCGCAGATTCAGGGCCTGAGGGATCGTGTCTTCATTTGAGTTCCTGAGCATTTAGCGTGCGGTTTCGCAGAAATCCTGCAAAAAAACCGTTAAAATCAAAGGCTTTCCTCCGAATTCCCGACTTGCCCGGCCATGAAAGGCCGGTGGGCGGTGGTTCAGGTGTCCCCGTTTCAACGCGTTTTCCAGCAAGGGTTTATCGTGCCGATTTACGCCTACAAGTGCAGTGCGTGTGGCAATGCCAGCGACGTGCTCCAGAAGCTCTCCGACCAGCCGCTGTCGGTGTGTCCCGCTTGCGGCCAACCCACCTATTCCAAGCAGCTGACCGCTGCCGGGTTCCAGCTCAAGGGCTCGGGCTGGTACGTGACCGATTTCCGCAACAATGGCGCCGCCACGCCAAAGGCCGGCGAGGCAGCGCCCGCCAAGGCCTCTGCGGCCACCGGCGATTCGAGCGCGGCACCGGGCGCGCCGGCTGCGGCGACCCCGGCGGCTCCGTCGACTTCGGCCAGTTCGGGCAGTTCGGGCACTTCGGCCCCGGCCCCGGCCGCGGCACCGTCGCCCTCGTCGCCCACTTCCGCCTGACGCAAATCCCCCCGAACAGGCAACCGCACCCAAACATGAACGCCTTCAAGAAATACCTGATCACGGGCCTCCTGATCTGGGTGCCTCTCGTGATTACCCTATGGGTCCTCGGGATGCTCGTCGACACGCTGGAAAGCGTGGTGCCGGCGTTTCTTGCGCCCCGGGTCCTTTTTGGCTTTGACCTGTTCGGCTTCCGTGCACTGCTGGTGCTGGTCGTCGTGCTGATCACCGGCGTGCTCGCCGCGAACTTTCTGGGCCGCGGCATCCTGCAGTGGTACGAACGGCTGCTGGGCCGCATCCCGCTGGTGCGTTCCATTTACAACTCGGTCAAGCAGGTCAGCGACACACTGCTCGCGCCCAACGGACAGGCGTTTCGGCAAGCCGTGCTGGTGCAGTATCCCCGCCAGGGGTCCTGGACGATCGCGCTGTTGACCGGCGCGCCCAGCGGCGAGGTCGCCGCGCACCTGGTCACCGAGCACGTCAGTGTCTACGTGCCGACCACGCCAAACCCGACGTCGGGATTTTTTCTGATGATGCCGCGCAGCGAGGTCATCCCGCTGGCGATGTCCGTCGATACGGCCCTGAAATATATCGTCTCGATGGGCGTCGTGACGCCTCGGGCGATAGCCGCACTGCCTGGGGAGAAGGGCAATCCCGAGCCCGCCGCCCAGGCTGACCAAACAAACAACTGACACTAAGCCAGATTTTCTTGGAGCATTTTTGCATGCGTACCTGCTACACCGGCCAGGTTTGTCGTGACCACCTGGGTCAAACCGTTACCCTGTTCGGGTGGGTGCACCGCCGGCGCGACCATGGCGGCGTCATCTTCATCGACATGCGCGATCGCGCAGGCCTCGCACAGATCGTGTTCGATCCGGACAATGCGCCCGCCTTCGCCACGGCAGAGCGGCTGCGCAACGAGTTCTGCATTTCCATCAAGGGCCTGGTGCGCGAGCGCCCCGCGGGCACCGTCAATCCCGACCTGGCGTCCGGGGAGATCGAAATCCTCTGCCGTGAAGTCGAGATCCTGAATCCTTCGGTCACCCCGCCGTTCCAGCTCGATGACGAAAACCTTTCCGAGACCACCCGCCTGACGCACCGCGTGCTCGACCTGCGTCGCGGCCAGATGCAGCGCAACCTGATGTTGCGTTATCGCGTGTCGATCGAGGTGCGCAAGTTTCTCGACGATCTCGGGTTCATCGATATCGAAACCCCGATGCTCACCAAGAGCACGCCTGAGGGCGCGCGCGATTACCTCGTGCCGTCGCGCGTCAACGCGGGCGACTTCTTCGCCCTGCCGCAATCACCCCAACTGTTCAAGCAGATGCTGATGGTGGCGGGCTTTGACCGCTACTACCAGATTACCAAGTGCTTCCGCGACGAGGACTTGCGCGCCGATCGCCAGCCGGAGTTCACGCAAATCGATTGCGAAACCTCGTTCCTGAACGAAGTCCAGATTCGCGAAATCTTCGAAGGCATGATCCGGCACGTCTTCAAGAAGGTACAGGACGTCGATTTGCCGAGCCCCTTCCCGACGATGGCCTACAGCGAGGCAATGCGCCTGTACGGGTCGGATAAGCCCGACCTGCGTGTCAAGCTTGCGCTCACCGACCTGAGCGATGTCATGAAGGATGTTGAATTCAAGGTGTTCGCGCAGGCGGCGAGCGCCGAGGGCAGCCGCGTCGTCGGGTTGCGCGTGCCTGGTGGCGCCGTCATCTCGCGCAGCGAGATCGACAACTATACGAAGTTCGTGGCCATCTACGGCGCCAAGGGCCTGGCATGGATCAAGGTCAACGAGGTTGCCAAGGGTCGCGACGGATTGCAATCGCCCATCGTGAAGAATCTGCACGACGCCGCGATCGCCGAAATGCTCCAGCGCACCGGCGCGCAGGATGGCGACCTGATTTTCTTCGGCGCCGATCGTGCCAAGGTCGTCAACGATTCGATCGGGGCCTTGCGCGTCAAGATCGGGCACAGCGAATTCGGTCGCGCAAGCGGCCTGTTCGATATCAGCTGGAAGCCGCTGTGGGTCGTCGATTTCCCCATGTTCGAGTATGACGAGCAGGACGACCGCTACGTGGCGGCCCACCACCCGTTTACGAGCCCCAAGGATGGCCACGAGGATCTGCTGACGACCGATCCTTCCAAGGCGATTGCCAAGGCCTACGACATGGTGCTCAACGGCTGGGAAATCGGTGGCGGCTCGGTGCGTATCCATCGCGAGGAGATTCAAAGCAAGGTGTTTCGCGCGCTGAAGATCGACGCCGAGGAGGCGCGCCTGAAGTTTGGCTTCCTGCTCGACGCCCTGCAATATGGTGCGCCGCCCCACGGGGGCATCGCGTTCGGCTTGGATCGCATCGTCACGATGATGACGGGCGCCGAGTCCATCCGCGACGTGATCGCGTTCCCCAAGACGCAGCGGGCGCAGTGTCTTTTGACGCGTGCGCCGTCGCCGGTCGATGAAAAGCAACTACGCGAGTTGCATATTCGACTGCGCCAGGCAGAAGTAAAATAGACCCCGAGGGTGCCGGGCTCAACGCCACGGCACCCCTGCGCCATGCCGCTCATCCGGGTCGTCAGCTATAACATCCACAAGGGCCGCTCGTTCGGAGGACGCGACGCGCTGGCCGATTTGCGTCTGGGCTTGCATGGCCTGCGGCCGGATGTGCTCTTCCTGCAGGAAGTCCAGGGGCGCAACGATCAGCACGTGGCGCTTCATGCGCAGCACGAGTCGCTGGCGGCCGCGCTGCATATGGAGGTCGCCTACGGGTGCAATGCGGTTCGCAACCGCAGCGATCATGGCAACGCCCTGTTGTCGCGCTACCCGATCCTGAGCGCCGAGAACGAGGATATTTCCGATCACCGGCTCGAGCAGCGCGGGCTGCTGCATGGCGTCATCAACAAAGCGGGGCGCGAAATCCACTGCTTCGTCGTGCACCTGGGGCTGTTTGCCCGTGGGCGCGAACGTCAGGTCAGCCAGATCATGGACCGCATCAACCGCACGGTGCCCGAAGACGCCCCAGTGCTGATCGCGGGCGATTTCAATGACTGGAACGATCGGCTGGCGCCGTTATTCGTGCGCCAGCTGGGCATGGTCGAGGTGTTTGCCGAGGCGCCGCTGACGCACGGCGAGGTTCCGCGATTGCGCGAATCGGTTCGCCGGCTGGGCGACATGCTGCGCGGGGATCCCGAGCCCGGCATCGCGCGCACCGCCCAGGTGCGGATCAATCAGATCGCAATGAGCGGCGTGAGCAGGATTTCGCCGCCGCCGCGAACGTTTCCCTCCGCTTTTCCGTGGCTGCGACTCGACCGCATTTACCAGCGTGGCTTCGCGGTGCGAAGCGCGCGCGTGCTGCGGGGCCGGCCGTGGACCCAGATCTCCGACCACGCACCCATCATCGCGGAGCTCGAGCTCCCCTAGTCATCGACACCTGCGCGATTCAAGTCGTGTCACACGGTGGCGACCCCACGAACTACAATAATCCTCAGGGCAAAATCTCACCGGAATGGCGGCTTCATGAACATTCTTCTCACCGGAGGCGCCGGGTATATCGGCAGCCACGCAGCGGTTGCGCTGGCGAGTGCGCAACACCAGGTGGTGGTCTTCGACAACTTCTGCAACAGCCGGCCGGTGGTGGTCGACCGCATCCGCGAGTTGACTGGCCAGCGTGTCCCCCTCGTCGAGGCGGATCTGCGGGATACCGCAGCATTGCGCGAGGCACTCGCGGCGCATGAAATCGGGGCCGTCGTACATTTTGCGGGGCTCAAGGCCGTCGGCGAATCCGTCGCAAAGCCGATCGAGTATTACGCGAACAATGTCCAGGGCACGATCAGCCTGTTGCAGGCGATGCAGGCCACCGGGGTGAAGTCGCTGGTGTTCAGCTCGAGCGCCACCGTCTATGGCGATCCGCAATACTTGCCGATCGACGAGGCACATCCGACTTCCGCCACGAACCCCTACGGCCGCACCAAACTGCACATCGAGGAGATGCTCGCCGACGTCGCCCGCTCGGATCCGCAATGGCGCATTGCCTGCCTGCGCTACTTCAACCCGGTCGGCGCCCACGAATCCGGGCTGATCGGCGAGGATCCCAACGGGATTCCGAATAACCTGATGCCGTTCATCGCCCGTGTGGCCGCCGGTCTGCTGCCCCACCTCAACGTATTCGGCAACGATTACGACACGCCGGATGGCACGGGTGTGCGCGACTACATCCATGTCGTGGATCTTGCCGAGGGCCATGTCGCCGCCGTCCGGTACCTGCTGGCGCACGCGCCCGGCCTCTACACCTTCAATCTGGGCACGGGCCAGGGCTACAGCGTGCTCGAGATGGTGCGCGCCTTCGAGGCGGCCTCGGGCCGTGCGCTTGCGTACCAGATCGCCCCGCGTCGCCCTGGCGACATCGCCAGTTGCTTTGCCAAGGTGGATTTCGCCGCGAGCGAACTGGGTTGGCGAGCCACGCTGGGCCTGAAGGATATGTGCGAGAGCACCTGGCGGTT
>CAITPF010000352.1 GCA_903894155.1 uncultured beta proteobacterium | reverse complement strand
TGTTGAGCGCCTTGAACATATCGAGACGGATTCGCTTCGGCTCAAAGTCATCCCGAGCGTTGCCCTGGATTATTCAAGCTTGCGCGGCGCCATCGAGAGCTTGCGCGACCGGTTGCGTCAGGCACAGGATACCCATCGGGCTAATGGGCAACCCGTCACCCCGCAAGATAATCTCGGCACCGCCTGAATGCCATCGAAACATGCGTGCAGCAGCAACGTTCAACGGTCAGATCAAATCGAAACCTCAGTATTTGAATCATTCGCCGGCAATTGAAAGAAATGTTCTCAGTTCAGGCGTCCGTGGGTTTGAGAACACTTCTGCCGGGGTACCGGTCTCATGCACCAATCCCTGATGCATGAACACGACGCGATCGCAAACCCTTCGGGCAAAGGCCATTTCGTGGGTCACGATCATCAGGGTAACGCCCTCCCTGGCCAACCCCTCGATGACCTGCAACACTTCCCCAACGAGTTCGGGATCGAGTGCAGACGTAATTTCGTCACACAGGATCACTGCGGGATTCATCGCCAGGGCCCGGGCGATCGCGACCCGCTGTTGCTGCCCGCCCGAAAGCTCATGCGGAAAGCTGTCAAACTTTTCCTCTAGTCCAACGCGCTTCAGGAGGCGCGCCGCAAGCTCCCTGGCTTGCTCGCCTGACTGGCGCTTGACCAGTCTGGGCGCGAGCATGACGTTTCGGCCGACGGTCATCGCGGGAAACAGGTTGAAGCTCTGGAAAACCATTCCCACGCCTTGCCTTAGCGCACGCAATGCGGTGGCATCGTTCTTGTCGACGGGCTTGCCGTCCACCAGGATCTTTCCGCCATGAAAATCCTCGAGCCCGTTGATGCACCGAAGCAAGGTGCTTTTGCCCGAGCCGCTTTTTCCGATAATGCAAACAACCTCTCCACGGTCGACGCTCAACGAAACGCCTTTGAGCACCTCGTTGTCTCCGAACGATTTGCGCAAATCGGCAATATCAACTAACGGCATGGGGCGATCGCTATTCATTCCGGATCCTGAATGCCTCATGGGACGATCGTTTTTTCATGCCGGATCCTCAATGCCTGAAGGCGTATTTCCGCTCGAGCGAGCGTCCCCACATCGAGCAGGAGGCGCAAATGACGAAATAGATGATCGCGACAATTCCATACACAAAGAACGGATCGTAGGTGATGTTCGTGATGATCTGACCGGTGCGGGTGAGCTCGATGAAGCCGATGATCGACGCGAGCGATGTGTTCTTGATGATCTGGACCATCAACCCGACAGTCGGTGGAATTGAAAGCCTGAGGGCCTGCGGGAAGATGACATACCGAAGCTGCTCGTGCAGACTGAGTGCCAGGCTCGCAGACGCGTCCCATTGGCCACGCGGTATCGAGCGCACGCAGCCATGCCATGTTTCCGTCAGGTAAGCCGCGGAATAAGCGGAAAGGCATATCGTCGCTGCCGCGAGCGGCGTCGTTTCCAGGCCAAACAGCGCCAGGCCGAAGTACGTCAGAAACAACTGCATCAGCAACGGCGTGCCCTGGAACAACTGAACGTAGCCCACCACAAGCCTTCCGGCAGAGTTTGGCCGCCAGATCCTGAGCACCAGAAAGGCAACGCCGAGTATGGATCCGCCCGTGAAAGCGATCCCTGACAGCGCCAGCGTCCACGGCACGGAGAGCAGCAAATTGCGCAGTACGTCCCAGGAAGTGAATTCATTCATCTCAGGATCTCAGAACTTCAACTTGCCGAACAAAAAGCGAGGACCAAGCCATAGCAATAATTTCCGCTGAAGCAACGCAAGTGCGAGATAGATCGCCGTCACGATCGAGAAAGACTCAAAACTCCTGAATGTCTTCCCGGCCACGAAATTGGCCTGGTAGGAAAGCTCCTCGGCTGAAATCTGGCTGCAGACAGACGAGGCCAGCATCATGATGACCAACTGGCTGACAAGTGCAGGCCAAACCCGTGCCAGTGCGGGAGGAATCAGTACGTAGAAGAAGATCTGCCAGCGCGACAGGGCAAGCGATTCCGCTGCCTCGACCTGGCCGCGAGGAGTCGCCTCAAGTCCTGCCCGGCAGATTTCACAGGCATACGCCCCCAGATTGAGCACCAGTGCGACCAGGCTCGCTGGCACTGCCGTCATCCTCAGGCCGATCGAGGCAAGGCCAAAATAGATGAAGAAAACCTGAATGATGAAGGGCGTGTTGCGAAACAGCTCGACGTAATACATCAGCGGGCGCTTGAGCCAGGCGGGGCCCTGCACAATCCCCCAGGCGACAAACATCCCCAGCAATGTGCCCAGGCTGCAAGAGATAACCGTCAGCACGCACGTCAGCCACAGCCCGTTCAGAAACAGGGGCCATGCGGCCAAAACGCTGGAAAAATCGTGGCTAGCCATTATCTTTTTTTAGTTAAAGCAACGATCGCGCGGAAATACCCGAGTCGATAGTTCCCAGGCGTGTCAGTAAATCGTGCGCCGGGCCATCCCCCATCACCGGTGTGGTGCACGCCAGAAACTTGCCATCAAGCTGTCCTTCGGTGAGGGGATCAGCGGCACAGCCAACCGCAGTTGCCTTGAAGGCCTTGAATACTTGCCCATCACGCAGGTGGATCGCGACGCTTGCGCCCTCAGGGGCGGTCGTACGCAACCCGGGTTCATTCCACATCGGTCCTGTATGCATACTGACACGCGACATCAGCCCAAGCAGCAAATCGCTCTGAATCAAAGCCAGATCGAGGTGCTGAAGCCCAAATCCCCCGAAATGCAACAACGTCGCGATTGCGTAAGGAAGGCTGAACTGGGCCTGCTGGACTGACATCGGTCGATCGTAGGCCAGGTTTTTACAGACGATCGGCGGTACGTCACAAATGATGCGATCAATGTCGTGCAGCGCAATTGCATGCGTGGCCACCAATTCCAGCACCGCATCTGCGGCTGCATGCGAAGACAAGCAGACAGGAATCCGTTTGATATCGATGCCAGGCACCTGCAAAAACCACGCCGAACCCAGGGCGTCGAGAAAGGAATGATCAAACTCACCGCCGTTGAACAGCGAAATAAAGCCGTTCGGGCCTTCGATCGCGTTCTGCGGCCCCCGTGCGCCCTCTGCGGCTAATAACGCGCACACGACACCGGACTCCGAGGCCCGCCCAGCCATCAATGCCTTTCCATCTGATCCAAAGCACGCTTTCATCCCACCTGCCCCGACGATCGCCAGGCCCAGCGCGGATGCAGTCTGGTCCACGGTGAGCTTAAGCAGTCGGCATACAGCGGCACAAGCACCGATAGGCCCTAGTACGCCCGTCGTCCACCACCCCTGGTCATAGAGAACGTTCTTTGACGCAGCGCCGATGGCGTATTCGCACTCAGCGCCTGCGACCAGGGCGGTAATGAGATCCGCCCCAGACGCATCCAGATCCTGTGCAACGGCAAAGCCGGCCGGCACGATGACGGCAGAGCCGTGCACGAACCCGGCGTAACAGTTGTCGTCAAAGTCGAGCGCATGCGCGGCGGCGCCGTTAACAAAAGCCGCGGTCTTTGCGGCGAATCGTCCGGGCACGCCAAAGGCCTTTGCATGGAATTGGTTCGATCCACCGTCACTCGCCACGCGGCATGCAAGTTGCGCGACCCGCGTACTGGAACCTGCGATCGCGACGCCCACGGTGTCGATCACGCATCGCCGGATGCATCGGCGCACCGGCAGCGGGATATCCGACGCAGAGAGGTCGACCACCCATTCTGCCAATCGCAAGACCGCCGGCTTTCTCTCAACAGTCATAGTCTCGCTCAGGGCGCGTGTAGAAACTCAATCTGCGGGAAGGAGCGAGCAGCAAGGGCGTCGCGCGCCCTTCCTGCGCTACGCCTTATTCCGGCAACTCGCCGGCCGGCGTGCCCAACCACTTCTGGGCGATCTGGTCGAGTACGCCATCTTTCTTGGCTTCCCGGATGATCTGGTTGACCTTGTCCACCAGCTGCTTTTCGCCTTTCGGGATGCCAACGTAGCAGGGCGCATTCGCCAGGATGACCTTCAGATCCATGCTGATATTCGGGTTTTTCTGCATGACCGCACCGGCAACTGCGGTTCCCGTTGCAAACATCTGCGTCTGGCCCGAGAGAAAAGCCGCCAGTGTGGCGTTGTTGTCTTCAAAGCGTTGCACAAGTGCACCCGGGGCGAGGCGCTGCAACTCTTCGTCTTGCATCGAACCACGCGTCACTGAAATTGTCTTGCCATTCAGTTCCGCAAAGCTCGTCGCCTTGACGTCTTTGCGAC
>CAITPF010000351.1 GCA_903894155.1 uncultured beta proteobacterium | reverse complement strand
GATCGCGTGCAAATCGATAATCAAGGGATGCATAGTGCTTCGGTTAAGTCCTGTGTGGCACGACGGTCGTGGGCAAACATGCTACACTTTTTCCCCTGTGGTGGCTGTAGCTCAGTTGGTAGAGTCCCGGATTGTGATTCCGGTTGTCGTGGGTTCGAGCCCCATCAGTCACCCCACTCAATTTGCAGAAAATCCCCCGTCAGGGGGATTTTTCTTTTCCGGGGTCCAATTCTGGCGTCACCACGGGTGCAATGCGCGACTAGCGCCCGACCTTCATTCTCCAGGCCAGGAAATCCTCGGTCGATTTCGGATCGGTATTCGGATAAAGGCCGACGATCGAGCGCCCTCGCGCGACTTCCTCGGTCACGAAATCTTCATAGATCGTCATGTTGAAGGCCTCTTGGGCCAACTCGTCGGCAAGGTGCGCCGGCAGCACGATCACGCCATCTGCATCGCCGACGATGACGTCGCCCGGGAACACCGGCGCATCGCCGCAGCCGATCGGGACGTTGACGTCGATCGCGTGATGATGTGTCAGGTTGGTCGGCGCCGAGGGGCGCTGATGGTAGGCGGGAATCCCGAGCTCGGCGATTTCGGCTGAATCGCGGAATCCCCCGTCCGTCACGACGCCCGCGACGCCACGCGCCCTGAGGCGCCCGACCAGGATGCCCCCGGCCGACGCGGCGCGCGCATCCTTGCGGCTGTCGATCACCATGACCGCACCAGCGGGGCACGCCTCGATGGCAGAGCGCTGCGGATGCGAGCGATCCTTGAACACCTCGATCGTGTTCAGGTCTTCGCGCGCCGGGATATAGCGCAGCGTAAACGCTTCGCCCACCATGTTCTGCGCGGATTTCGACAGGCGCTGCACATTCTGGATGAACTGGCCACGCAACCCGCGCTTGAACACGCAGGTTGCCAGGGTTGCCGTGCTGACCTTCATCAGCATTTCGCGCGTTTCGGACTTCAGGCTGCTCATTGGGGAAGCTCCGGTCAGTAGATGTCGGGCTCTGCCACCGGACCGCCAAAGTCGGTGCGCAGGAAATCAAAATCGCAGCCCTCATTGGCCTGCTGGATATGCTTTGTAAACATCCATCCGTAGCCGCGCTCATAGCGAGGCGCCGGCGCCTTCCAGTTGGTGCGACGGCGCGCGAGCTCCTCGTCTGACACTTCCAGGCGGATGGTGCGCGCGGGCACGTCGACCGTGATCAGGTCGCCGTTCTGAACCAGGGCCAGTGGCCCGCCGATGTATGACTCGGGCGACACGTGCAGGATGCAGGCGCCGTAGCTTGTGCCGCTCATGCGCGAATCCGACATGCGCAACATGTCGCGCACGCCCTGCTTGAGCAACTTCTTGGGGATCGGCAGCATGCCCCACTCGGGCATACCGGGCCCGCCCTGCGGCCCGGCGTTGCGCAGGATCAGAACATGATCGGCCGTGACGTCGAGATCGTCACTGTCAATGACCGCTTTCATCGAGGCGTAGTCGTCGAACACCAGCGCAGGCCCGGTGTGTCGGTGCAGATGTGCCGGGCAGGCGCTGGGCTTGATGACGCAGCCATCGGGGGCGATGTTCCCCTTGAGCACGGCGAGCGCGCCCTCTGCATAGATCGGGTTGTCGAGCGGCCGGATCACGTCGTCGTTGTAGACGGCCGCGCCTTCGATGTTCTCGCCGATGGTGCGACCCGTGACCGTCAGTGCATCCAGGTGCAGGTGCTCGCGAATGCGGTTCATCAGCCCCGGCAGGCCGCCGGCGTAAAAGAAATCTTCCATCAGATAGGTGTCGCCGCTGGGGCGCACGTTGGCCACGACCGGCACGAACCGGCTGAAGCGATCGAAGTCCGCGAGGCCAATATCGCATCCCGCACGCTTGGCCTGGGCGATGACATGGATGATCGCGTTGGTAGAGCAACCCATGGCCATCGCCACGGCGATTGCGTTCTCGAAAGCTGCATGCGTCTGGATTTTGGCGGGCGTGAGGTCTTCCCAGACCATATCCACAATGCGCCGGCCTGACTCGGCGCTCATGCGCATGTGATTCGAATCCGGCGCCGGAATCGACGACGCGCCAGGTAACGTCATGCCGATTGCCTCGGCGATCGCTGTCATGGTGCTCGCCGTCCCCATGGTCATGCAGGTGCCATGGCTGCGCGCGATGCCGCCTTCGATCTCGATCCATTCCTTCTGGTTGATCAAGCCGGCACGCCGGTCATCCCAGTACTTCCAGGCATCGGATCCGGAGCCCAGCACCTTCCCATGCCAATTACCGCGCAGCATGGGGCCAGCCGGCACGTAGATCGCGGGCAAGCCTGCGCTCGTGGCACCCATCAGCAAGGCGGGCGTGGTCTTGTCACAACCGCCCAGGAGCACGACGCCATCGACCGGGTGGCAGCGCAGAAGCTCCTCGACATCCATCGCCAGGAGGTTGCGATACAGCATCGTTGTCGGCTTGACGTACTGCTCCGCCAGGGACAGCGCCGGCAGTTCGACCGGAAAGCCGCCTGCCTGGAGCACACCACGCTTGACGTCCTCGACCCGATGCTTGAAATGGGCGTGGCATGGGTTGATGTCGGACCACGTATTCACAATGCCGATCAGCGGCTTGCCCGCCCAGTCTTCGGGCCCGTAGCCCATCTGCATGGCGCGCGAGCGATGGCCGAACGAGCGCAAATCATCCGGCGCGAACCAGCGTGCGCTGCGCAGAGTTTCGGGGGTTTTGACGCGAGTGGTCATGGTCGGCTTCCGGATGACAATGGTGAGTCAGAGTGCATGAAATCGATGCGAAATACTAATATATTAGTATATTAATATCAAGTCCACGCCCCAAATCGTTGGCACGTGTAGACCGCTTTACGGCAGGCAGTACTTGGCCTTGAAGGCGGCGTCGGTGACGACACGCCAGACCCGGCCGTCATCCAGTTGCTTGAAGAACGGCTCGACTTCCCGCAGGAAAGGCCAGCGGCCGAGTTCCCATTGATCGCCGCGGATCCAGAACACGCGGTCTTGCGTCTGGCACATGCGCGGGATCAGGCTACTGAAGTTCACCAGGACTTCACGGCCCAGGGCGGGATTGAAGCGCGCGGCGTCGACAAGCTCGTTGCGCCAGTTGTCGCGCTTCGGGATATTCGGCCAATCCTCGACGACCCAGGCCGGCTGCGGGCTCTTCGCATAAAAGGCGAGGTCAAACGGGTAGCTGTGCGAATAGACCATGATGTCGTCGGGCGACGCAAGCTTGCGGATTTGATGCCCCATGACGCGTGCGCTGTCGGTCTGGAGGTACCGGAAAACCCCATTTGAAGCCACGCACGTGAGGCTGACACCTACGAATGAGATGGCAATCGTGCGAACCACATGGATCGACCGCGTGGAGGCCATCGCGCGCACCACGACCTCCGCGAGCAGCACCGCGAGCGGTGCCAGGGTCGGCATGACATAGCCGATCAGCTTGGATGCCGGGATAGAAAAGAACACGGCAATGACCAGAAACCAGATCACCATCAGCGGCCCCAGGCGCACGCCGTCGCCGCGCCAGAACCCCGGGGCCAGGATGCCGGGCAACCAGATGGACCACGGCAGGGACAACCCGAAGATCACGGGCACGTAAAACCAGAAGGGCTGCTCGTTGTTGAAGTTCTCGCCAACGAAGCGCTCGTAATGCTGGTGAATGAAAAAGTAATCGTAAAAATCCGGATAGAGGCTTTGCATCTGCCAGAACCAGGGCACGGCCAGGATCAGGAACACGACCACCGCGGGCGGCCAGAAGAACAACGCAATCTTCTGCCAGCGCCCGGTCAGCATGAGCCAGAAAAAGAGCACGCCGCCGGGCAGGACCACGCCGATCAGGCCCTTTGAGAGGATGGCCAGCGCCGCGAACACGCCAGTGGCCACTGACATCCGGCGCCAGGCGCCCTCCTGTTCGCCGCGCAGCACGGTCTCGGCGCCCGCCAGTACCGTCAGCGTCATCATGCCGGCAACGAGCATATCGAGGTTGGCGTACTGCGCGCCCGCGTAGTAAAGCGGCATCGTCACGAGCATCGCCAGCGCCAGCGTGGCAACATCTGCCCCGCGATACTTGCGTACGAAAAAATACAGCGCGACCGCGCTGCCCCAGGCCGCCAGCCAGGACGGCAGCCGGGCCGCCCACTCGTTTAAGCCAAGGACGGCAAACGACAACTGGTCGATCCAGTAGAACAGCGGCGGCTTATGGAAATAGGGCAACCCATTGAGCAGCGGCACCGAGAGACTGTCGGAGCGTGCCATATCCCACGCCACGCCCACGTAGCGACCTTCGTCGGGCAGGTGCAGTGCCCTGACCCACGACAGTAAGCCGAGCCAGAGCCCGCTGGCCAGCACGATCCAGGGAGCCGCGCCGGGCTGCCTGGCCGAGTTCCAGAGACGGCAGAAGAAATTGATCATCCGGTCGTGTCAGTGTGAATCAAAGGCGATTGTAGGACAGGCTGCGCCGACCGTGTTGCGGTGGCGGTGAATCGGCAATGTCGTCACACAAGGCCCGATTCGAGCTTGCGCTGACGTGCCTGCGCGGCCTGCGCAAGCACGGGACGCAGGTAGGCCAGGAATCGGTCCGGATCCTCGCTCATGGGGAAATGCCCCATGCCCTCCATGATTTGCCAGTGCGATCCGGCAATCGCGTGTCCAAGGAACTCCGTATCTTTTGGCGTGCAGGAATAGTCATACTCGCCCGTGAGCAGCCAGAGCGGGCAGCGCGCCGTGTCGATTTCCCGAACCCGGTCGCGAATATCGCCATCGGCGGTATAGAAATGCAGGTCGCCCTTGAACACCCCGGGGCCGCCCTGCATGTAATGCCACAAGGTTTCCCATCGATGAACCGCCGGGCTTGCGGGCCCGACCAGGCCTGACACGATGCCGGCGCAGACTTCGCCCCCATGGACATCCGGCCGATGCAGCCAATCCAGGTCGTAATACGGTTCGACGTGCGCGCCGGACTGCAGGCCAATCGCCGCGCCGAACCGATCCGCGTGCTCAAGCGCGAGGTGAAGCACGATGCGCCCGCCGATCGAACAGCCCATGACAATGGGGCGATCGAGCCCCAGCGCGTCCGAAACCGCGAGAATCGCCTGCGCATAGTCTCGTGAGGACAGTTTGTAGTCGACATCCTGCCAGCCCTCGGGCGGCGAGGATTTCCCATGCCAGGGCAAATCGAAAGCCACCACCCTGAACTGCCCAAGCAAACCCGGGTCGTTCTGGATCGCGCGGTACTGCCGGGTATCGGCCCCCGCCGTATGCAGGCAAAGCAGCGGCACGCCCTGACCCGATTCCTCGAAGTAAACGCGATGGGGTTTGCCCTGCAACTCCAGATGAAGGTAGCGTCCCACCACCGGCTCAATGTAGGGTGTTTTATCACTGGATAATTTCATGGTTTGACTGCGTCCTGGCGCACGGCGGCCAGCACGTCCTTGAAATAAAGCAGATTGGACATCAGGGGATACAGGTCACCCTCCATCCGCAGATGGTGCAACTTGAGCATGGCCATGATGTCGTGAAACCCAGGCGGCGGCAGCGGCGACCAGAACTGCTCCCAGGCCGTTGCAGGGGCACGCAGCGCGAACGCCCAATCCGCCATGACAAACGGCCCACCACCAACCGAGGCCAGGCGACCATGCTCCACGTGCGCGAGAAACGATCGCTCACCCACTTGCAGGAGAAAGGTCGTGCTGAGGTGACGACCGCGCCAGACAAGCCTGTCGCGCGCGTTGACCCGTGCAGGCCAATCCTGCAGGAGCATCCGGTCGAACTCCATGGTTTCCCCCTGGTTTTATCCGGGGCTTTGCCCCGCTTTTTTTATCTGACTGCGCAGAAAACCTCGCCGTTCAGGGCGAGGATGGATAGCGTGGACACAATAGTGTCCTGACCGTCAGCTTAGCGCCTGCTGTCGTTCAATGTACTGCCGGATGATCCCGATCGGTGCGCCGCCGCAACTTG
>CAITPF010000350.1 GCA_903894155.1 uncultured beta proteobacterium | reverse complement strand
GAAGAAATGTGGAGCAAAGGGCGGCGCACTTTCCAAAGGCTTGTTGAACGATTCGGAAATGAACTCGGCGAGGGCGGGAAGCACTCGCAACAGATTTGTCTTGCCAGATGCATTGGCGCCATAGATGCCGACGATCTTGGCCACGCGCGCGCCGTCGGCCGGAACGAAGTGGTAGTTGTCTGGCACAGCGGCACCCACCGTGAGGTCGACACGCGCCGGCCGCAGGAACGACAGGTAGTTCTCAACCTCGTACGAAATGATCATTTATGGCTCTCGTAATCTATTTTGTGCATTTTATTGCAGAAACATGCTTATTGTAGGCAAAAATTAGGGGAAAGTTCAGCTGTGCTGGCCTAATGAGCCGTTACAGCTGTTGGGATACCGCAAGAGTGGAAAGGTTGCGAACGGTGGTTGGACCGTCTGACCGCACGCGGGCAACCGTGACCAGCGTGTAATCGCCTTCTACGGTCCGTTCAACCAGTCGCCAACCGACCGCGTATAAAAGCCTCCTATGGCGGCGCCGACCGCAATTCTCTCGGAGCGCACCGCCGCAAACGCCACCAATCCTCGGTAACATGCAATCAAAGTGGTGCAATCGCCACGCTGAAGGGCAGACCAACCATGGGCCTCTGGATCAAGCGACTCTTTATTGCCCTGACGACGCTGATCGTCGTGGCGGTCTGTGCGCTGTTCGCGTTCATCCTTTCCTTCAACGCCGACTCCTATAAATCCGACCTGCAACTGTTGGTCAAGGAGCGCACGAATCGAGAGCTGACGATCGCGGGGGAACTGAATGTCGAACTGTTCCCGAAGCTGGCAATCCGGGTGCGCCAGGTGAGCCTATCGGAGGCGGGGCGCGCCGATCGGGCTGTGTCGATCGACGATTTGCGGGCCAGCGTGGCCATCTGGCCGCTTTTGAAGAACCAGATCCTGATCGACGAACTTGCGGCATCGGGAATCCGGGCCAACCTGATCCGCACACGCGATGGCTTGCTCAGCATCGACGACATGCTGCGCTGGCTGAACGGGGATGATGCTCCGTCGGACGCGCCCGATTTGCTGCTGGCGACCGATGCCATGACGATCGACGTGGCCGGTGTCCAGCTTAAGGACGCCGAGATCACGCTGCGCGATGAGCGCAGGCAGGCCGCTTGGGAAATCACGGGCATGTCGCTGTCGACCGGGCAGATTTTGCGCGACACGCCTGTCGATGTGAATCTGGAAGCCACCATCAGAGGGACGGGGATTCAGGACGGCGCAAGGGTCACGGCAAAGGCACTGGTTGCCGTCAATCTGGAATCGCTCCGGATGGATGCCAGGGACCTCGTCGTCGTTGCCAAGGGTGACTGGCCGGGTGCTGGCTGGCTACCTGACCCGGTGACCGGGCTGGAGGTGGTGCTGCGCGCGCCTTACCTCGGGATCGAGGCTGAAAATTCCCGGATCAAGGTCGATCGCCTGGCGCTGCGCGCCAAGGGCCAGCGCGAGGGGAACCCGCTGGAATTTGCGCTGGATGTGCCGGCATTCGAGATGACGGCAGACAAAGTCGGTGCCGAGTCGTTCACGAGCCACCTGCGCGTAAATGGCACGCGTGCCCTGGATTTATCGTTGGTGGGCGTTGCGCTGACCGGCAGCCCCCAGGCGTGGGGTCTTGCGCGCCTGGACTCCACACTGAGCACGAAGCGGGAATCGCGTAGCACCCGCAGCTTTCTCTCAAGCCCGGTGCAGGTGCAGATGCAGCCCCTGGCGCTCACGCTTGCGGATATCCGAGGCGACGTCAAGGTGACCCCTGCGGATCCGACGGTTGGCCAACGCAGCGTTGCCGTCAAGGGGAACCTGGCTCTTGCGATGAGCGGCAAGCCAAAGGATCCACAGCCACTGTCAATCCGTGGCCGGTTCGAGTCGATACCGTTTGCGGGCGCATGGACCGGGATCGGCATCGAGACACCGCTGGATGGCGTGGCCAGCCTGGATTTTGACCTGAAGGCAGCCGATGGGCCCTGGGAAAAACTGGAGGAGACGGTTGCCGGAACGGTTCAACTGAAGATCGAGCAGGCTGCGATCCGGGGGATCGATTTTACGGAGGGGCTCGACGCCTTGCGCGCGATCGCCAAGCCCTCGGCCGAGGGTGTGCGGTTCAACGGCGATCCTGCCAAGCGCACGGCGTTTGACAACGTCGAGATCGGCATGCGCGTGGAGGGCACGATGGCAAGCATCACCCGACTGGACATGAGCGGATCGAACTGGCGCGTGGCGCTTGGCAAGCCAGCGCAAGTGAACCTGCGCGATGGCACGGCGAACCTGGGCGTGATCCTGCATCTGCTGGGCCCGCAGCGCATCACTGCAGGCAAGGTGACAGTCGAAGTGCGCTCGCTGGTCGTGCCGTTGCGGCTGACTGGCGCGTTGAACAAACCCTACGTCGACATCGACTGGAAGGACCTTGAGCGCGATCGCCTGGGCATGGCACTGCGACAGAAACTGCTCGACTGGGATGGCAAGGGCGCAGCTGCGGCCGGCGCCAAGGCGCGGCCGCGCTGAGGTCAGTCGAAGTAGGTGACGAACTTCTCGTTGGGCTCGCGCGCGCTGTGGGCAGAGCGGGGCGTTGAGGTTTGGATGCGCGCAGAGGTCGGTCTGATCCTCTGGTGTAGGCTTTGATTGTCTCTATTTGAGATGATCTATGGCGATGACTTAAACTGCGTCCTTAGGACGCAGTTTAAGTCATCGCCGAGGAAATGTCAAAAATGTGCCCATTGCTTCAAAGAGCAAATCCCGCAAT
>CAITPF010000349.1 GCA_903894155.1 uncultured beta proteobacterium | reverse complement strand
GAAGATGCCGCCGAAGATCGCATACTCGACGCGCTGATCGCGCCGCCCCGTGCCGCGGACGGCTCGCCGCTGCGCGAAGAAAACGCCGCGCGCCAAACTTTTCGCAAGCGGCTGCGCGAAGGGCTGCTCGATGCGACCGAGATCGATATCGAAGTCGCGCAGCAAGCTCCCCAGATGGACATCATGAGCCCTCCGGGCATGGAAGATATGGCCGAGCAGCTCAAGGGCATGTTTGCCGGTCTTGCACGTGACAAAAAGAAAACGCGCAAAATGACCGTCAAGGATGCGTTCAAGCTGCTGACCGACGAGGAAGCCGGCAAGCGCGTCAACGAGGAAGAGCTGCGCGCCATCGCGATCAACCGGGTCGAGCAGCAGGGCATCGTGTTCCTCGACGAGATCGACAAGATCGCGTCGCGCCAGGAATCGAGCGGCGCCGACGTCTCGCGCCAGGGCGTGCAGCGCGACCTTCTGCCGCTGGTGGAGGGCACGACGGTCACCACCAAGTACGGCATGATCCGCACCGATCACATCCTGTTCATCGCTTCCGGCGCCTTTCACCTTTCGCGACCTTCGGATCTCATCCCCGAGCTACAAGGGCGCTTTCCGATCCGCGTTGAGCTCGATTCGCTGACTGCGCAGGATTTCGTGCGCATTCTGTGCGACACCGATGCATCGCTCACCAAGCAATACACCGCTTTGCTGGCGACCGAAGACGTCCATCTGACGTTCACCGAGGACGGCATCGCGCGGCTCGCGGAACTGGCGTTCGACGTCAACGAGCGCACCGAAAACATCGGCGCACGCAGGCTCTACACGGTGATGGAAAAGCTGCTGGAAGACTTGTCCTTTGACGCGATGGCCGCCAGCGGCAACACCGTCACGATCGACACCGCCTACGTCAACGACAAACTCGCGGAAGCAGCCGGCAGCAACGACCTCGCACGCTACGTGCTCTAACCGTCAGAACGGGATCATCCATGGGCCACCGACTCTCAGCCATCACAACACGCACCGGCGACGACGGCTCGACAGGCCTGGGCGACGGCACCCGCGTGGGCAAGGAAACCGGCCGGGTTCAGGCCATGGGCGACGTCGACGAGCTCAACAGTTGCCTGGGCGTGTTGCTGGCCGAGCCGCTTTCGGAGCCCGTTGCGCAGGCGCTCGTGCCGATTCAGCATGCGCTGTTCGACCTCGGCAGCGAGCTGGCAATACCCGGCTATAAGCTGATGACACCCGACCAGCTGGCGGCGCTCGATGAGCTGATCGACACCTTCAACGCACCGCTCGGTCCGCTCAAGGAATTCATCCTGCCGGGCGGCACGCGCGCGGCGGCGCTCGCACACGTCGCGCGCAGCGTCTGTCGCCGCGCCGAGCGCTCGGTCGTTGCGGTCTCGCACCAGTCGGCCCTGGGCACCCTTCCCCAGCAATACCTCAATCGGTTGTCCGACCTGCTGTTCATCCTCGCCAGGACGATCAACAACGACTCTGGCTCCCCCGATACGCTCTGGAAACGGGGCTAGCGCTGCCAAGGGGAATGCGCGGGCAAATGTTCAAGTTAATTGAATAATCCTTTCGCCACAAAGCCATTTAAGTCAGCGACGATTCACCAGAAAATGTGCGATTCCCGGAGCCCTTCAGCGGCCCCTCGCCCTCGCTTGTGCCGGGGCCAATCCATCCAGTCGGAAGTCGCATGAACCATTTTGACGTCGTTGTGATCGGTGGCGGGAACGCCGCCCTTTGCGCCGCGATCTCCGCCCACGAGTCCGGCACCAGCGTGATCTACTCCGGCATGGGCGCGAAGGTGCTTGGCCGGATTTCCGGCGCGCACGCCGCCGGTTTCGCCAAAACCACCACAGACTGAAACGGAGCATCACCATGGATATGCAGACAGATCTCGTTGTGGTCGGGGGCGGGCTCGCAGGATTTTGCGCCGCGCTGCAAGCCGCGCAGGACGGCTACGAGGTCATCCTCCTGGAGAAGCAATCCGAGACGGGTGGCTCGTCGGTGCTGAGCGGTGGATGCCTCGCCTTTGCCGGCACGGATATGCAGCGCGAAGCCGGGATCGACGACTCCCCGGAGCTGCTGTTCAACGACTTGCGCGAAGTCGGCAAGTACGAGAATGACGAGTCGCTCGTGCGCTGCTACGTGGCGAACCAGCTCGACACCTATGCCTTCCTGAAGCAGGCGGGCGTGAAGTTTGGCGCAACGCTCGAGGCCTCGTCGGGGCAATCCGTGCCACGCGTGCACAACGTCGATCCCGCCGACATGGTGCGCCTGCTGCAAGCGCGCGCGGTCGCGACCGGCAAAGTGACCGTGCTGATGCAGACCGCGGCGCAACGCCTTGTGGTCGACCCCGCGGATTCGCGGGTCGTGGGTGTGACTGCCACGGGCGACGCGGGCAAATTTGTCGTGCGCGGTCGCGCCGGCGTGCTGCTCACCAGCGGTGGGTTCTGCCGCAACGCCGAGCTGGTGCACTGTTACGCGCCACAATACGACAACGCCATCTTCATCGGTGGCGAAGGCAACGTCGGGGACGGCCTGCGCATGGCGCAGAAGCTGGGCGCCGATACCTGCGACATGGCCTACATCAAGGGCACCTTCGGAAAACACCCGACGGACGAAACGAACCACCACAGCTGCCAGTGCGTGTATAAGGGCGCCATCGCCGTCAACCAGGACGGCAAGCGCTTTGTCGATGAATCGATCTCGTACAAGCTTCTGGGTGACGCCTGCATCGCCCAGCCCTACGCCTCGGCATTCCAGATCCTGGATCACCGCATCCTCAAGAGCGGCGACAACTCCGTACGCATTCTCGACTTCGAGCGACGCCTGGAGGAAGGCCTCATGATCGAGGCCCAAACACTGGAGGAACTTGCCGCGCTCATCGAGGTTCCGGTCGACACCCTGATCGCGACTGTCGATCAGTACAACGGCTATGTCGATGCCGGTGACGACCCCGATTTCGGCCGCCGGCACCTGGTGCATGAGCACGGCGCGCTGGTTCGTATCGACCAGGCGCCCTTCTACGCATACCCGTCGACGGCCGCTGTGTTCGGCACGTATTGCGGTTTGCGCGTGGATGACACCCTGCGGGTGATCGATGTATTCGGCGACGCACTGCCCGGCCTGTACGCCGCGGGCGAAGTCATCGGCGGCCTCCATGGGGCGGCCTACATGACGGGATCATCGCTCGGCAAGGCCGCGATCTTCGGGCGCGTCGCCGCGCGCTCGGCGCTCGCCGCACTCAAGTAGGACCCGCGCCGTGCATGTCGCTGTCGTGCTTTGCGGCGTCGCCGATCCGCGCCGTCCGCTCGCGCGACCCGCGACGGGGAAATGGCTCGACCTGGTCGCCGCGCCCACCACGCCGTTCAAGCTGAGTCCGTTCGACGAGGCCGCGCTCGAGGTCGCGCTCAAGTTGCGCGACCGCGATCCATCGGTGCGCGTGACGGCCCTCGTCACCGATGGCGCGGGCGACGTTGCGCTGATGCGCACCGTGGCGGCTTTCCGGCCTGATTTTGTGGCGGGGATTCCCACCCCTGCGAACAGGCGCGCAAACCCGGACTGGCTCTCCCAGGCGATCCCCGCTGCGCTCAACGGCATCGCCGCACCCCCGGTCGATCTCTGGCTGATGGGGCGCGAGCAGGGCGATCTCGACGACGGGGTCGCCCCGGCTTTCATCGCCGAACGCTGGGGCCTGCCCTTCGTCGGTCTGGCGCTGGCCGTACAACGCGCCGGGCACGCCTGGCAGTGTGATCGCATCTTCGGCAACCAGGTACAGACGATCCGCGTGCCAGGCCCCCTGGTTGCCAGCGTGACCAACGACCGCGGCAACCGGTTGCGTCACCCGCTCATGAAAAACGTCGCGCTTGCCCGGCAGCAAAAAATCGACATGCTCACCCCGGGTGACGCCGCAATGCGCACAGCTTGCGGCACCCCTGTCACTGGCCGTATCAGCCGGGTCGCACTCGAGCCGCTGGAATCGGGCCGCAAAACAGATACCCCCTGCCGCATGCTCGAAGGAAGCATCCCAGAGCAAGCGCAGGCGCTCGCCGACTATCTGCGGGCCAGCCCCGCGACACCGGCGCAATCATGACGGCCGAACCGATGCGCTTCTGCGCGCTGCTCTTCGCCGGCGACGACAAGGCAACGCCTGACATCACCGCGCTCACCGTCGCCCGGGCGCTGGCTGACCAATCCGGCACGACGGCACACGCGCTGATTGTCGGGCCGCAGCGCGCACGAGCCCTCGAGCTCGCAATGCCGCTCGGCCTGAACGACATCGCGGTTTGCTCCGGCATGGATGCCAGGCAACCCTGGCAATCGGGGCAGATTCTGGCGTTGCTTGCCGACATGCTGATCGCCCGCCCGGGCGGGCATGCCGCGGCCTCGAATGTGCTCTACCTCGTCTGCGCCGATCCGCTGCACGAAGAGATCGCCGCACGCCTGGCGGCGCGCCTGGGGGCCGTGCCGCTTGGGCGGATCCAGTCAATCGGCGTCGAGCCATCCGGCGTAGTGACTGCTGCGCGTTCAGCCTATGGCGGACGCTTGCGGGCGACGCAATGCGTGCAGCCGGGTCCGGCAACCGCGTCGGTTCGCGCAGGCGCCGCTGGCACAGTCGACAGCGCCGTCGCGCCGCGCAATCCGACGACGGTGCACGACATCGCCGTCCAGATCGCGGATGGATCGGCGTTCGAGATCGTGGCCTGCTCGCAAGCCGAAATCCACGCGCCGGTGGACGGCGCGAGAATCGTGGTTTCCGGGGGGCGCGGCGTCGGCGATCCCGCGGGCTTCGCGCTGCTGTATGACATCGCGCTGCAACTCGACGGCGCGGTGGGGGCCAGCCTTCCCGCGGTCGACGCGGGCCTGGCGCCCGTGGCGCGGCAAGTGGGGCAATCCGGCAAGTACGTGCGCCCCGACATCTACCTCGCGGTCGGGATTTCGGGCACGCCGCAACATATGGCGGGCATTGATCCACACACGCGCGTGGTCGCCATCAACGCGGATCCCGAGGCGCCCATCTTCGGCATGTCGCGCATTGGCATCGTCGGCGACTGGAAGCAGATCCTTCCGGCGCTCAAGCGTACACTCGACGAATAAACGATGCAGCGTCCGGCATCGGCGTCGATCGCGCGCCACCGGAACGAGGCACAACGGGGAGACATCATGAATATCCTGAACATCACGGGCCGTGCAGTGCGCCTGGTGGTGCGCCGGGTAGCGCTGGCAACAGCCATCGCCGCACTCGCGACATCCGCGGCGACCGTGCCCGCCCTGGCAGAAGGGTTCGGCGACAGGCCCATCACGCTGCTGGTGGGGTTCCCGGCGGGAGGCTCCAACGACATGGCCGCGCGCATCATCGCCCCGCATCTTGGCCGGGAGCTCGGCACCACCGTTGTCGTCGAAATCAAGGCGGGCGCCTCGGGCACGATCGCCGCGATGGCCACCGTCAAAGCGCCCCCCGACGGACACACGCTTTTTGCCTCGAGCATGAGCGCCATCGTGGTGGCGCCACAGGCGTTCAAGAACCCGCCGTTCGATCCCCGCAAGGATCTCAAGGCCATCAACCTCGTTGGCCTGACGCCGCAAGTGGTCTCGGTAGGCCCGACGCTGCCGCAAGTGAAGTCGCTGACTGAACTGATCGCGCTGTCAAAGACGCGATCGCTTACCATGGCTTCGTCCGGAATTGGCGGCCTGCCACACCTGGCGATCGAGTTGCTGATCGACGCCTCGGGCGGCAAATTCACCCACGTGCCCTACAAGGGGGCAACGCCTGCCATCGCCGATACCATGGCGGGCCACGTCGATTCGCTCATGCTCGATGCCCCGCCGATTGTCCCGCTCGCAAAGCAAGGAAGGCTGCACGCGCTGGCCGTCACCAGCGCCGAGCGCCTGGCGGCATTGCCCGACGTGCCGACGGTCGCGGAAACGATCCCGGGGTTCGATGTCTCTACGTGGATCGGCATCTTCGCGCCCGGGCAAACGCCACCCGACGTCATTGCACATATCAACACGGCGCTGATGCGCGTGATGGCGCGCCCTGACGTACGGGAGCAACTCGCGAACGCCGCCGTGCCGGTCGCCACCATGGCGTCGACCAAAGCGTTCGAGACCTTCGTGGATGCCGAGTACCGCCGCTGGGGCGACGTGCTGCGCCACGCAAAAATCGACCTGGCCGACTGATGCGCCGGCCAGCCCCTGCTCAGGGGTTGGCGAACGCCACGCCGTCGATCGTGTCGAGCTTGCAGAAGCGCGCGAGGCTCTGGATCGAGTTGGCGTGCTCCTCGGCGCTGTGCGCGCAGCAGCCGTCCTCCAGGACGATCATCTCGTAGTCCCTGTCGTGGCCTTCGCGCACGGTCGCCTGCACCACCGCCTGGGTCGACACGCCGGAACAATAAATGCGCGTGACACCCTGGGCGCGCAACGCGGCCTCAAGCGAGGTGCAATAGAACGGGCTGACGCGGTGCTTGATCACCTGAATATCCTCGGGTTGCACGTCGAGGTCCGGATGGATCTCGGTGCCCCAGGTGCCGAGTTTCAATCGACCGTGCTCCGGCGCAGTGCCGAACACGGGCGAATTGCGCGGGCATTCCTGGTAGTTCGGTGAAAAGCCGACGCGCACGAAACCGACCAGCAGCCCGGCTTCGCGCGCCTTGCGAATCGCCACCTGCGTCCTGGAGATCAATCCGCGTGCGCGCACCTGATCGCCCATCGGGCTCTTCCCGCTTGCGCCGTCATCGTGGACGATGTCGTTTTCCATGTCCAGCACCAGATAGATCGCGCGTCCGTTCAGCATGTTCAGTCCTTTGAAACAAAAAAGATTCAGAAATCAGTCGGACCAGAGTCCGCCATTGACATCGAGTATTTCTCCGGTGACGAACCCGGAGTCAGGGGAGGCCAGGAACAGCACCGCAGACGCAACCTCCGCCGCCTGCCCCATCCGCCCGACGGGGATCAGGGCGCGCAGCGCATCCGGGAACTGGGTCGTCATCGCCGAGGCGACCGGCCCAGGCGCGACGGCATTGACCGTAATGCCGCTGGCAGCCAGTTCCCGCGCCAGGAAGGACGTCATGATGTGCACGCCCGCCTTCGACACCCCGTACGCCACGTTGCCCGATCGATCCTGCTCGCGCGGGTTGATCCAGGGGCGTGGGTTACCGCCGTTCTTGCCCAGCACCGAGCCGATATTGACGATGCGGCCATAGTTCTGCTGTTTCATCGCCGGGATCACGGCCTGGCAACACAGGAAGGTTCCCTTGAGGTTGATGTCGACGACCCGGTCCCACTCCGCCTCGGGCAGATCCTGCGCGTTGCCGACTGAGACGACCCCGGCCACGTTCACGAGGATATCGAGCCGCCCATGCCGCGCGAGCACGCCTTCGACGCACGCGCGCACCTGTGCAGCGCTGGACACGTCCAGCGCAATCCGCTCGATGCCAACGTCTGCCTGGGCGCGGTCGGCGATCGCCAGGTCAGCGGAAACGACACGCGCCCCGGCCAGCGCCAGCGCCTCGCAAACGGCGCTACCGATGCCGCCGGTTCCGCCCGTCACCAGGGCCACCTGGCCCACCATGAAATTTGCCGCATACATTGCCATGTTCAGTCATCTCCGAGGTTGAGCTGGCGCAAAGCGGTGCGCACCTTGCCCTGCATGAGTTGCTTCCAGATCCGCCGCGCGACGGCCCCCGCGCCCGCATACGCCAGGCAATCCTCAAACTTCGCCTGCGTGCCGGCCGCGTCCATGGCGAGCACTGCCGGCCGGAACCGGGCGGTCAGCAGCTTGCGACGACCGTCCTCGAGCGTCAGCACGGCCATCGGATGCCCGGGCTTGTCGGCCAGCGTCTCATCGATCTCCACGCGCATGGCCATGTCGAGGACCGCCGTGTCACGCAAGGCAAGATCGTCGAGCTTGGTCAGGCCGGGATCGCCGCGCACGAGCGCGAAGGCGGTCATGAACGGAATACTGTATTTTGCATCCTGCAAGGTCAGCGGGCGGCGGCGTTCGGCGATCGGGCGGCACAGCCGCGCGGCCGAGGCATTGACCGCGACGCGGATGCGCGCCCCGGGGTGCTCGAGACACGTCTTGCGCGCGTCAAGCGCCACCGCGATGTACGGGTGCGACAGGCGGCAGCTCGGCCACGGCTTGGTCTGCACGTCACGGTATTGCCAGCGCGAAAAATCCAGCAGCAGGCGCCGGCGCGGTCGCGCGAGCTGCGCGCCGAAATAGATGCGGAACAGCCCTGCGGCGCCGTCGAGCGCGCTCGCCGGGCCCACAACCCCGGCACGCGCCATCAATGCGGCCTGCAGGCCTCCCTGCGCGGCGAACGCGGGGTAGATGGAGCGCGCGTTCGAACCCGTGCCAAAGCCGGCCTCCTTGCCGCCGGCAACCTGCATGTACGACAGCCCGATCGCCGAGACGAGCTGCTGCTCGTTGAGCCCCAGCGCCAACCCTGCCCCGACGGCTGCCGCCGCATAGCCGAACACCTGCGTGAGGAACCATTCCGACCCGGGTCCGTCGCCCCGTGGCGTGCAGGCGACGCCCAGTTTGCACATCAGTTCGCCCGACAGCGCCACGGCGCTCTCGATCGCGCGATCGGTGGCGCCCGCGATGTCCGCGGCGGCGAGCACGGCAGGCAACACGATCGTGCCGGGGTGCAGCCGGCCCGCGTCATGGATATCGTCATAGTCGAGAATATGGATCAGCGCCGAATTGATGAACGCCGCGGCAAGCGGCGCGGCCGTGCCGCCTCCGATGAGCCGACAGGGCCCTTCGCCCGAAGCGGCGAGCTGCGCGCGCATGACCCGTGCAGCCATGTCGGACTTGCGCGCCGCCGCGGCGATGCCGATCCCATCGGCGATATGTCGACGAACCTGTTCGGCCACGTCCTCGGGGATGCCCGCCTGGCGCGCAGCCAGCAGCGCCTGCACGACATCCGTGGCCAGACCGATGCCCGCGTCGTTCTTGCTCATCGGGTTCTCACTTCGCGTCGGCGATGTTGGCGGCGGCCAGGCGGCCGAACACGAGCCCCTTGAGCACGGACGTGGCGCCGGTGTAGTTGGTGTAGTACATGCCAATGACCTCGCCTGCCGCGTACAGGTTCGGCATGATGTTGCCGTCCGTGTCCAGCACTTGCCCGATCGGGCTCACCTTCAGTCCGCCAAACGTGAAGACGTTGGCCGAAATGATTGGATAGGCCAGGTAGGGCCCCTTGTCCAGGGGCATCGACCAGTTCGACTTCGGCGGAGCGAGTCCCTGCGTTGTGCGGCCGTCCAGATTGAGCGGATCGTAGGCACCCCCGGCAGGGCACGCTGCGTTATACGCGTCCACAGTCGCTCTGAGTTCCTGCGCGGGCACGCCGATCTTGTCGGCGAGCCCCTCGATGGTGTCGGCCTCGATCGCCGGCACGTCGGTGCGCAGGGCCAGCCGATAGTTGGGCACGTCCTTGACCCGCTGGTCCAGGATCACATAGGCGATTCCCTCGACCTGCTCGAAAATGCGGCGCGTAATGCGTTCGTACCAGGCGTCCACCGTACCCGGAGCCTCGTTGACGAACCGCTGGCCGTCTTTGTTGACCAGGATCCCGTAGGGGAAGATGAAGACGGAAGGCTCCGAGACCCCCGAGCGCGGGTCGATCGGCTCGGCGTGGTAGCTGCCGAAGTCGCCGCAGGGCGCCGCGCCGATGTCGAGCGCCATCTCGATGCCCTCGCCGCGGTTGAAGTAGGCGCCCTTGCAGATCGGACGCAGGTACACCGAGCGTGGCCCCATATATTTCGACAGCAATGCCGGGTTGCCCTCGAAACCGCCGCAGGCAAGCACGACTTTGCCGTGAAATGCGATCCCGCCCGTCCCCTGCTGGTGTGCGGCAAGCCCGATGACCGTGCCGGTTGCATCCTGCAGCAGGCGTCGCGCCGTCGTGTGGTAGAAAAAATTGACGCCGAGTTGCTCGGCGCGCGCGGCCAACGCATCGACCAGCGCCGCGCCGCCACCCACGGGCAGCAGGCGGGGCTGCGTCTTGGTCAGAAACTGGGTCGGCAGGAAGTCGAACTTCACGCCCAGCCCCTGCAGCCACGCAATGGTCGAGGGCACATGGTCGGCAAAATTTCCGATCACCTCCGGATCCGGCACGGCAAGCGTGCGGGTCACGTGCGACCAGTTGTCGCGGCCTCCGGTCGCCATTTCGTTGGTCAGGTCCGGATCGGCATACAGGCCGATATTGGAGGCCAGGTAGGTCTCGAAATCGTCGGTCACCTCGTCCATCGCCTTCATGCGCAGATAGGCCTCGGTGTAACGGCTCTGCCCGCCCCGGTCATCACGGCTGGCGCGCTCGAGCACGGCCACTGTCAGGCCGCGCTCGGCGGCGGTCACTGCCGCCGAAAGCCCCGCCACGCCGCAGCCGGCCACCACCACGTCGAATTTCTGGTCCATTGCGCCATCCTGTAGACTGTTATGCCAACTCATAAGCTTAGGTCCGCAGGGCCGATTCATTGAGCGGTCAGCGCCAAATGGACTTTTAAAAAAAACCGAAAGGAGAGCAATGGACAAGCTCTGGGCGATGGAGGTGTTCGTGCGCGTCATGGAATGCGGGAGCTTTTCCCGCGCCGCCGAATCCCTGGATCTGGCCAACGCCACGGTCACGTCCAGCCTGCGCAACCTCGAAAAGCACCTCAGCGTGACGCTCATCCAGCGCAATACGCGGCACCTGCGCCTGACCGAGGAAGGCGATCTGTTTTTGCCAAGGTGCCTCGAAATCCTCAAGTCCGTCGCGCAACTCGAGTCCGACGTCAAGATCCACGCCACCGAAATCGCCGGCCTGCTGCGCGTCGAGTGCCCGTTTGCCATCGGCCAGACGCTGCTCTGCCCTGCATTGCCGGAGCTTGCGCGCAGGCATCCGGGGATGTCCGTCGCCGTGAACCTGACCAACGAGCCGCACAACCTGATCGAACGCGCCACCGACGTCGCGATCCGGATGGACCGCGTCGAGGATGCGGACCTGGTGGCCAGGCCCATCTACGAGGCACGCTACATCGTCTGCGGGGCGCCGGCGACCGTGCGACGGCTGGCGGGCGCGACGCCCGAGACGATCGATCCCAAACATTGCCTGGGCCTGATCAAGGACAGCTACCAGATCCCGAACCACTGGACGCTCACGCGGGGCGACGCCAACATCGTCATCCGCCCGCAGGGCGCGCTGAACTTCAACAACACCGAGGCGCTCATCCAGGCCGCCCTGCAAGAGGTCGGCCTGATTTACGTGCTTGATGTCTTCGTCGCCGATGCGCTCGCCCAGGGCCGGCTCACGCAGATGTTTCCCGAATGGGAAACGTCCACCCGAACCTTTCATGCGGTCACGGTGAAGTCGCGCTTCGCGTCGCCCAAAGTCCGGGCGTTCATCGACTTCCTGCCGGAAATCTTCGATGTCCGGCGCCGCCCCGACGTCAAGAGCCCGGTTGCCGTTGGTCCAGACCGTAGAAAGCGAAGAGTTCCTTGACCCGGGACAATTCCGGCAGCTTGTGAAAGAACCCCTTGCGGCTCGGTTTCGTGCCGCATAGCCTGCGCAGTTCGACCATCATCTCCGCATGCTTGACCCAGGTGCCGAGCGAATCCATGATGGTGACGCCATCGACCTCGGTCACGCCATGGTGGGCGAGCAGCACATTCAACGGCGCCTCGCCCGGGATGATGACATCCGCGCCCTGGGCGATCAGCCGTCGTGCGCCGATCTTGAATTTTTCGATCAACTCGGTCGGATCGGAAAATCCCTTGAGCACGTCGTTGAAGCTGAACCCGACGGGCCCGGCGCCGGCGAAACGCGCGGTAAGCCCATAGCCCTCGACGTTGTCGGCAAGCAGTTCGTAGAAATCCTCGATAAACACCAGCACGCCGAATTTGCGCCCAAGCGTGCAGGCCGTCAGCATGGAGCTTTCTCCATAGCCGATCACCGGGATATCAATGAGCGCCCGGATCTCCCGCAGCGCGGGATCCGGCAGCGTGCTGACCGCGTATGCGTCGTAGCCCTGCTCCTGCGCCAGCACGCCTGCCTGCATGAACTGCATACTGTGCAAGTGGAAAATGCCGGCATGGCGGATATCGGATCCGGGGTAGTTGCTCGTGAAGGTGCCGGGCGACATGCCATGCATCACGATTTCCGTGTCCGGCCGCGCGACACGCTTGAAGTGCGCCTTCAGCGCATCCGAATACGGACCGAGATCGCTCAGGACGGTAAAACTCTGGTGCCAGATCTTCATGGGGATTCTTAAGCCTGGTGGTTGAGTGAAAGGGAAATGAGGAGAGGACGTAGGGAGCCGCGCTATTCGATCTGGACCTTGGCGCGCCGGATCACCTGCGCCCATTTCGCGACCTCGGCCTTGTAGAACGCGTCGAACTCAGCTGGCGTCGAACCGACCGGTTCTGCGCCGGATTTCATCAGAGTCGCACTGACTTCAGGGGTCTGGACCGCCTTGATGGCGGCGTCGGATAGTTTGGCGATGACTGCGGGGGGCGTACCGGCGGGGACAAACAGCCCGAACCACGCAGTCGCGTCATAGCCGGGCACGCCCGATTCGTCCATCGTCGGGATCGCGGGGGCGACCTTGGAGCGTTGCTTCGTGCTCACCGCCAGCCCGCGCAACTTGCCCGACTCAACCTGCCCCAGCGTGGTGAGAATATTGTCGAAGGCGATCGGCACCTGGCCACCCATCACGTCGGCAATCGCCGGCGCCGCGCCCCGGTAGGGAATCGCCGTGAGCTGGATGCCAGCGATCTCCATGAAGAGCTCCATGAAGAGATGCGAGCCGGTGCCGTTCCCGGCGCTCGCATAATCCGGCAGCTTCTGCGTGCCGCTCGCCTTTTTCGCCGCGGCGATGATATCCGCCACCGATTGATACGGCGCGGCGGGATTGACCACCAGCAGGAATGGCGTCGAGGAAACCTGGGAGACAGCGGCAAAATCCTTGGCGGGATCGTAGTTGAGCTGTTTGTACAGGCTGCCGTTGATCGAGGTGGAGATCGTCGCGAAGAGAACGGTATAGCCGTCTGGCTTTGACTTCGCCACGGCCTCCGAGCCGATGTTGCTGCCCGCCCCGGGCTTGTTCTCCACGACCACGGTCTGGCCAAGCAACTCGCCCATGCGCCCGGAAATCGTGCGCGCAGCCACGTCGGAGGCACCCCCGGCCGGGAACCCCACGATCATGCGGATCGGTCGCGAGGGAAAAGCGTCGGTCTGCGCTCCCGCCAGACTGCTCCACAGGCCAAGCAGGCCCAACCAGACTATTCTATTCACGGCGCGCATCAGTCACTCCACTTCATGGTGGAAACGGATTCTGCTCTCGACCGCCGCGAATGACCACGGCAAGAAGGTGAAGACACTATTCATTTATCTTGAAAAGCGTTTTTGACGGGAGTCCCTTTCGCCAAAACGCGGGCAAGCCAACAATGGCGGCCAAGCCAACCTCACCCTGAACCCGGCCGTCGTCGACAGGACGCCCTTCGATCCGGTCAGGGACTTCGCCGGGATCACGATGGTGGCGTTCGCCCCGATGATCCTGGTTACCCGGCCCGGCTTTGGCGGCGACTTGGGCATAATGTTGTATTGAGGTGCGGACGCAGAAATGGTCATCCGCAGCCCCGGGCATCCACCGCCCGGAACATCACCAGCGAGACATCGACATGCAGCCCAAATACCAGCTCTTCATCAACAACGAATCGGTCGACCCGAGCACGGGCCAGTGGTTCGAATCCCAGGATCCTTTCTCCGGTGAGGCCTGGGCACTGATCCCCCGCGCCGGCAAGGATGACGTCGACCGCGCGGTCAAGGCGGCCAAGGATGCTTTGTCAGGCCCGTGGGGCAAAATGTCCGCGAGCGACCGGGGCATGCTGATGTACAAACTCGGCGCGCTGATCGAGCAAAACGCGGCCGAGCTCACCGAGGCCGAAAGCCGCGACAACGGCAAGCTGCGCAGCGAAGTGGGCGGGCAGGTGCGCTATGTCGCGAAGTACTTCTACTACTACGGTGGCCTTGCGGACAAGATCCAGGGCGCCGTCGTCCCGATGGACAAACCCAAGGTCTTCAACTACATCCGGTATGAGCCCATGGGCGTGGTGGCCACCATCACGCCGTGGAACTCGTCGTTGCTGCTCACGGCGTGGAAGCTGGGCCCGGCGCTCGCGGCGGGCAACACCATCGTGGCCAAGCCTTCGGAGCACACGTCCGTCTCACTCTTCCTGCTCGCGCGCCTCTTCGCCGAGGCGGGATTCCCGCCGGGCGTCTTCAACGTGATCACGGGCTTTGGCAACGAGGTCGGCGAGCCCCTGGTGTGCCATCCCGATGTCGCGCGCATTGCCTTCACGGGCGGCGACGAAGGTGGCCGCAAGGTCAACATGCTGGCGGCGCAGCATTTCAAGCGCGTGTCGCTCGAGCTCGGCGGAAAATCGCCCAATATCGTCTTCGACGATGCCGACCTGACGCGCGCGGCCAACGGCGTCATCACCGGAATTTTTTCAGCCGGCGGGCAGACTTGCATGGCCGGATCGCGGCTATTGCTGCAAGACAACATTCACGACGAGTTTGTCGATCGCCTGATCGCCATCGCCAGCAAGGCGCGCCTGGGCGACCCGGCGCGCACCGACGTGCAGGTGGGCCCGGTCGCCACCCGCCCGCAATACGACAAGGTGGTGCGCTACATCGACATCGCCAGGAACGAGGGCGCGCGATGCGTGTTCGGCGGCAATGCACCAAAGGGGCCTGAATACGGTTGCGGCCAATTCGTCGAGCCGACCATCTTTGTCGATGTAAAGAACGACATGCGCATTGCACAGGAGGAAGTGTTCGGTCCTGTGCTGGCCGTGCTGCGATTCAAGGACGAGGAAGACGCCATCCGCATCGCCAACGATATCCGCTTCGGCCTTGCGGCAGGGATCTGGACGCAAAGCCTGCATCGCACGATGATGATGTCCGAGCGTATCAAAGCGGGCACCGTGTGGATCAACAACTATCGGTCGACGAGTTTCACGACGCCATTCGGTGGCTACAAGGATAGCGGGCTCGGGCGCGAGGGCGGCATCGAAGCAGTCAAGGAGTATCTGGAAACCAAGAGCGTCTGGGTCTCCAGCGATCTGGATATGCCAGACCCGTTCGTGCGCAAATACTGACCTGATTCGCCGCCGCCGGCTCTGAGCGCACGTCGGTCTCAATCTCAGGCTCAGCCTCAGCCTCAGCCTCAGCCTCAGCCTCAGCCTCGGCCTCGGTCTCGGTCTCGGTCTCGGTCTCGGTCTCGGTCTCGGGCGAGCACGGGCACGGGCACTCCTCTCGCATCGTTTCGGTGCGCGCGATGGTGCATACGCGCCCGAATCCCCTGAAAAGGCACCACGCGCGTGCTACTGCGTTCGCCTTGCACAGGGTAATCCCTGACCGGCCACGTCGATTGGACAAGCCCGCCATTTATGACGGTAAGATTGCTGCTGCGATATTCGCGTCACGCCCTCCCAGGAGATCAGACATGCAATACAGATTTGCTGCAAAACTTCTGCCGCTCGCAGCGGCCATCGCGTTGCTGGCTGCCGGCGGTTCGGCTCTCGCCCAGGACGCCACTGTCAAGATCGGTCACGTCGGCCCGCTCACCGGCGCTATTGCCCACCTCGGTAAAGACAACGAAAACGGCGCGCGCCTGGCCATTGAAGAAATCAACAAAGCCGGCCTCACGATCAACGGCAAGAAAGTCGTGCTCGAACTCGTCGCCGAAGACGACGCAGGCGACCCCAAGACCGGGACCGCCGTTGCGCAAAAACTCGTCGACGCCAAAGTCGTCGCCGTTGTCGGCCACCTGAATTCCGGCGTCTCGATCCCGGCCTCGAAGATCTACAGCGATGCCGGCATCGTGCAGATCTCGCCCTCGTCGACCAACCCGGCCTACACGCTGCAAAACTTCAAGACCACCTACCGCGTCGTGGCCACCGATGCCCAGCAAGGCCCGGCGCTCGCCAACTATGCCGGCAAGTCCCTCAAGGCCAAGACCGTCGCGATCATCGACGACGCGACCGCCTACGGCAAGGGCCTGGCTGACGAGTTCGAGAAGACCGCCAAGGCCCAGGGCATGACGGTTGTCGCACGCGAGGCCACCAACGACAAGGCCACCGACTTCAAGGCCATCCTGACCAAGGTCAAGGGCACCAAGCCCGACGTCATCATGTACGGCGGCATGGACGCCACGGGCGGCCCGCTGGCCAAGCAGGCGCGCGAGCTCGGGATCCCCGCCAAGATCGTCGGCGGCGATGGAATGTGCACCGACAAGGTCGCCGAGCTTGCAGGCGCCGCAGTCGTGAACATCATCTGCTCCGAAGCCGGCATGTCGCTCTCGAAGATGGCCAAGGGCGCCGATTTCGAGAAGGCCTACAAGGCGCGCTTCAACACCGGCGTGCAGATCTATGCGCCGTTCACCTATGACTCGGTCATGGTCATCGTCGATGCCATGAAGCGTGCAAACTCGACCGATCCCGCAAAGATCCTCGCGCAAATGCCGACGACCAACTACCCTGGCCTGATCGGCACGGTGGCCTTCGACCAGAAGGGTGACATGAAAGAAGGCATCATTACTCTCTACGATTACAAGGACAATAAGAAGTCAGTCCTCGACATCGTGAAGATGTAAGCGCGTCGTCACCGGCGCAACGGCACCGCGGCAGTTTGGCGGTGCCGTAATTTTTTCGGGCAAGGCAGGAACCTCATGGATATCTTCATCCAGCAAATCATGAACGGCCTGGTGCTGGGCAGCATTTATGCCCTCATCGCGCTGGGCTACACCATGGTCTACGGGATCCTGGGCATCATCAACTTCGCCCATGGCGAAGTGCTGATGGTCGGCGCGCTGACGGCGATGACATCGATCTCCGCAATACGGTCGATCGCGCCCGGCTTGCCGCAATGGCTGACCCTGATTCTTGCCACCCTCATTGCCATGACGGTTTGCGGCGTGCTTTCCTACACGATCGAGCGCGTCGCCTACCGGCCATTGCGCAACGCGCCGCGCCTGGCCCCGCTCATCACGGCGATCGGCGTCTCGATCATCCTCCAGACGCTCGCCATGATCATCTGGTCACGCAATCCCATGATCTTTCCCGAGCTGTTGCCCTCGGATCCGATCGACATCGGCCAGACGGGCGCGACCATTACCGGCAAGGAGATCGTCATCATCGTCATGGCATTCCTCGTCATGGCGGGCCTGCTCATCCTGGTCAACCGCACCAAGCTTGGACGGGCGATGCGCGCGACCGCAGAGAACCCGAAAGTGGCCGGCCTGATGGGGGTCAACCAGAATTTCGTCATCTCCGCCACCTTCGTCATCGGCGGCGCACTCGCCGCGGTGGCTGGCGTGATGATGGCCACCAACTACGGCAACGCGCACTTCTACATGGGCTTCATTCCGGGACTCAAGGCCTTTACCGCAGCCGTGCTGGGCGGCATCGGCAACCTGGCAGGCGCGATGATCGGCGGCATTCTCCTGGGGCTCATCGAGGCGCTGGGTGCCGGCTACATCGGGGACCTTACCGGCGGCCTGTTCGGTTCGAACTACCAGGATGTCTTCGCCTTCATCGTGCTGATCACCGTGCTCGTGTTCCGGCCCTCCGGCATCATGGGCGAACGCGTCGCCGACCGGGCCTGAGGGAGACGACCCATGAAAAAGCTCTCAGCGGCAGACAATACGGGCATGGCCATGTACTCGGTCATCGGGTTCGCCGTACTGGCGCTCATTGCCCCCGTCGTCGCGCAGACGTTCGGCGGCAATTACTGGGTACGGGTGCTGGATTTCGCGCTGCTCTACATCCTGCTCGCGCTGGGCCTGAATATCGTCGTCGGGTTCGCCGGGTTGCTCGATCTCGGCTACATCGCTTTCTTCGCGGTGGGCGCCTACATGATGGCGCTGCTCAGTTCCCCGCACCTGACTTCGCAGTTCGCGTGGCTTGCGCACCTGTTTCCCGGTGGCATACATCTTGGGTTCTGGTGGGTGCTGTTGCTTGCGGCGCCTGTGGCGGCGGCGGCCGGTGCGCTGCTGGGCGCGCCAACGCTCAAGCTGCGCGGGGACTACCTGGCAATCGTCACGCTGGGGTTCGGCGAAATCGTCCGCATCTTCATGAACAATCTCGACAGGCCCATCAATATCACCAACGGGCCCAAGGGGATTACCGCCGTCGATCCCGTGCGGATCTTCGGACTGGATTTATCCAAAGCGGTGGACCTGTTCGGCTACAAGCTTACGCCCGTCATGATGTACTACTACCTGCTGATCGTGATGGTGATGGTCATCATCTTCGTCAACCTGCGACTGCAGCACTCGCGCATCGGGCGCGCCTGGGTGGCCATCCGCGAGGACGAGATCGCGGCCAAGGCGATGGGCATCAACACGCGTAACGTCAAATTGCTGGCGTTCGCGATGGGCGCGGCCTTTGGCGGGGTCTCGGGCGCCGTCTTCGGTGCCTTCCAGGGCTTTGTGTCGCCGGAGTCGTTCGTGTTGTGGGAATCGATCTACGTCCTGGCGATCGTCGTGCTCGGCGGTATGGGCCACATTCCCGGCATCATCCTCGGCGGCGTGCTGCTGGTGGGCTTCCAGGAGTTGCTGCGCGAACTGGCGACCCCGTTGCAGAAGATGATCTTCGGTCACGTCATCATCGACGCGGAAGTCCTGCGCTCGCTGCTGTTCGGCCTGGCGCTCGTGGGCGTCATGCTGTATCGGCCCGCCGGCATCTGGCCCGCGCCGCGCCGCGAGGATCGTCCCGTCGCCATTCCCGCACCCGACACGCCCTGAGGAGGAGACCCGCATGATCAACATTCTTCTCTCGGTCCAGGGTGTCAACAAGCGGTTCGGCGGCTTGCAGGCGCTGGCCGACGTCGGCCTGCATATCAACCAGGGCGAAATCTACGGCCTGATCGGGCCCAACGGTGCCGGCAAGACAACGTTCTTCAACGTGATCACCGGCCTTTACATGCCAGACTCCGGAAATTTTTCGCTCGCAGGCCGGGCGTATCGGCCCACCGCCGTGCACGAAGTCGCCAAGGCAGGCATCGCCCGCACGTTCCAGAACATCCGGCTGTTCGGCGACATGACGGCACTCGAAAACGTCATGGTGGGACGGCACATTCAGACCCACGCCGGCGTGTTCGGTGCAATCTTCCGGCCGGCGTCGGTTCGCAAAGAGGAAGCCGACGTGCTCGAAAAGGCGCACGCGCTGCTCGACTATGTGGGCATCAGTCGCTACGCCAACTTCACGTCGCGCAACTTGTCGTACGGGCACCAGCGCCGCCTGGAAATCGCGCGCGCCCTGGCCACCGAACCCAAGTTGCTCGCGCTCGACGAGCCTGCCGCCGGCATGAACGCCACGGAGAAGACCGAGCTGCGCGAACTGCTCGACAAAATCCGCTGCGATGGCCGGACGATCCTGCTGATCGAGCACGACGTCAAGCTCGTCATGGGCCTGTGCGACCGGATGACCGTGCTCGACTATGGCAAGGTGATCGCCCAGGGGTTGCCCAAGGAAATCCAGCGCAATCCGGCCGTCATCGAAGCCTACCTCGGCACCCCGGCCCATTGAGCGCGACATCATGAACGACACGATACTCAAGATCACGAACCTCAAGGTCGCCTACGGCGGGATCCATGCCATCAAGGGCATCGACATGGAGATCCGCGAAGGCGAACTCGTCACGCTGATCGGTGCCAACGGCGCCGGCAAGACGACGACCATGAAGGCGATCACCGGCCTGCAAGGCTGGGTCAGTGGCGAAGCCGAATACCTCGGCAAATCCATCAAGGGCGTACCCAGCCACGCGTTGCTCAGGCAGGGCCTGGCGATGGTGCCGGAAGGCCGCGGGGTGTTTGCCCGCATGACCATCGTCGAAAACCTCCAGATGGGCGCCTATTCGCGCAGCGACACGGCCGGCATCGCGGCCGACGTCGAGCGCATGTTCGGGATTTTCCCAAGGCTCAAGGAGCGCGCGGCACAGATGGCTGGAACCATGTCGGGCGGCGAGCAGCAAATGCTCGCCATGGCACGCGCACTTATGAGCAAGCCCCGCCTCTTGCTGCTTGACGAGCCCTCGATGGGGCTTTCGCCCATCATGGTCGAGAAAGTGTTCCAGGTGGTTCGCGACATTTCGGCGCAGGGCGTCACCGTCCTGCTCGTCGAACAGAACGCGCGCCTGGCGCTCCTGGCCGCCGACCGCGGCTACGTCATGGAATCCGGCCTGATCACGATGAGCGGAAACGCCAAGGATATGCTGGACGATCCCAAAGTCCGGGCTGCCTACCTCGGCGAATAGCGCGGCGTCGGGGCAGCACGCCCCGGCCACTGGCATGGTAATTGCTTGCCTTGCGGGGCAGACGGCCCCATCGCATTCGGGGCCTTTCCAGTCCACCCATGCCGGAGAAATCCATGTCCCTGTTGCGCCGCGGCCTGCCGCTCATCCTGTCGCTTACCCTCGCCCTCGCGGGCGCCACCAGTGCGCGCGCACAGGCGGCACTCGACGAAATCCAGAAAACAAAGACCATCCGGATCGCCATTCCGACGGATTTCCCGCCCTACGGGTCGATCGGTGCCGATATGCAGCCCCAGGGGCTGGATATTGACATCGCCCGCCTCATCGCCAGCAAGATGGGCGTCAAGGCCGAGCTGATTCCGACCACCACAGCCAACCGGGTTCCCTACCTGCAGACGCACCGCGCCGATCTGGTGATCTCGACGCTGGGCAAGAATGCAGAGCGCGAAAAGGTGATCGACTTCACGATGGCCTACTCACCCTTCTTTATCGCGGTATTCGGTCCCAAGACCACGGCGGCAGCCGAGCCCGCCGCGCTCGCGGGCAAGTCGATCGGCGTCACGCGCGGCTCGGTCGACGATGCCGAGCTCACCAAGGTGGCGCCCGCCTCGACCGAGGTGCGCCGCTTTGAAGACAACAACTCGACCATTTCAGCCTTCGTCGCTGGCCAGACCCAGCTCGTGGCGACCAGCGCGCAGGTCGCTGCCGTCATGATGGAGAAAAATCCCAAGCTAGGCACCGAGCTGAAGTTCGTGCTCAAGGAGTCGCCCAACTTTGTCGGCGTGGCCAAGGGCGAGGATGCGCTCAAGGCGAAGGTCAACGAAATCATCGCGCAAGCGAAGGCGGACGGCACGCTTGACGCGATTTCGAAGAAGTGGCTCGGCAAGCCGACGGGCGACCTGCCGCTTTAACGCTCGCCCAGGTGAGCCCGGTCGGCGTACGATCGGGGCTTGCCGCCACCGAGCCCGGCGGATTGCACAGGAGCCCTTACCGTGACTTTATCCGCCGTCGATCTTCTTATTGCCGCCCGCCAGGGCGGGCCTGCCCTTCGCGCTGCTGATATGCGCCCTGCGGACGCTGCCGCAGCCTACGCCCTGCAAGACGCCCTCCTGGAGCGCATCGGGCCGATCGGCGGCTGGAAAGTCGGCGCCAAGACCCCGACCGCAGAGCCCTCCTGCGCCCCGATGCCCGCCTCGGGAATCCTGCCCACAGGGACGAGCCTGCAACTGGTCCCGTCGTCGTTGCGCGGCATCGAGGTCGAGATTGCGTTCCGGGTGCGCCGTGACATCAGCGGTTCGCCGCAGGAGATCGACGCGCTGACCATGGACGACATGTTCGACGCAGTGTTTCCCGCGATCGAAGTGGTCGAGACGCGCCTTGCCGATTTCATCGACGCCGATCCGTTCGCCAAGCTGGCGGATCTTTCAAGCCACGGCGCTCTGGTCGTCGGGCCCGCCGCGAGCGTCAGGCCCGGGGATGTGCAACTGCCGCAACTGCGTGCAATCCTGACCTTCGACGGGCAATCGGTGGCAGACACAATCGGGGGCAACCCCGCCGTGGATCTGCTGCGCCTGTCGCACTGGCTGGCCACGCACTGCGTGCAGCGCGGCAGCCCGTTGCGCAAAGGCCAGATCGTCACGACTGGCTCCTGCACAGGGATGCTGTTCGCACAATCGCAACAGAAGGTCGAAGGCGAGATCGTATCGATCGGCAAGGTCGAGCTGCGGAACAGTCGGTGAAGCGGCGAAATTTCGTTCTGGCCGGCGCTGTGTTGACGGCGAGCTTGCCCGGCGGATCGCTCATTTCGGCTCAGGCCCAAACACCCGAAACAATATCGCCGGGCCCGGCGGACGCCCTGATCGTCATCGATATGCAAAACGACTTCCTGCCAGGAGGCAGCCTCGCTGTTGCCGAAGGCGACAAGATCGTCGGCCCGATCGGTGAAATCGCCAGGCAGTTCCAGAACGTTGTCCTCACACAAGACTGGCATCCTGCCGATCACATCTCGTTCGCATCGCAGCACGGGGGCCGCAAGCCATTTGATGTCATCAACCTGCCGTATGGCGCGCAGGTGCTCTGGCCGACTCACTGCGTTCAGGGCACCCGGGGCGCCAAGTTT
>CAITPF010000348.1 GCA_903894155.1 uncultured beta proteobacterium | reverse complement strand
TCACGGGGATGATCGCCCGGAATGCCCGATCATTGAGGAACTGGCGTCGGCTTCCAGACATGCGTGAGCGTCATCGGATCGATGCGCTGCACCGGTTCGGGCGGCGAGATCGGCGTGCCGACCGCAAGGAACCCGACGAATCGGTAGTCCAGTGCATCAAAGCCCAGAGCCTCCTGCACCTCATCGGTATAGGTGCCAAGGCCCGTGCTCCAGTAGCAGGAGAACCCCAGCAGGTGCACCGCGTTCTGGATGTTCATCACCGCAGCACCCATGGAAAGCGTCTGCTCGATTTCGGGAACGCGGTCGTTATCGTGCTGGATTTTGTAGGCCAGGCCGATCAGCAGCGGCACTTGTGACAACCAGGCGCGCATGTTCTTTTCTTTTTCGGGCTTGATTTGCATGCCCGATCGACGGCTCGCTTCAATGGCGATATCGGTCAGCGCCGCGATATCCTGCTGTTCGACGAGCGCGAAGCGCCAGGCTCGAAGCGAAGAGTGATCCGGGGCGCGGACCGCAGCCTCAAGAATCTGGCGCAATTGCGTGGCATCAGGCGCCGGCGCACGCACCATTTTTTGGGATCGTCTGGAAAGCAAATCTGCCAGGCTGTCCGGCAAGGTGGTCATGATCGATATCCCGGAATTTCGTCGTTGAAAATAAAAAAACCCCGCATCACATAAGCGATACAGGGTTTAGTCGCGACGACCAGCCCTGAGGCTGGCCGCAGCGGTACAGATTAGATAATCTGAATGTTCGTCGCGCTCGGACCCTTGGCGCCTTGGCCAATTTCGAAGCTGACTTTTTGGTTTTCTTCGAGGGTCTTGTAGCCACTCGAGCGAATTTCCGAGTAATGAGCGAACAGATCCTTGCCACCGCCATCAGGCATGATGAAACCATAACCTTTTTCGGCGTTGAACCACTTCACGACACCAGTTGCCATTTTATTAAACTTCCTTGATAGAGAAAAAAAGGGCGAAATCCACCCAGAGTGCCAGACGATCAAGGAAGGGATAGACACTTCTGTACTGCAAACCACGAAGGGCGACAGACCAGGGACAAAAACCGCGTCGCTTGAGAATCTTGCCTGCCAAGTGTAGGGGTGAAGTACCCGGGAGTCAAACAAATATCCTGCTTTTCACCGTGGTTTTTACGCTAATAGTGACATTTCTCTTGAACTGAATCATTTAAACAACAAAAAAAGTGATTTCACTAACCTTTCAAAGAAATTACAAAAATATTCACTACAAAACACTCTTTAAACTGTCGATATTCTCTTCGAACTTAAGGTTGTGTGATGAAAGTCATCGTTTTGGGTGCCGGCGTCGTTGGAACCACCACGGCTTACTACCTTGCCCGCTCGGGCGCGGAAGTCACGCTGATCGACCGTCAGCCGGGTGCTGCCGACGAGACCAGCTACGCCAATGCAGGCCAGGTTTCGCCGGGCTACTCGACCCCGTGGGCCGCGCCTGGAATACCGCTCAAGGCCATGAAATGGATGTTCCAGCGCCATGCTCCGTTGTCCATCCGTCCTGACGGCACGATGTTCCAGCTGCGCTGGATGGCCGCGATGCTGCGCGAATGCAATCCCGCGCGCTACGAGATCAACAAGGAACGCATGATGCGCGTTGCCGAATACAGCCGGTCCTGCCTGCAACAGCTGCGCGCCGATACCGGCATCGGCTATGAAGGGCGAACCGGCGGCACCCTGCAGCTGTTTCGCACGCAGGCACAGATGGATGCCGTCGCGCGTGACATCAAAGTCCTCGAGGAATGTGGCGTCCCTTACGAACTGCTCGACCGTGCAGCGCTGGCCGGCGCCGAACCTGCGCTGGCGCACTCGGTGGCCACGCTGGCCGGCGGCCTGCGCCTGCCGAACGACGAGACGGGCGACTGCCGATTGTTCACCCAACGCCTTGCGCAAATGGCGATCGCGCTCGGCGTGGATGCCCGGTTCAACACGCCGGTTGAAGGCCTGCTCACGGACGGTCATCAAATCACGGGCGTGCGCTGCGCTGGCAAGACCCTCACCGCCGATCGCTACGTGCTGGCCTTTGGCAGCTACTCGCGCGCCCTGCTCTCGCCGTTGGGCATCGATCTGCCGGTATACCCCGTCAAGGGGTACTCGCTCACGATCCCGCTCGTTGACGCATCCAGGGCCCCCGTTTCCACAGTGCTTGACGAGACCTATAAGGTCGCAGTCACGCGATTCGACGACCGTATCCGCGTGGGCGGCATGGCAGAGCTTGGCGGTTTTGACCTGGGACTGAACCCGCGCCGTCGCGCCACGCTCGAAAAAGTCGTCACGGACCTCTTTCCTGGCGGCGACCTTACCCGGGCCGAATTCTGGACAGGCCTGCGCCCGATGACCCCCGACAGCACGCCGGTCGTGGGAGCAAGCCCCCTGCGCAACCTCTATCTGAACACGGGCCACGGCACGCTGGGCTGGACGATGGCCTGCGGCTCGGGCAAACTTGTGGCTGATCTCGTCACCGGGCGCCACCCGGAAATCCGCACAGAAGGTCTCGCCTTGGATCGCTACAGCAAATCCGACCAGCATCGCGCCGTGCGCCCAGTCACCGTGGGCGCATGACCCGGCCCACCCACGCCCTGATTGATCTGTGGGCTCTTCGCCACAATTATCAATTGGCGCGTCGGTTGCATGGCGGGCGCGCGCTCGCCGTCGTCAAGGCCAACGCCTACGGACACGGCGCCTTGCGCTGCGCAATGGCGCTCGCAGACGTCGCCGATGGTTACGCTGTCGCTTTCGCCCAGGAAGCGATCGAGTTGCGCGAAGGTGGCGTCAAAGGCCCGATCCTGCTGTTCGAAGGGTGCTTCGACGACGCTGAGCTTATCCAGGCGCAACAACTTGGCCTTTGGGTTGTCGTTCACCAGCCTGAGCAGATCGCAATGATCGAACGCACGCCGCTCGCGCCACGCAGCCTGCGGACCTGGCTCAAAATCAATACCGGGATGCACCGCGCGGGCTTTGATCCCGATGAGGTGCGCGCAGCCCATGCCCGGTTGATGGCCTGTGCCGCAGTCGAATCGATCACACTCATGACGCATTTTGCCCGCGCCGACGAGCCTGACCAGGACGCGACGACAATCCAGTTGCGCACCTTTGATCGCGCGACGGCAGGCCTGCCGGGCGACCAGAGCGTCGCGAACTCCGGCGGCGTGCTTGGATGGCCCGATGCCCGACGCGATTGGGCGCGTCCCGGAATCCTGCTCTACGGAGCGGATCCGATGCCAGGCGCGGATCACGGCCTCATCCCGGTCATGTCGCTCCAGAGTCGCATCATCCATGTCCGAACACTGCAACCTGGCGATGCGCTGGGATACGGCGCAACCTTCGTTGCAACCAAACCCACACGCGTCGGGCTGGTGGCTATCGGTTACGCGGATGGCTATCCGCGCATGGCACCGACCGGCACGCCGGTCCTGGTCGGCGGCATGCCCGCGCGAACGGTCGGCCGGGTGTCAATGGACATGATGACGGTCGATCTCACGGATCTTCCCGAAACCGGCATCGGAAGCGTTGTCGAATTGTGGGGGCGCAACATCAACGTCAACCGAGTCGCGCAGGCGGCGGGAACGATTTCCTACGAACTGCTTTGCAACGTCAAGCGCGTGCCGCGCATCTATACGGGCGATTAGTCCGAGAGCGGCGACTTGCCACAGACGCCGTACTGCCTAGAACTTGCGGTAGAAGACGATGCGCTTTTCGGCGCACAGACGCGGGCTATCGGCCACGCCAAGTTCGAGCGATCGTGTCACGCCGCCGTCCGCGACGTCGCTGCTCGGGAACCCCCGGAATCCCGATGTATGGAAATCAGGCTCCCCGCCCGTTGCGACGAGCAGATTCACCTCGACCTTGGTTGGATTGCCGGACATCGGCATCAACTTCAGCGTGGTGCTTGCGTGGTTGAATCGACCCCAGCGATCTTTGCTGTGATCAATGATTTCGACGGTTCTGTGACCAGAAACATCCAGCACGGCGACCTCGTCCTGGTTGATCTCGGCGATCGGAGCCCCGACCTCGCCGTCCGCCTCCGTCACATCGCGAATCAGGAACGGGCCCACGTGGTCGAACATTGCCCGCCGAAAACCGAGCAGCCCCCCGCTCTCATAGCGCGACCCGCCGCAGATCAAGAAGCGGCTGTAGCCGGGCGCCACTGGTTCCACGGAGAGTTGGGTCCGGGTAATCAGGTCAAGCGTCGGGTGCGGCGTACCGCCGCCGCCCATGCACCCTGCCAACAGGGCAGTCACCAACAACGCAACCAAAGCCCTCACCAAGAACCTCCCGGATCCGACGCGCCGACAAATCACGCTCATCATAGGATACCGCTCACACACCCGCCTTGCGGCAAATCATTTCGCTTAGGAAAGGGCGCGCTTGGTAAACTGCTTCTCCCGATTGCGGCGCTTGCGGCGCATGGCGCCCCAGAGCGCTGTCAGCCTCAAGCCTGCCGCACTATCCATGTCATCCGGTCAGTCCACACATGCAGCTCGCCACCTGGAACGTCAATTCACTGAAAGTACGCCTGCCCCAGGTGCTCGACTGGCTGGCCGCAAACCCCGTGGATGCCCTCTGCCTGCAAGAGCTCAAGCTCGATCAGGACAAGTTTCCCGTGCAGGCGTTTACCGAAATCGGCTACCACGCGGCCTGGGCTGGCCAGAAAACCTACAACGGCGTTGCCGTGCTGTCACGAGAACCTGGCGTCGATGTCGTACGGGATATCCCCGACTTCGAAGACCACCAGCGCCGTGTGCTTGCGATCACGCTGCCCATGGGAAATCAGCGCATCCGCGTGATTTGCGCCTACTGCCCGAACGGGCAGGCACTCGATAGCGACAAATATGTCTACAAACTTGCCTGGTACAAGGCGTTCACGACGTGGATCGCCCGCGAACTCCAGTCGCACCCAAACATCGCAGTCCTCGGGGATTACAACATCGCCCCCGCAGACGAGGATGTGCATGATCCCGCCAAATGGATCGGCCAGGTCCTGGTGTCGGAACCCGAGCGCGCGGCGCTGAGCGGCCTGATCGATCTCGGCTTTCGCGATGCGTTCCGGCTGTTCGATCAACCGCCCAAGTCCTTCAGTTGGTGGGATTACCGGATGAACGGATTCAAGCGCAATGCCGGACTGCGCATCGATCATGTTCTGCTATCCGAACCGCTCGCCGGGCGATGCACGACGTGCGTCATCGATAAGGCACCCCGCGCAAACGAACAGCCTTCGGACCATGCGCCGGTCGTGGCAACCCTTGCGCGCTGAGTCGCCGCCGCAATTCATTTTTTGAACATCTTCGGACTTCACTCTTTCATGGCAAAACCGACTGCGCTCCCGATCGATCATCTCGTCATCAACGTACATCGCAACCTGCCAGCCGCGAAGGGGCTCTTCGAGCAACTTGGGTTCATGCTGACGCCAATGGGTCGACACACCATGGGCTCCATCAACCACCTGATGGTCTTTGGCGACGACTACATCGAGGTGATTGGGTTGCCCGCAGACGGAACGGTCGGACGCAGTGAATTGCTTGAAGGCCCGGTCGGCATGGATGGGCTCGTATTCAAGACAAACGATGCTGACAAGACGCACGCGAGGCTCGACGCCGCTCGCGAACCGCTGCTGCCGGTCCAGTCGTTTTCCAGGCCCGTGGAACTCGACGGCAGGATGATCGACGCAAGATTTCGGACAGTGAGATTCGAATCGGCGCGATTTTCAGCCGGACGCGTGTATTTCTGCCAGCACTTCACGCCCGAGCTCGTCTGGCGCAAGGCCTGGCAGACACACGCGTGCGGTGTCACCGGCATCGCTGCGCTGCTGATCGTCAGCACGCAGCCGCAAGCCGATGCCCGGCAGTACGCTGTCGTCGCCGGCGGTGTGGCGCGGCGCGGCGCGCATGGCGAATTCCGTATCGACGGCGCCGGGTATTCGCTGGTCGTCGTCTCGCCCCAGGACTATCGGGCGTGTTTTGGCGCACTTGCGTGCGACGCGCATGGCCGATCCAGTTTTTTTGGCGCGATCGCCTTGCGGGTCGAGAGCCTGGCTCCCCTTCGGCGCATTTTGCAGGATCTCGAATCGGAGCCTCTGGAGGAATCGGGATCCTCGCGGCGCCTGCACCACAGCCCCCACGATGCAGAATATGTGTTCCGCGACCGGGGGGACCGGATCGCCGTGTCGATCCCGGGCGCGGGCGCCTTGCTCGAATTCATTGAAGCGCCTGCTGCAGCCTGACCACGCGCCGATGGCCACTGCCCACGGCGACGCCGATCGCAAGCGCGACGGGTGCATCATCGCCGCCGAAGGTATCCGCACCGAATAGCGCCACAACCCTTTTCGCATGAGGGTTCGCCGCCGCAGGCGCGGCGAATCACCCTAAACTACGTCGGTTTTCATCACTCTTTCTCGGTTTTCACTACTTTTTCACTACTCACTACTCTTTCGGAACGATCCCGTATGTCACGTCCTCGCATTCTCCAAAATGGCCCACAGTTGCCTGAGCTTGAAAAACAGCTCGGCGAACATTTCGACGTACACGCGCTTCATCAGGAAAGTGATCGTGACGCGTTCCTTGCGGCAAACGGCGCATCCTTCGTGGGCATCGTGACCTCGGCGCGCTACGGCGCAAACGCTGCGTTAATCGATGCCCTGCCGAACCTGCGCGTGATCTCGAGCTTTGGCGTCGGCCTCGATACGATCGCTGTCGATCGCGCAAAAGCACGGGGCATCCAGATCGGGTACACCCCTGATGTCCTCAACGATTGCGTGGCCGATACGGCGTTCGCGCTCCTGATCGACGCCGCGCGGCGTTTCAGCGAATCGGATCGGTACCTGCGCGCGGGCAAATGGGCCAAGGCGCCCTTCCCCGTGTCGACCAAAGTCAGCGGCAAGCGTCTCGGCATCCTGGGCCTGGGCCGCATCGGCAAAGTCGTCGCGAAACGCGCGAGCGGGTTTGACATGGAAGTCCGCTACCACAACCGGCGCAAGGATCCCACCGTCTCCTACACGTACATGGAAACGCTCAAGGGTCTGGCCGAATGGGCCGACTTCCTGGTGGTGGTCAGTGCGGGCGGCCCCGAAACGCGGCACCTGGTGTCGGCAGAAATTCTCGCCGCGCTCGGCCCCAAAGGGTTTGTCATCAATGTGGCCCGCGGTTCGGTCATTGACCAGGATGCCCTCATCAAGGCCCTGCAGGATGGCACGATCGCAGGAGCCGGCCTGGACGTCTACGACAACGAACCGAACATCTCGGAAGTTCTGTTCGGCCTGGACAACGCGGTGCTGCTGCCGCACCTGGCCAGCGGAACGCACGAGACACGCGCCGCGATGGCCGCGCTGACATTCGACAATCTGGCGGAGTTTTTCCGCACCGGCCACGTGAAAGTCGCAGCCTGACGAAAGGAGATTTTTTATGTTTTCTTCACCGCGCTACGCCCTTCCCGCCCGCCTGATGCACTGGATCGTTGCCCTTGGCGTGCTGGCGCTGTATCCGTTGGGCCTGTGGGCCACGTCACGGGCGGAGGCCAACCTCTGGGATGACCTGACCAATACGCTCTACGCCTGGCACAAGACCATCGGGTTTGCCGTCCTGATCCTGATGGTCCTTCGGCTCGTGATCAGGGTGCGCGGCGTCGCACCTCCGTATCCCCGCAACCTGGCCGCATGGGAAATCAGCGCAGCCACTGGCACCCACCACTTGCTCTATCTGCTCCTGTTCATCGTCCCGCTGCTCGGCTGGGCAGGCGTGACCGCGTTCCCGGCGCTCGGCATCCTTGCAGGCATGCACCTTCCCGCCATGCCCTTCTTGCCGACGGGCGAGCCGCTTGCCATGTCATTGTTCGATTGGCATGCAAACATGGCCTTTGTGCTTGGCGCACTTCTGATCCTTCACGTGCTGGCCGCGATCCGCCATCTCGTCGTCAAACGCGACGGCGTTGTCGACCGGATGTGGTTTGGCTCAAACTGACAGGCACCCGTTTTTGCGCTAGAATTCACGCCTGTCGGGGGGGTAGCTCAGCTGGGAGAGCGTCGCGTTCGCAATGCGAAGGTCGGGAGTTCGATCCTCCTCCTCTCCACCACTGATAAGAAACCAACCGTTACCGGTTGGTTTTTTTTTCGTCCGTCCCCCCCTGTGCTGACGCAGGTTCCGGCATTGCTGCGACGCACGCAACTGCCCGTCAAACGAAGGAAGAAATCATGAGCAACGAAAACAAGTGCCCCTTCCCTGGTACACATGGCGCCCGCACGACGGTGGGCGCCCAATCCAACCGCGACTGGTGGCCGAAGGTGTTGAACCTGAATATTCTGCACCAGCATTCCCCTGCTTCCAACCCGATGGGCGAAGACTTTGATTACGCGGCTGAATTCAAGAAGCTCGATCTGGCGGCCGTAAAGCAAGACCTGTATACCTTGATGACCACCTCGCAGGACTGGTGGCCGGCCGACTGGGGGCACTACGGCGGCCTCTTCATTCGCATGGCCTGGCACAGTGCCGGCACTTATCGCACAGCCGACGGCCGAGGCGGTGCCGGTACCGGCAACCAGCGCTTCGCGCCGATCAATAGCTGGCCCGACAACGTCAATCTGGACAAGGCCCGTCGCCTTCTCTGGCCGATCAAGCAAAAGTATGGCAACAAGATCTCCTGGGCCGACCTGATGATCCTGGCCGGCAACTGCGCGCTCGAATCAATGGGCTTTAAAACCTTCGGCTTCGGCGGGGGCCGCGTCGACATCTGGCAACCAGAAGAAGACATCTACTGGGGTTCCGAAAAGGAGTGGCTGTCGACGAGCGACAAGCCGAACAGCCGCTATTGCGGTGACCGGGAACTCGAAAATCCATTGGCCGCCGTACAGATGGGCCTGATCTACGTTAATCCCGAGGGGCCGGACGGCAACCCCGATCCTGTGGCATCCGGGCGCGATATCCGTGAAACCTTCGCCCGCATGGCGATGAACGATGAAGAAACGGTGGCCCTGACCGCCGGTGGCCACACCTTCGGCAAGGCCCACGGCGCTGGTGATCCGGCTCTGGTCGGCCCCGAGCCGGAAGCTGCACCGATCGAGGAACAAGGCTTTGGCTGGATCAATAAGTTTGGCTCCGGCAAGGGCGCCGATACGACGAGCAGCGGCATCGAAGGTGCCTGGAAGCCCAATCCCACTCAATGGGACAACGGCTACTTCGACATGTTGTTTGGTTACGAATGGCAACTGACCCAAAGCCCGGCTGGCGCCAGGCAGTGGGTCGCCAGGGATTGCAAGCCGGAGCACCTGATTCCCGACGCGCACGATCCGGGCAAGAAGCATCCGCCGATGATGACCACTGCCGATTTGGCGATGCGCTTCGACCCGATTTACGAGCCGATCTCACGCCGCTTCCACCAGGATCCGGCTGCCTTCG
>CAITPF010000347.1 GCA_903894155.1 uncultured beta proteobacterium | reverse complement strand
CTGCTGAGGCTTCGGGATCAAGACACTAGCGATTTACGGCCGACGTGGTGCCCTTGGATACAGGAGATTTTGGTGGAACATGAAATCGTCGCCAACGCATATCACCATGCGCCGTGGGGCACCCCGATTGCCGTCTACTTCTGGCTGGTCGGGTCCAGTGCGGGCTCCTTTGTAATCAGTAGCCTCGGGTGGGTGTTCGGGATCAAGAAGTACAAACCGATTTCCTTTTTTGCATCGAATCTGGCGATCATTCAACTGTTGCTCGTACCGATCCTGCTGGTGTTCGACCTCGGGCAGATCATGCGCTTTACGCACTTGTATCCGATCATCACGGGATTCTGGCATGCGAGCGCGCCGCTGGCCTGGGGCACGGCGATGGTGGCTTCATATCCGGTTGGAATGTCGATTTACAGCTACCTGATCTACCGCCACAACGAAACCTGGGCCCGCGTGTTCGGCCTGATCGCCGTCTTTCAGGCCATTGCAACACACTGGTACACCGGTATTACGATGGCGCTGAATCCGGCAAGGCACCCGAATCACACGGCGATGGCGTCGATCCTCTTTCTGATTGGGGCATTTATCTCCGGCATCGGGCTGCTGAACATCATTCTCTACGTCCGCAACAAGTTCGTCTCGGAAGACTACAAGCTCGATCCGAGCGTCATCATCGATCTCGGGCGCCTGATGAAGATCGGGTTGCTGGTTGACATCTTCCTGGTCTTCCTGGAATTCATACACATGACGTACGGGACGGAGGAAGAGTTCCAGGTCCTGCGCCTGGTGATGACGGTGTTTTCTGCGCCGGTCCTGCAACTGTATATCTGCATCGGGCTGCTCATTCCACTGGTGATCTTCATCAGCCCGTTGGGCAAAAAGATGTGGGGCGTGCTGTTGGCGTCGGGTCTGATCGCGACCGGGATATTTGGCATGCGGGTTGGGTGGGTACTGATCAGCCAATTCTCCCAATCCTTCTTTTAGGAAAAGGTATGTCAAACGTAACGCGAAGAAAGTTCTTGCAGATGGGCGCCGCGGCCGTCGCGGCGGGCGCTGCGCCGATCAAGATTTCGAATGCGATGGAACTTGATGCCGGTGGGCGATCCTATGACTTCTACCGCGTGGCGCTTGATCGCAAAAAAACTGCCTATACGGTCAGTCCGTTTGGAAAGTTGAAGAACCCGCAGCAATTGTTTTTTGAAAACGGGAAGGTCGTTAGTGCCACCGGTTATCTGAATCACCCGGCGACCCGTGGTCGCACTTGTGCGGTCGATCTGGTCGCGCACCTGACGGTCGGCGACCCGGATCGCCTGTTATATCCGCTCAAAAGGGAGGGCAAGCGTGGCGATAATCGCTGGAGGCGGATCTCGTGGCCGGATGCGATGAGCGAGATCAGCAAGGCCGTTCGTAGCGCCACGCAGGCCGGCGGTCCCGATTCGGTCTGGTTGATGCTCGAGGACGATACGCCCGATGCAATGTGGGACCGGTTTATGCGCACGATCGGTTCTGGCTCGGTGGTCAGGCTGCAGGAAGACGGCAACAAAAAAGCCGGGCAAACGCTGACCTGGGGCGAAGAAATCGAAGTCCCGGATTTCGCCAACGCGCGCTACATCCTGAACTTCGGATCCAACCTGTTTGAAACGTTTCCGAGTCATGCGGCCTCGGTCGCGGACGGGAGGGCCGATCAGCGCGCGAAGCTGGTCAGCTTTGACCCGCGCCTGTCGATGACCGCCGGGCTGTCCGACGAATGGATCCCGCTGATTCCGGGAACCGACGGGCTGGTGGCGTTGGCGATGGCCAACGTCATCATGCAGGAGGGCATGGCCGACACTGCATTCATCAACGCCTGGACTAATGTGACTGCCGATCAACTGGCCAAGCACCTGAGCCAGTTTGACCTCGAGATGGCCGAACGCGAAAGCGGGGTGAGCGCGGCCACGATACGGCGCATCGCCATGGAGTTCGCCACCCAGAAGCCGGCGACCTTGTTTTCATACCGCGGGGCATCATCGCACGCCAACGGCACGGATACCGAGCGAGCCTGCATGCTGCTTCCCATTATTACCGGGAACGTCGAAATCAAGGGTGGCTACTGCCTGCCACGAAAGATCTCCTGGGAGGAGATCAATCCGGTTCCACCGCCCACGAAGGCGTCCGCCGCCAAGGGCACGAGCGCCATGTTCCCGTACGCCGTGAAAAACGGCGATGCGAAGATCGGGGTGCTCTTCAACCATTACGCCAACCCGGCGTACGGTGCGCCCGCGAGCAGCTATTGGCGCGACGCGTTGATAGATCAAGCCGCGATCCCTTTCATCGTGAGCGTGGGCACCCATATGAGCGAGACGGCCATGCTGTCGGATCTGGTGTTGCCCGATGCAATGTATCTGGAAAGAAACGAACCGGTCAGCAGTCCTTCGTCGCTGTTCGCCTGGGTCGGGGCGCGCACGGCGGTTGCACCGTCACCTGGCGATGCGCGAGAGCTCAAGGTCGTTCTCAGAGACATCATCCGCGAACTGGACCGGGACGGCGCCAAGGGGATGAAGCGGTATTGGGAATTCGAGAGTTCGGAGGAGTGGCTGGAACAGTGCCTGGAAAGCATCCCGGGCCTGAAGGCCGACGGAGGGCTGGACGCCATCAAGGATAACGGCTTGTGGCCGACTTACGGAACGCTGGACAACAAGAGCGGCAAGGTGATGGATCCCGACGGCAAGCCGTTGATTGCCGAGTACGGCAAATACAAGCCGGCCGGTTTTTCAACCCCGTCAAAGAAAATTGAAATTCGCGCTGGCGGCGGCAAGGCCGCGGCGAAATCGGGAATGCCCGGATGGAAAAAGGCGGCCAACCTTGCGATTGCCGAGGGGCAGCAAAAGCAGTCGCTCTATTTTGTGACCTTTGCGATGTCCCACGGTGGCGGTGTGGCCGCCGATAACAACAAATACCTGGCCGAGAAGGATCACCGGAATCACTGCCTCGTCAACAAGGAAACCGCCAGGGAACTTGGGATCGCGGACGGCGAGCTAGTGCGGGTCGTGAGCCCCGTCGGCTATCTGGTCACCCGGGCGCACGCGACGCAGAGCATTCATCCCCGCGTAATTGGAATGGCGGGGGGGCATGGGCACAAGGCGGTCGGCCGGGTGGCGCAGGCGCAGCCCCGCGGTCAGAAACAGTGGGGCGCGTCGGGTGAAGACCCGGATGTCCATTTCAACCTCTGGTGGGAAGACCAGGGAGTCAATCCGAACGACATCATGCCGTTTTTTGCCGATCCGCTGAGCGGCAGTGCATCCATGGCATTCGTGGCGCGGATTGAAAAGGCTCGCGCGGGTGATCGCTATGGCGATGTTCAGTCCGACATGGCGCTGCACGAGGCGTTCTTCAAGACGGCCGCATCGTCGTGAAGTGCGCGTTCGCGTCATGCGGTTTGTTCGGTCAAGGGAGAGATTAGATGGAAGATGAACGCCACGATTCACCGGCAGCATCGACAAACGGGGCGTCGCGCGGCGCGCCGAAAAGGCCACGGATCTCCGGTCGGGTGTGGCTGATTGGCGTTGTGCTGGCCGGGCTGCTGGTCTTGATGGGCGGCGGTCTGTTCCTGACACATGGAACAGTCGAATCCCGGAGTTTCTGCGGCACCTGCCACACCGCCTACTACGACAGCAAGGAGTATGCGTTCAACGACAAGGTGGGGATGAAAAAGCCTTCGGGGATCCTGACCGGTTGCGCCGAGTGCCACCCCCAACCGTATGCCGAGTACAAAAAATCTGCGCACTTCGAGACCACGTTGTCGGATCGTCGGCCCGGTTGTACCAATTGCCACAACAACATACACAGCGTGTTCACCTGGTATCGCTTCATGTACTGGCAACCGCCCGAGTGGAAAAAGGTGCAACTGTCGATCCAGGACAACGGCCTCTGGGAAAGCGAGGTCAGGCCAAACCTTGCGGGCAAGGCGCGCGCGGAGTTCGTGCATTCGGATAGCCGGGCCTGCCGGGATTGCCATACCGCGGCCGCGAAGACCTTTCGTCCGGATATCAAGGCCCATCAGCAGGCTTCGAAGAGCGGGGAGACCTGCGTCAAGTGTCACTTCAATCTGGTGCACGCAGAGGTGGCCTGGCCTGACAAGGACAAGAACTAGGCATCAAAAGGTCAACTAATTCCAACAAGTGGAGACATGAAATGAAGACACGATCGATTGCGGCGATCGCCGCCAGTATCGGACTGCTGATGGGCGGCGTGGCGCTCGCCGAGGAGCACAAGACCCCGGTCGCACCGCAGAGCTATCTTGACATGAAGAATCCCCTGAAAGACACCAAGGCGGTCGTCGAAAACGGCGGAAAGATCTACGAAAAGAAGTGCAAGAAATGCCACGGTGAAAAGGGCGACGGCAAGGGCAGTGCCGCCGGAACACTGGACATCAAGCCGGTGGCATTTTCCGCGCCAGGCTTCCTGAAGGGCAAATCCGACGGGCAGCTCTTCTTCATCACGGACAAGGGAAGCCCTGACACCGATATGGACGATTTCGGTCCGGGAAGTTCGTCAAATCTGTCGGCTGACGATATGTGGAGCGTCATCGCGTACATCCGCAAGACGTTCACGAAATAGGAGTCGCAAGCCCGAGCCGGGTCGGGAGTGGCAATGAAGGCGAATCGCGTTGATGCGCCATTCACGTTGAAGCACGTCGGGCAATTTTGCCCTATCCGTTGGAAGGGGAAACCACCATGCATCCCATTCATTTAGACAAAATCCATGTCCCACAGGGGCCGAATCTCTGGTTGCTATCACGCGTATCGGTCGTCTTTTTTCTAATCTCGCTGGCATTGTTTGGGAGCTTTTCGCTCATGGGTGGTAGCGGATTTGGCGAAAGTATGGGTGGCACGGCAGGGCTTTGGTTCCTGCTTGGCGGCTTGTTTGTTTCCGTGGTCTTCGCTTTTTTGGAAAGGGACGAGTCGGGAAAGGATTCCTGACAAGTTCCAGGGGCATTCCCTGATTCAGCCCATCCATCCCCGTTACATGAATCTGTATTGGCAGAGAACACAAATGAAACTTACACACAAGCTATTAGCGATCCTCGCGACCGTCGGTTGCCTGGGTGTGATGGCGCCATCGATGGCGGCATCCACCACGGCTGACGGCCGGGATCCCGCCACGGTTGCGAAGGAAAACTTCAGGAAAGATCAGGTCTGTACCAAATGCCACGACGAAAATGAGTCGGCACCGATCCTGACGCTCTATCAAACCAAGCACGGCGTTCGCGGCGATTCGCGTGCACCGACTTGCACTTCCTGCCACGGCGAAAGCCAGAACCACTTGGCCAAGAAAGACAATCCGCCAGATGTCGTCTTCAAGAAGGGTGCGTACGCGAAGTCCGATGAGTCTGTCCGTGCAGATCAGTGCCTGGCCTGCCACAGCGGCGCCAAGCGCATGAACTGGCCCGGCAGCGTGCACCCGAACAACGACATCGCGTGTAACGATTGCCACAAGGTGCACCAGCCCAAGGACAACGTGCTTGACAAGTTCAAGGTGGCTGCCGTTTGCTTCACGTGCCACAAAGAGCAGCGTGCCGACAGCTTCAAGACATCGACCCACCCGATCCAGGTTGGCAAGGTCGTCTGCTCGGATTGCCACAACCCGCACGGCTCGACGGGCCCCAGGCTCCTGGTCAAGAACACGGTCAACGAAACGTGCTTCCTGTGCCACGCCGAGAAACGCGGTCCGATGCGCTTTGAGCACCAGCCGGTTGTCGAGGATTGCACCTACTGCCACACGCCCCACGGCTCGAATATCACGCCGCTCCTGAAGGATCGTCCGCCGCTGCTCTGCCAGGACTGCCACGACGGCCCGCACCAGTCGAAGAACCCGTTCGGCAACAACATGGGTGGTACGCAGGTTAACCCGACGATCACCTCGCCCGGCAACGGTACGGTCGGACGTGCCTGCATGAACTGCCACAGCCTGATCCACGGATCTAACAGCCCGGCCGGCGGATATTTCCAACGTTAGGCCAGGGCAACGCGAAGAGAGCTGATCATGAACCGCCGCGCATCACTTGCCAAACCACCCACTCGCAGTGTGCTGCGCAGTGATGGTGGTTCTGGCGGCGGGAAATGACAGGCAACAACAAACGCTAATCATGTAGTTGGGGATGGCTATGAAAACTCGCAATTTAGATTTTAAGCTGAGCGCGGTCGCTCTGGCAGTGGTTAGTGCGATGACGACGATGTCAGCGCGCGCCGAAGACGACGAAGCCAAGGCTTTGATGACACCCGTCAATTTTGTGGATGTCCAGGGTCTTTGGGTGAGCCAGAGTTCGGCCAAGTTCGGTGAATACAACGGGTTGAACAAATCCGGCGGTTACATCAACGGTGACCTCGGCATTTACTGGGGCAGCGCGTACTCGGACAACGAAAACGGCGGCACAATGCGCAGCCAGTTGACCGGTACCAACCTTGGCCTGACCAATCGATCGGCCAACCTGACGGTCGCCGACCAGGGCAACTGGCTGTTGGGGCTGAACTACGATGCCCTACAGCACAATATCTCTGACAGCTACCAGACGCCCTACAGCGGCACGCTGAGCGGCAACAGCTGGAAGCTCAACGGCTTTGGCCTGGCTGCCAACACGCAGCAGCTGACGCCGGGCCAGATCGGCCAGTTCAATAACGTCGATATCTACTCGTTGCGCCAGAACACGTCGTTCAAGGCCAACAAGACCATTACGCAGGACTGGAACGCCTACTTCGACTACAACCACCTGGACATGAGCGGCGCGAAGTTGCAGAGCTACAGTGCCGCGGCCATCGGCGGTGCGACGGGTGAGCGCCCGTCCATTCTGCCAATGCCAACGAACTCGACGACGGATACCTTCACGCTGGGCGTGAATTGGGCTGGCGAGCGTGCCCGGTTCGGTGCGTCGTACTTTGGATCGTTTTACAACGACAACTACAACAGCGTGGCCTTCAATACCTTAGCAGGTGCCACGGTCAATCAGTTGATGAGTACGCCGGTCAGCAATCAGTTCAACCAGCTCAACCTGAGCGGCGGCTACGATTTCCAAAAGACGACCAAGCTGATTGCCAACCTGTCTTACGGCAAGGGCACGTCGAGCGGCAACAGTACCGGCTATGACGCCGGGATGATGCTCTCGCCGGCGGCGAACTTCAACAGCAATGTGATCAATACGCACGCCGACATCAAGCTGGTCGATACCTCGGTGAAGAATCTGCAATTGCAGGCTCTGTATCGATACGACAAACGCGATAACCAGAGCAGCTCGGATATCTACAACGCGTACTCGATCAGCGGATCGAACCCGTACAACTACCCGAATACGCCGTTGAGCTACCAGAAGCAGTTCTTCCAGTTGCAGGGTATCTACAAGCTCGACAAGATGAATTCGGTCGGCGCGGACTATGCCTACAACTCGATCAACCGCTGGTGTAACAACTACGCTCAGCTGGCCGTTTACTACCCGTCCGGCACGAACTGTGTCACCGGCACCAGCAACGTGTCGAACGGCTTTAACCTGTTCTACAAATTGCGTGCCAATGAAGACCTGAACTTCAAGGTGAACTACGGCTACGACAACCGCAACTCGAACTACGACCAGAGCGCCATCGCCGCGTTCTCGACGGCCAACGTCAACCCGGGCATGGTGCCTGGACAGGCGGGTGCCGATTATCTCGGGTTTGTTCCGTTCTTTGAGGCCGCCCGCACGCAACAAGCGGTCAAGGCGACGGCAAACTGGCAGGCGACCGATGTCCTCGGCTTCCAGTTGGGCGGCAAGTACGCCTACGACCAATACACCAACAACGTCTACGGTGTACAGAACGGCACGGCCTGGAGCATCAACTTCGACACCAACGTGGCCTACAGCAACACCGGGTCGTTCGTGGGCTGGGTTACTTATCAAAGCGGCACCCGCAACCTGACCAGCTACACGTCGTCGGGTCTGACGACCTGGTCGAACAACCTGCAGGACAATGCGACGACGTTCGGTTTGGGGTTGCGCGAGAACGGCCTGATGAACGAGAAGCTGGCGATCAACGCGGACTTCATCTACAGCTACGCCACCACGAACTACAACGGCACACTGAACTCGACCACGCTCACCACCGACTGCAACGTGGTGGGGACCTGCGTATCACCGGGTGCGATCTCGAACTCGATGCAGGGCTTCAAGCTGCAAGGCACCTACAAGATCGACAAGACCCAGTCGGTTGCCCTGCAGTATCAGTTCCAGCACTTGTCGGCCAGCGACTACTACTACAACGGCTACCAGTTGGGCTACACCCCGACCTCGGTCATGCCGACCAACCAGACTGCGCCGAGCTACAACGTCAACGTGATCATGCTGATGTACCGCGCCCAGCTGTAACAGGGCCGATCGAGCCGCGCCGCAAGGCGCGGCTTTTTACTTAGCCGAGCCTGCCCGGATGGTCATACAACTGCGGCAAAGACATTTCGTCCGGATATCAAGGCTCATTGGCAGGCATCAAGGAACGGGGAGGCCTGCGTCAAGTGCCACTTCAACCACGAAGTCGTTGCAAACCCGGATTGGTCCGGGAGTTACGAAATGGCCTGCTGAGTTGGGGCCATCCATGTTGCAGCACACCGGGCAATTTTGCCCAATCCATCGGAAGGGGAATCCATCATGCATCCCATTCATTTAGACAAGATCCATGTCCCGCAGGGACCAAATCTTTGGCTGTTATCACGAGCGGCCGTGGTCATTTTTCTAGTTTCGCTGGCGTTGTTTGTGATTTTCTCTCTCGTGGGAGCGCCCGGATTTAGCGAGAGCATGGGCGGCACGGCGATGCTTTGGTTTCTGCTGGGCGGCCTGTTTGTATCCGCCGTCTTCGCTTTTCTGGAAAGAAACAAGTCGGGAAATGAGTTCTGAGAGGTTTCACTGACTTCGCCCCTGATTCCGATTGCCTCGCGCGATGAATCGGAGCCAGGGGCGTTGTTGCAAGAAGACGACACACGACGACTGGCCTGACGCCTACAGCGCGGGCCCGTTCGGGTTGCCAAGAGGGGCTCATTTGACCCCCTGGGGTCGTTTTGACCCTATACCCTCAAGCCGTTGCTCGAACGGCTAGCCCAGCACGGCTGATTTAAATCAATTCTTCTCGACTTTCCTGATCATGGTCAAGGAATTTCGAGGGATTTCCAGCTGCGCGCAGCAGTGGGGCGGAGGTTCCGGATAGGAAAAATAGGATTATTCCTACCTACATTTTCTAACATCCTCCGATGTTCCTACCCTCTGGCAATCCCTAGAATTCAACCTAGTCAGATCGCCGTCGGTTCCTGTGTCGTGGATCGAGCGGTCTTAGTCTAGGAGATCAAGATGAAGAAAGTGTTCCGCCAAACCGCCGTCGCCGGGCTGTTCGTCGCCGGGCTTCTGGCACTCTCATCCAGTGCCTACGCCGTTGATGCAGACGCCGCCAAGGCCCTGGCCAAGCAGAACAACTGCCTGAAGTGCCACGCGGTCGACAAAGACAAGGACGGCCCATCGTTTCACAGCGTTGCAGAAAAGTTCAAAGGCAAGCCCGAGGCTGAGCAACGCCTGATCGATCACATCACGACCGGCGAAAAAGCAAAATTCCCGGATGGACACGAAGAGGAGCACAAGATCGTCAAGACTTCACCACCAAAGGATATGGCCCAGATCAAAAACCTGGTTCAGTGGATCCTGGCTCAGTAAAGCCAGATCACCAATCCCCGTTACATGAATCTGCATTGGCAGGGAACAAAAATGAAATTTACACACAAGCTATTAGCGATCCTCGCGACCGTCGGTTGCCTGGGCGTGATGGCGCCAGCGATGGCGGCATCCACCACGGCTGACGGCCGGGATCCCGCCGCGTTGGCGAAAGAGAACTTCAAGAAAGACCAGGTCTGTACCAAGTGTCACGACGAAAGCGAATCGGCTCCGATCCTGACGCTCTACCAGACCAAGCACGGCGTGCGCGGCGACTCCCGCGCTCCGACTTGCCAGTCGTGCCACGGCGAGAGCCAGGGCCACCTGGCCAAGAAGGACAGCCCCCCGGATGTCGTCTTCAAGAAGGGCGCGTTCTCGACTTCGGACGAGACTGTCCGTGCTGACCAGTGCTTGACCTGCCACAGCGGCGCCAAGCGCATGAACTGGCCCGGCAGCGTGCACCCGAACAACGATGTGGCCTGTAACGATTGCCACAAGGTTCACATGCCCAAGGATCCGGTGCTTGACAAGTTCAAACAGACAGCCGTTTGCTACACATGCCACAAAGAGCAGCGTGCAGACAGCTACAAGACCTCGACCCACCCGATTCAGGTTGGCAAGGTCGTCTGCTCGGATTGCCACAACCCGCACGGTTCGACTGGCCCGAGGCTCCTGGTCAAGAACACGGTCAATGAGACGTGCTTCCTGTGCCATGCCGAAAAACGCGGTCCGATGCGCTTCGAGCACCAGCCGGTTGTCGAGGATTGCAGCTACTGCCACACGCCTCACGGTTCGAACATCACGCCTCTGCTGAAGGATCGTCCGCCGCTGCTCTGCGCAGACTGCCACGACGGCCCGCACCAGTCGAAGAACCCATTCGGCAACAACATGGGTGGCACACAGGTGAATCCAGCGATCACTTCACCGGCCAACGGTGCAGTTGGACGGGGCTGCATGAACTGCCACAGCCTGATCCACGGATCTAACAGCCCGACCGGCGGATACTTCCAGCGCTAGGGCACACGAGGAAACCTGATCATGAACCGCCGTGCATCACTCGCCAACCTACAACTCGCAGCATTCTGCGCAGTGGTGGTGGTGCCGGCGGTGGGAATTGGTCAGCAGCAGCCCAGCGTCGACCGGACTCCTCAGAACACTGTCGAAATCGACACGATGTATGTGTCGAAGGGATCGGCCAAGTTCGGTGAGTACAACGGTCTGAATCGCCAGGGCTGGTATCTGAGTGGGAATGTGGATGTTCAGGGTGGCGATGCTTACACCAGGAATCAATCTGGCGGCACCACCCGGTGGGAAGTAACAGGCAACAACCTGGGGCTGAGTAACCAGTCGGCAAACGTGACTGTCAGCAACCAGGGGAGCTGGACCATCGGTGCAGGCTACGACGAATTGACTCAAAACGTAAGCAACGGCAACAACAAACGCTAATCATGTAGTTGGGGATGGCTATGAAAACTCGCAATTTAAATTTTAAGCTGAGCGCGGTCGCTCTGGCAGTGGTTAGTGCGATGACGACGATGTCAGCGCGCGCCGAAGACGACGAAGCCAAGGCCTTGATGACACCCGTCAATTTTGTGGATGTCCAGGGTCTCTGGGTGAGCCAGAGTTCTGCCAAGTTCGGTGAATACAACGGGTTGAACAAATCCGGTGGTTACATCAACGGCGACCTCGGGATCTTCGGGGGCAGCGCGTACTCGGACAACGAGAATGGCGGCACGATGCGCTATCAGTTGACCGGTACCAACCTGGGCCTGTCGAACCGTGAGGCAAACCTCACAATCGCTGACCAGGGCAACTGGCTGTTGGGGCTGAACTACGACTCCCTGGTGCACAATATCTCGGATAGCTACCAGACGCCTTACAGCGGCACGCTGAGCGGCAATAGCTGGAAACTGGCTCCGAGCTTCGGTCTGGCTGCCAACACGCAACTGATGACCGCCGGCCAGATCAACCAGTTCAGCAACCAGGATATCTGGTCCCAGCGCCAGAACACGTCGTTCAAGGCTTCCAAGGTCATCACGCAGGATTGGAACGCTTACTTCGACTACAACCACCTGGATATGAGCGGTGCCAAGCTGCTCGGCTACGGCGGCGCAGGTTACGGCGGCGCATCGGGCGAGCGCCCGGCAATCCTGCCTTATCCGACCAATTCGACCACCGATACGTTCACGGTCGGGACGAACTGGGCTGGCGAGAAAGCACGGGTCGGCGCCTCGTACTTTGGCTCGTTCTACAACAACGCCTACAACAGCGTGGCCTTCAACACCTTTGCCGGTGCCCAGGTCAACCAGCTGATGGGTACGTCGCCCAGCAACCAGTTCAACCAGATCAACCTGAATGGCGGCTACGATTTCCAGAAGACGACCAAGCTGATCGCCAACCTGTCCTGGGGCAAGGGCACTTCCAGCGGCAACAGTACGGGGTATGAACCTCAGCTGATGATCGGCCCGGTCGCTAACTTCAACTCGTCGGTAGTGAACACCCACGCCGATATCAAACTGGTTGACACGTCGATCAAGAATCTGCAACTGCAGGCCTTGTACCGCTACGACAAGCGCGATAACCAGAGCAGCTCGGATATCTACAACGCGAACTCGATCAGCGGATCGAACCCGTACAACTACCCGAACACGCCGCTCAGCTACCAGAAGCAGTACTTCCAGTTGCAGGGTATCTACAAGCTCGACAAGATGAATTCGGTCGGCGCGGACTATGCCTACAACTCGATCAACCGCTGGTGCAACAACTATGCGGT
>CAITPF010000346.1 GCA_903894155.1 uncultured beta proteobacterium | reverse complement strand
TCGTCGGAGACGATCTTGGACGCCAGGATGTTGAACTTGTTTTCGATCTCGGACCAGCCCGGCGGGTTGTTGGGATGCCCGCGCGCTGCCGAACACTTGCCCTCGCGGACTGTGCCGTCAGCAAGCTCGACCGCGACCACGGCAAGGCGATCGCTGTGCTTCTGGCCGGGATCGATTTCGATCCTGACGCGCCGGGCCAGCGCCAGGACATCGGGATCCGCAAGATATTCTTCCTTGAACTGGTCAACGAACACATTGCCCTGCATGAGCAGCATGGCGGTGCAGTACTGCAGGTTCATTTGTGCCGCCATGACCGTGCCGGGCGTGTAGTCCCAGCCTGAATGCAGCACCTGGTATTCGGAGGTGCGCACCCGGACTTCCCTGACGGCGTGCCAGTCGATGGCCTCGTCCTTCAGCAAATCCGTCAACGCCTGCAAGGCAGTGTGGTTGGTCCCGACACACGAGAACAGCTTGTATCCGATCGAGCCGGCGTCGTAGCGGTGTCCCAACTCGCTCGTCAGCGCGTCGACAAATACCTCGTCGGACAACGCCTTGGGGTAGCCGCCATATTCCGCGTCGAAGATATCTTCGATGCCGGTAAAGCTATCTTTTGCAAGTGCAGCAGCCGTGTATCCCACCCAGGCGGTATGGCCCGCGTAAAAGCGCTTGACCATTGCACCGTATTGCGCGGCCATGAGCCCGCACGGCATGGTGCCGGCAATTCCAAGCGCGTGGACGTGTTGCTCGGGGGATAGCCCGAGCAATCGACCGGCGGTCGCGGCGGCGGCAAAGACGCCTGCGGTGCCTGTGGGATGCCATCCACGGTTAAAGGACGAGACGCCCTGGCAGTTGCCGACCCGCACGAGCGTCTCGTAACCCACGGCAAGCGAGGTCAACAGATCACGCCCCGAGACTGGCTGCAACTGCGCAAGGGCCAGTGCCACGGGGATGGTGACGCCACCTGGATGTGATCTTGTCCCGAAATGGATGTCATCGATTTCGAAGCTGTGGATCATGGTGGCGTTGGCGATCATCGCCGATCCCGGCGCCACGCCGGATCCGCCGGTCGGCCCCCAGATGCTGCATTGCCCGCTGCCCTGGGTCCTGGCGTACCGGTTCACGATCTCGCCCCACTGGGTCAGGCTTCCGTACAGGCCGCAGCCGATCGAATCGAGCAGCGATTGCCGCAGGCGCAATACGAACGCCTCGGGCAGATCGTTGAAGCTGGTGTTGGCGATAAAGTCCGCCAACTTCATCTGGATGGTTTCTGCGCCCGATTTTGCTGCGTGCATGGTGCTGGCTCCGATCACTCTTTTTTCCGCATCCGTGGCTGCGGTATCAATTTTTCAGTTGGTGACTATATACATCCGAACATCGCCCCCGAACAACGTCGCCGGAGAGCGGCGCAACATCGCCGCTGGGTAACGTCCAGGGGCGGCGCTGCACATCAGGCGCCGCTCAGTCGACCGTGAGGTTGATGCGCTTGGCCAACTCGCCGTATTTGGCCGATTCCGTCTTCACCTGGCGGGTGAAATCCGCGACCGAGTTGCCGACCGGCTCGGTTCCCCGATCCAGCAGGAACTTGCTCACTTCGGGCGACTTGAGGATCTTGACGATCTCGGTATTCAACCGATTCACGATTGCCTGCGGGGTGCCTGCGGGCACGAAGAATCCCTGCCAGGCCTCTGCCCAGTAGCCCGCGAGGCTGGCCGATTGCGCCACGGTCGCAAGCTGCGGCATCGATTGCGGTGCCTGGGAGCCCGAGGTTGCAAGGATCTTGATGCTGCCGTTGGCCAGCGGCGCGCTGGCAGCGACCAGCGTCGTCACGACCAGGTCAATCTGGCTGCCCATCAGGTCTGTCAGGGCCGGCCCCTCGCCCCGATATGGGATGTGGGTGATCTGCGTGCCCGCCATCTGGTTTAGTTGCTCGACAGCCAGGTGGTTGGGGCTACCATTGCCCGAGGTGTCTGCCGAGAGTTTGACCCCGGCCCGGTCGAGTTTGATGACATCCGCCATCGATGCCGCCTGCAGGCCCGGGCGGGCGACCCACACCAGCGCAAGCGTGACCGCCTGGGTCACCGGGATCAGGCTCGTGAGCGGGTCGTAGCCGACATCGCGCACGTGCGGAATCACGGTGATTGCGCCGAGCGCGCTCAGCAGGATCGTGTACCCATCCGGCTCGGACTTGGCGACCAGTGCTGCGCCGATCGTGCCGTTGGCGCCAGGCTTGTTTTCGACGACGACCGGTTGGCCCAACGCCGCCGAAAGGGGCGGTGCGATGGCCCTGCCGACAATGTCAACCGCGCCGCCGGGCGGAAACGGAATAATGATCCGGATCGGTTTGGAAGGGTAAGTGGCCTGCGCGACTGCCGTGACTGGCGCTATCAACAGCGAGGCCAGGGCAAGCAACAACGACCTTGTGAATGTGACCAGCATGAGTTCCTCCGACGTGAAGACGCCGCTATTCCATCTTGATATTCTTCTGCTTGATCAGTGCCGCCCAGCGTGTTCGGTCTGTCTGGATGATCCTGGCAAGCTCTGCGGGCGTTGATGGCGAAGGCTCCACGCCAATCGAACGCAGAGAATCGCGCAGCGCCGGATCCGCCAACGCCTGTTTGATCGCAGCGCCCACTTTGGCGACGACCGCAGGCGGGGTCTTGCCCGAGGCAAACACGGCATACCAGGAAACCGCGTTCAGCCCGGGATAGCCTTGCTCCTGAACCGTGGGGATGTCGGGCGCCGCGGGGCTGCGCGTATCCCCGACCAAACCGATCACACGCATGCGTCCGGACTTGAGGTGCGGCAGGAAGGCAGGCAGATCGCCAACCGTGCCGGACAGCCTTCCGCCCATCACGTCAACCAGGACGGGCGCAATTCCCTTGTACGGTACCGACATCAATGAGAGGCCGGTTGCGTCGGCAAACTGCTCAATCCACAACTGCGTGATGTTGCCCACGCCAGGCGAGCCGAAATCCAGCGCCTGTCCCTTGCTCTTGGCGTAGGCGATGAATTCCCTGACGTTGGCCGCGGGGATGTTGGCGTCAATCGCGACCGCAGACGCATTGACCACCACGCGCGACACCGGGATGACGTCCCGGTCGATATCGAACGGAAGTTTCTGGAAGATCGGTGAAATCGTGAAAAGGCCCGAGCTCGAAAACAGCAGCGTTGTGCCGTCGGGATCGGCCGCGATCACATTTTGCGCGGCGACGATGCCGTTGGCGCCGGGCTTGGCATCGACATACACGTCGGTACCCATGACTTTGGACAACTTGTCTGCAAGCTGCCGCGCTACCTGATCGACTGGCCCGCCGGGCGCGAAGATCACGAGTCGCACGGGTTTGTCGGCGGCGTGCGCAGGTATCGCACTCAGCGCGAGTCCGGCAAATGCGGCTGCGGCCATCAGTGCCGCGCGCCTGACCCCAGCCGCGAGGCCTCCAAGGATTTGTCTCATCTTCTGCTCCTCCAATCGCTTTTCTTATATTGAATTGATCGGGTGCTGCGTGATGCTGCCGTGCTTTGCCTGCAATTTACTGCCTGATGGCGCCGCACTATTTTCCTGGCGCGGCTCCCTTGCCAAATCGCGTCTGCAAACTCGTTCCCACAAAAAAGCCGTCACGGACCGCCGCCATGAAATCCCCCGGCTGCTGGCAATCGCCCACCAGAACATGCACCACGCGGGCGGCTTTCAGTTCATCCGAAAGCCGTCGCTCAGCCTTTGGACCGATTGCAGTGAATATATAGCTTCCCGCATCGATCGTGATCGACTCATCCGCACCGGTCAGTGAAAGCTCGTGCCCCCGGGCCGATTCAATCCGGGTCTTGAGAAGGATGCGAACCCCGGCGGCCTTGAGCCTCAGGAGAATGTCGCTGCGGTTATTGCGCGCCATGGCGGGCGCGATCGCTGCGGCGACCTCGACGATGGTGATTTGGCAACCATGCCCGATTAGCATGTCGGCGAGCTCGATCCCGACCATTCCGCCGCCAATAATCGTCACCCGGCAGCCGGCAGGGATGCTCGCTGCCTGCCGAATCCCCTCCCACGCGTCCATGATCTTGATGTCCGGATCAAGGGCGCTGAAGTCAAAACCAAGCGGGCGCGGCCGGGAGCCTGCGGCCAGCACGACCAGGTCTGCGCCGAACGCCTGGACGGATTCCAGCGTTGCGGTCTTTCCAGTGCGAATCGGCACGCCAAGTCGTTGCAGAATCTGCTGTCGATAGGTCCAGATCGGCCAGACTTCCTGCTTATCCGGCGCCGCAACGGCGAGCGCCATCTGGCCCCCGGGTTCGCTGCGTGCTTCCCACACCTCGACGATATTGCCCAGCGCGGCGGCCGCGCGTGCGGCCTCAAGGCCGGCAACGCCGGATCCCACCACCAACACGCGCCTGGGGTTCAGGGCAGCATGGCCTAGCGTCTGTGGTTCGGCGAATTCGATCGACTCGAATTCCGTTCCGACCATGGGGTTCTGCACGCAACAGACATCCTGCTCCAGCGTCAAACGCTCGAAGCAAACGTTGCAGGAAATGCATTCGCGGATCGGCGCATCGATCTCGCCGAACGCCTTTCTGCACCAGTGCGGATCGGCATAAAGGGCGCGACCCAGCGAAACGAAATCAGCGCTCTCGGACACCAGTGCCGCCTCGGCATCCGCAGGGGAGATCAACCTGCCCGCCACGATCACCGGGATGCGCACGGCATCCTTGACCTGCTTGGCGTACGGCATGAGGCAACCGCGTGCCATCGATGGAGGCTGAATACAGTAGCGGGACAACTCGGGGCTTTCGTTGGTGCCGCCCGAAAGATCCAATGCCGCGACGCCCTGGCGCTCCAGGCCCTGCGCAAGCGCGATCACGTCGTCCATCGTGTAGCCGCCGGGAATGTATTCCGTTGCGCTGATGCGGATGAACGCCGGGAAATCCGGCAGCGCGTCACGAATGCGCGCAACCGTTTCGGTCAGCAACCGCATGCGGTTTTCCACGCTGCCGCCGTACTGATCATGGCGCTTGTTGATCCGCTGGGTAAAGAACTGGTGGAACAGGTAACCGTTGGCCGCATGGATCTCGAAGCCGTCATAGCCTGCCTGCTGCATGCGGCGCGCCGCCGCCACAAAATCTTGCTGAATCGCGCGAATCTCATCGACCGACAAGGCCCGGACGAGGTCGCCCGTATTGGGGTTGACCCAGTCGGAGGGGCCGACGGGCTCCATGCCGAGCACCGATCGGCGAAGCAGGCCACCTCGATGGCTTAACTGCCCCACGACGTAGCAATCGTGTTTGTGGATCGCGTCGACGACTGATGCCAGGCCCGGAATAAAGCGGTCGTGATAGACGCACATCGAATTGTGATGGTTGCGCGCACCCTGGCTGACCGGCATGGCTTCGGTCATGATCATGGCCACGCCACCGAGCGCCCGCTCTTCGTAGTAACGCTTGTCGCGTTCGCTGGAAATGCCGTCCGATGTGCTGAAGTTGGTGCCCATCGGCGCCATGATGACGCGATTCTTGAGCGCGAACGAACCGATTCGGCCTGGCTGTGCAATACGTAGATTGGAGCGTGGTGCGTCGGGTCTGGTCATGGCCGCCCTTTAGCTTGGTTTTGTCTCTGATGCATTGTACCTGCCGATGTCCGCTCATCCGGCAAGCGGATCGACAACGCCGCAACGCGCGCTCAAGCGCCTCGATCATGGAAATGGAGTGGTCAGTCGCCAGGGGCGGAGGGCGTCGCAGGCATGATGCGGGTCGGCAGACCCTGCGCTTCAATCGATGCGGATATCGTTCTCGGCGATGATCTTCGTCCAGAGGGCCTGGTCTTTGCGCAAGAACCGCTCGAACTCCTGCGGTGTGTCGCCGACAATATCCAACCCCTGCTTGGCGAAGCTCTGCCGAAAGTCACTCGCATGCGTGATCTTGCCAAGGGTGTCCTGCAGGCCGCTGAGCACACTGGCCGGCGGGTTTGCCGGAAGAAACAGCCCGAACCAGGAAAACACATCAAACCCCGGCAGGCCGCTCTCGTCGACGGTTGGCAGATCGGGCAAAAGCGGTGAGCGCTTCAATGCGGCGATTGCAATCGGCTGGACTTTATTCGCTTTCACGAGCGGATAAATGACCGAGAGTACCGAAAAGCACAAGTCCACCTGCCCGCCCATGATGTCCGTCATGGCAAGCGTCACGCCCTTGTACGGCACGTGAACCATCTTTACCCCGGCCATACTGTCAAAAAGCACCCCCGCCAGGTGCGAGCCCGATCCCGTGCCGGCCGAGGCGTAGGTTAGTTGGCCGGGCTTCTGCTTGGCCAATGCAATCAGCGCGCGGATATTGTCCGCGGGGAAATTTGGGCGCGCAACCAGGACGTTGGGGGCCGTCGCCACCAGCGTCAGCGGCTGAAAGTCCTTCATCGCGTCAAACGGGAGGTTCTTGTAGAGACTTGGATTGACCACGTGCGAGTTGATCGTCAGTAACAAGGTCAGCCCGTCTGGCTTTGCGCGCGCGACCAGTTCAGTTCCGATGTTGCCATTGGCGCCGGCACGATTCTCGACAATGGCGGTTTGCCCGGTCAGTTCGGTGAAGCGCTGTGCGATTGAGCGCGCCAACGCATCCGTGGCGCCCCCAGGCGCAAAGGGGACGACGATCCGCACCGTGCGCGCGCCCGAAGACTGCGCAAAAATGCTTGGCGCCGCGACGGAGCACGCCGCAGCGGCGAGAAGTGCGCGTCGTCGCATGACTTCAGTCCTCCATGCCAAGCAACCGCGCTGCGTTCTTGTACATGACTTTCTCCATGACCTCAGGCCGATAGGGATGCTTGAGGTAGGCATTGACCATTTCGGGGACACCCTGGTAGGGGTATGCGCTGCCGAAAATCATCCGGTCCTGCAGATGGCTGTTGGCCGCCTCGACCCACTCAGTCGTTCCCGGCATTCCCATCCCGTACAGATCAGGTTGCAGGTAAACATTATGGCGTCGAAAGGCGAGTCCACACGATTGCTCGACCCACGGCCAGCAGGCGTGTGAAATCACGATCTTCATGCGGGGGAATTCACCCGCCATGCGGTCGATCGCCTCCGGATTCGAGTGGCGCAACGTTTGTCCTGGCGGGCTTCCGCGGCTGATCGTCAGCGCGAGTATCAGTCCGAGGTCTTGCATGAGCTCGTAAACCGGGTAGAGAATCGGATCATCCGCCATTGCCAGCGGGCGCATCCCGAAGCTGGGTTCAAGGGTGATTCCTTTCAGGCCCAGCACCTTCGCACAACGTTCGACCTCGCGCACGCTTTCGCCGATCTTTCCGCTGCTCGGGCAGATGCCGCCGAATCCCGCGACGAACAAATCGCTGTGCTCGCGTACGATGGCGGCGACATCGTCATTGGTGCTGCTGCGCTCCGGGTCTAGCGTCGTGCGCCCCCAGACGACAGCCTTGCTGACCCCCGCGCGCCTGACTTCTTCAAGCAGCATCGGCATCGAGCGCTTGAGCGACGATTCGGGCCATGGGCTATTCCACGAAAACGGGTTGCCTTCCTCGTTGAAAAAGCCGCACTTCAGGAACGACTTCATCGGTGGGCGCAGGCGAAAATCAAGAATCTTCATGAGAGTGTCTCCGGTATGTCGGGGATTATTTCAATTTGCCCTCGAGGCCCAGCAGGCGGGCCGCGTTCGTGAACATGACTTTGTCGAGCACGCCCTCACGGTACGGCAGGCGTTGGTACGCCTCGACAATGTCCTTCGTTCCCATGAGCGGGTAGGCGCTTCCAAAGAGAATCCTGTCTTCGAGGTAAGTGTTGGCTGCCTCGACCCACTTGTGGTAACCAGGGCAGCTCCAGCCATAAAGATCCGGAAGCAGGTAGATGTTCGGCCGCCGGAACGCAAGGCCGCATGATTCCTCGACCCAGGGCCAGAACGCGTGCGAGACAACGATCTTCAAACGGGGGAAGTCGCCCGCGATCCGATCGACGGCCTCCGGGTTCGAGTAGCTCAGGTCACTCCCCATTCGCACGCTGATCGTCATGGCCATGACCCCGCCAAGATCCTGGCACAGGTCGTAGATGGGGTAGAGCATGGGATCGTCGGCATAGCGCATCGGCAGACCGGACCATCCCGGTTCGACGGTAATGCCGGCGAGTTTGTGGATCCGAATTGCGGAGTCCACCTCGGAGAGCGCATCCTTCAGTCCACTGCGCAGGCTAATCCCCCCGAAACCGGCGATCATGACGTCGGAGTATTCCTGCACAATGCCGGATATCTCCTCATGTGGCGTCGAGTTGTCGAGCGCCATGTCCGCACGCCCCCAGACCACTCCATAATCGACGCCACAACCCTTCATTTCCGCCAGGAGCTTCTCCATGGAGCGCTCTTGCACCGACGGTGGCAAGGGCGCGTACCAACCCCAGTTCGGGCTTTTCTGCTGGCCGAGCTTCGGGTAGACATCGATGTGCGGAAATGAACGCGTGGGTGGTCGAACTCTGAAATCGATAATCATGATCAGCTCACAGGGATCGGAAAAGCGGGCATTCGGCCCTTAGTTGCCGGATAGTTGGTGCAATTCTTCGAAATAGAGATCCTGCCACCGCGCAGGTTTCTTCTTGATGGTTCCGGTGTCGTACATAAACTGTGCGACTTTCATGACGCCATTGGGCGCGACGCTGAAAATGATTTCCGGATCCTCGAGTTGCGCTCGAATATCCGCTACAGGCGTCTTGTCGCGGCTGACGTCAAGATACGTCTGTGCCGCCCTTGCGGGGTCAGACTTGATCACGTTGTCAGCCTCTTGCAGTGCAGCAACGAATGCACGGTGAATCTGGGGGTTCGCTTTTCCATAGCCGACCGTCGACCAAACCAGATTCAGCGTCGCAGGCCCACCCAGTATGTCGTAGGACTTGAGAACAGTGTGCACCCCAGGCATGCGCCGCTCGATGTACGCAAAAGGCGGCGGGGCAAAGTGGGTATTGACCTCGCTCATTGAGTTGGCCAGCATGATCGCGCCGTTGGCGTTCGAGACGGTGACCGTGAGCGGATCCAGCCGGTCGAAGTCCTTTTGTCCCCATGCCTGTGCCGCCGCCATCTGCAGCAGCATCGCCTGATAGCTCACCTTGACGCCCGCGACTCCGATGCGATCCTTCTCGGTGAAGTCCTTGACGCTCCTGATCGCGGGATTGCGGGTGCTGAGATACATCGGCATTGCGACCAGCGACCCGGCCGACTTGACCTCGTTCACGCCGGATGCCTTGGCCCATAGCACGAGAAACGTGGATACGCCGCCCGATCCATACTGGATACTGCCAGACAGTAAGGCGTCGTTCATTGCGCCGGCGTTGGCGAACTCAACGATCTCAGGTTTGACATTGGGCAATCCCAAAATCGTTGCCTGCTTTTGTAACAACTGGTCATGAACCATGACCTGCAGTGGCAGGTAACCCAATCCGGTCTGGACGCCAATTTTCACTGGCTGTGCGTCGGCGGCAGCCATGGACAGCAGCAAGACAAGCGCTCCCAGGATTCCCGAGCGAACTCGGCACTCGCGGATCAAAACCATGTGTGCCTCCGATTCGTGGGCTTTGCCGCGCACGGCACAAGTCTGATGGTAGATAAACTTCAGGCCCTAGCCAAATCACATTTTCCGATCTGAGTTATCGGAAAAACGAATCGACGCTGCTAAGATGGATTGCATGGAGATCTATCAGCTACGAGCGTTCGTGATCATTGCGCGAGAGCGTCACCTGACGCGCGCCGCGCAGAGCCTTCACGTGAGCCAGCCAGCCGTGAGCGGCCAGATCAAGAGCCTTGAAGGTGAGCTCGGCCTGACGCTTTTTGAGCGCCGCCACGGTGGGATGGAGCTGACCGCGGCAGGAGCCGCGTTGTTGCGTCATGCAGAGGCGGTTCTTGCCTGCGTGGAAGACCTGACGACTGCTGCCAGCACCCTGACTG
>CAITPF010000345.1 GCA_903894155.1 uncultured beta proteobacterium | reverse complement strand
TTTCGGTTGGGCCTATTGACAATCGACCAACTGACTCTGTACGAAACAAGGACGGCTTTCGCCGCCCGCGCTCTTGACCCTGCCCTGAACGGCAGGGTTTGCCGCGCATCGGATCAACACCCCGGATCGCGTTGGGGTACCCTCCTCGCCCCAAAGCACGGGGTGGGTCGCACCCCTGTTCCAACGATCAGCCCAGGCACTGCCGAGTCCGGTACCTGGTGTCGTCAGACGAGCGCCATCAGCGCGCGAACGCTGAAGTTCTCCTCCTCCATGATGGTTCGGTCGATCAGGGCGGCAGTTTCCGCACCCAGGATCGGCGCAAGCAAGCCGCGCGCCTTGTCCCGGATGCGCTCGGGCGGCACGGGTCGCGTCCAGCTGCCCAGCGGCGCATCGCAGCGACACGTGACCACGCGCCCCGAGTCGAGCTCGATGGTGACGTCCACGTGCATCTGGTCGAGTCGTCCGGAGATCGCCGGATCGTTGACGAGTTCGACGCGCTCGAGCAAGGCAGCGACATCGGGCGCGAAACGCCGTGCGTCCGTGAATGAATCCGGATCGATGTGCCCGTCGAGCAACGCAACGGCGGTCGTGTACTGCCAGGAAAACTTGCCATCCAGACCGTTGACGGGCTTGGGGCGGTCGATGTAGGGCATCACCGGCGTGCGCAGCACGACGCGCCGAATGTGGTGGCCCAAATCCGCGTCGGCAGCCTCCTCGCGCGCGGCAAGCGCTGCAGTGATCACGAAGTGCGTCGCAAACTGCGACGGGAAAAGCTTCCAGGACGGCCCGGGGCTCAGCGCCCGCGGGGTCTCCAGCGGTTGTGTCAGGTGAGATGGATCAAAAGTCTGCCCGAACATCGCAACGCCCCAGCCACGGGGGCTGCCAATCGCGTCTTCGTTCGCGGTGAACCCTTCGCGGGCAAGCAGGGCACACTCAAGACCGTTGGCCGCGCCATCGCCGCAGTGAAGCGCCTTGGTCATCGACCCGACGTTGGCCAGGACGGCGCCTGACCGCGACGCCGCCATGCTCACCGCTGCCGTCGTTCGGTCGGCATCCAGGCCAAGAAATTGCGCGCACGCCAGGGCGCTGGCCAGCGGCCCGACGATCCCGGGCGGATGCAGCGTCAGCTTGCCCGGCTCGAACTGACCGGACGACATCCGCAGTCGTCCCTGAGCCTCGACGCCCCGGGCGATCGCCCGCAGCATGCTCGCACCCAGCGCAGGTTCACCCTCCCGCTCCCGGGACTCCCCCAGCGCAAGCAGCGCGGGCAAGAGCGGCGAGAGCGCGTGATTTGGCGGATTCCACATCGGCTCGAAGTCGAGCACATGCATCGCCGCACCGTTGACACGCGCGGCCTGGACGACGCCGGTCGAGAATCCCTTGCCGATCACGCGCGCCGGGCCCTCGGGGCACTCGCGGCGTGCCAGCGCCGCCAGGATGCTGGGACCGGGCTCATCGGCGCCAGCGACCGCGACGGCCAGACCGTCGAGCAGCAAAAGGCGGCACTGCTGCAGCAACAACGCGTCGTCCGCAGACCATCCCGACAGGATTTCCACGAACCGGCGCGTCACAGACTCAGGGTTAACCCTTATCGACTCCACTGTGTATTTCTCCCACACTCCTTGGCGCAAACGATAATAATTGAAAAGTTAAATATCCAATGCGCCAACGAGCGCATGGGGGGATGGACAAGTGGTCACGAGGCATCAGTCACTCGGGGGCGAAAGGTTTTTCGCGCCCATCATTAAGTTTTTGCAACGCACAATCGCGTGCCTGGCGCTGATCACGCCGCTCGGCGACATTGCGCAGGCACAACCGGCGGCACCGACCCCGGAGCAATGGAGCGCGGTCGTCGACGCCGCGAAAAAGGAGGGCATGCTCACCTTCTATCACAACACGCGTCCGCAGGGCGTCGAGAAACTGCTGTCGGAATTCCGCAAGGACTATCCCGGCATCAAGACCGAGCACATCCGTCTGGGAAGCGCAGGGCTCAACGAACGGTTCGGCACGGAATACACCGCCGGGCGCAACCTCGCCGACGTGCTCGTGACGTTCCCGGACGAAGTGCTGTTCAAAGGTGTAGACCAGAACGGATGGGCGCTTGAGTGGACCCCACCGGAGCTTGCCGCCTTCCCGCCTGAGGTGAATCGCAATAACCGCATGTTCGCGCTGCACACGACGCGCAACGTCATCATCTACAACAAGCAGCGCGTCAAACCCGCCGATGCGCCGAAGGAGTGGGATGACCTGTGGAACCCGAAGTTCAAGGGCAAGGCGGCCATGGACCCACCCTGGCGCTCAAATGCCGTCCAGGGCCTGATGGTGCTCTGGGCCAAGAACGGCATACCCGACGCGGCCCAGAAACTGAAGGCCAACGACATCCGCTTTTTTGAAGGATCCGCGGGCGTCTATCAGGCCGTCCTGCGTGGCGATGCCCTGATCGGCACGCTTGCCGACCTCCCCCTGGAGCCGGGCCTTGTCGACGGCGCGCCGATCGGCTTCGTTTACCCCAAATCGGGCACTGCAGTGATCGACGGCTATGCGCTGGTCGCGACGAAGGCACCCCACCCGAATGCGGCAAAGGTGTTCGTCAATTGGCTCATGACCGCAAAAGGACAGGCGATCCTGCAAGAAACGGACGGCTTGCCCGTCACGCGGCCAGGCGTGCCGCCACCGAAGTTCATTCCGCCGACCTCCGCGCTCACCAACGTGATTGACACGACCAAGAACTCGTACGGTGTCGACCTGAACAAGGAAATCAACACCTGGCGCGAGACTTTCGGCATCAAGTAGCGGCGATGGCATCCACGACTTATTCGCCACGACCGCAATCCGTCCCGCAACGTCCCGACAGATCGACTCCCAGGCCGCCCGCGGGCGGTCGGGTCGCGCGCGGCTTTAACGTCATCGGATCGACCTACATCCTGGTGACGATCGTCGTCGGGCTGATGTCGCTCATCCCGGTGACGGCGCTGGTGCTCGGCAGTCTGCGTGACTCGCCTCCCGGCCAGGAAGGCCACTGGACGCTGCAAAACTGGATCGACCTGACTTCGCCGGGCGTGATCGACACACTGTTCACCACACTGCAAATCTCGCTCGTCACGACCATTGTGGCGATGATCATCGGCACGGCGCTTGCGCTGGTGATCCACCGGACCGATTTCCGCTGGCCCAACGCGATGACCGGCTTTCTCGGGATGAGTTTCTACTTCCCGTCGTTCATTCTCGCGATGGCATGGATCGTGATCGGCTCGCCCGGCGGGCTCGTCAACGACATCGCGCGAGCCCTGTTCGACGTCGAACTCGACGTGGACATCTACTCCGTGTGGGGCATCATTCTGGTCATGATCCTGCACCAGGTGCCGTTCGTGTACCTGACCATGCGCGGGCCCGTGCTGGGGATGGATCCGAGTTACGAGGAAGCCGCGCGCACCTCGGGCGCCTCGCCCATGACGATGCTGTTCAAAGTCACGTTGCCCATGCTGTTCTACGCGCTGGCCTCAAGCGCGCTGCTTTGCCTCGTCATGTGCCTGGAGCAATTCGGGATCCCGGTACTGCTCGGCATTCCCGGGCGCGTCACGGTGCTGGCGACCCAGATCTATCTGCTGTGCCGATTCCCGCCCACGGCGTTCGGGCTGGCGGCTGCGGTAGGCCTGACGCTTTCGGTGATCACGGCCGTGATGATCCTGCTGCAGCGCAGACTCGGCAACCAGGGCAAGGCCGTCGTGACGACCGGCAAGGCTGGCCGCATAACGCCGATCCGCCTTGGCAAGCTTCGCCTGCCGGTCGACATCTTTTGCCTTGTGTTCATCGCCATGAGTCTGGTGCTCCCCACGCTCATCCTGCTCTACACGTCGTTTCTGAAATTCTTCTCGGCGAATCCCTTCGAGGCGGCCTACACGCTGCGCAACTACGTCACGATCTGGGAATCGGACGGCGTGCACACGGCGGTGTGGAACACGCTGCTGGTCTCGGGCGGCGGCGCACTGGTCGGCGTAATGCTTGGCGCCGCATGCAGCTACTTCACCGTGCGGCTCAAGCCGACCGGCTACAGGATCCTCGACGCACTCGTGATGCTGCCGTTCGGCGTGCCCGGCATCGTGCTCGGGCTGGGCTTGCTCTGGGCGTACGCCTACCTTCCCCTGCCCCTCTACGGCACGATGACGCTCATCGTCATGGCGTACGTCACCCGGTTTCTGCCCTACGCGAGCGAAACCGCCGGGGCCCGCTTCATCCAGCTCGATCGCAGCCTGGAAGAAGCCGCGTGGACCGCGGGAGCCTCGCGCCAGGGCGGCATCTGGCGGATCTTGTTGCCGCTCTCGCTGCCGTCGCTGCAAAGCGGCTACTTCCTGCTGTTCATGGCGTTCTTCCGGGAGATCTCGGCGACCATTCTCATCTTCACGGCATCGACATCCGTACTGTCGGTGTCGATCTGGTCCTACTTCGAGCAGGCTGACTGGGGCATGGCCAGCGCACTTTCGATCGTGGCTATGATCATGATGGTCGCCATCATGTCGTTCATGATGTGGGCAATGCCCGGCGCACGCAGGAGATAAGGAATCAAAGCATGACAATATCGGTGCGCAACCTCGTCAAGACGTACAACACCACGGCGGTCATCAAGGGGATTTCGTTCGAGGTGGCGGCGAACGAATTCCTGACGCTGCTGGGCCCCAGCGGCTGCGGCAAGACAACGACCCTGCGGTGCATTGCCGGACTTGAAACCATCAGCGAGGGCGAAATCCGCATCAATGACCGCGTGGTCTCCGACGCAGCGCAGGATGTGTTCGTGCCGCCGAACGAGCGTCACCTTGGCATGGTCTTCCAGTCCTACGCGGTCTGGCCGCACATGACGGTCGCCCAGAACGTGGCCTTTCCGCTCACGGTGCGCGGGCGCAAGGACAATGCCGACGATGTAAAGTGGGCGCTCGATATCGTGGGCATGGGACACCTGGCCGAACGCCGTCCGTCGGAGCTCTCGGGCGGTCAGCAACAGCGCGTGGCGCTCGCCCGCGCCATTGCCGGGCACCCGGATTTGCTGCTGTTTGACGAGCCGCTTTCAAATCTGGACGCGCGCCTGCGTGATCGAACCCGGCTCGAAATCAGCCGGATCCAGCGCGAACTCAAAGTGCCCGCCATCTATGTAACGCACGACCAGACCGAGGCGCTGTCCATGTCGGACCGCATCATCGTGATGGAAAGCGGCAACGTGATGCAGCAAGGCACACCGGATGAGATCTATCACGCACCGGTAAGCCGCTTCGTGGCCGACTTCATTGGCAGCGCCAACTTCCTGAATGTCCGTCGCGAAGGCGATCAGTGGTTCGTCGCCGACGGCACTGCACTGCGCGTACACGCACAGCCCCAGGGCGATCGCGACCGCCCGCTTTCCGCGCTGATCCGCCCCGAGGCCATTCGCGTCGAGCGCGCCGACCCGGCCGCTGGAGCCCCGGCCGATGCCCCCGACCTGAACCGCCTGCGCGGCGTCGTCACCCGCAGCGTCTTCCTTGGCGCGTACATTGAGCATATGGTGGAGATCGCCGGAAAGCAGGTTCGCGCCCACACCCGCGAGGCGATTGCCGCGGGCACCCCGATCAACCTTGTTTTCGACGCTGCCGATTGCAGACTGGTAGACAATAATGACTGAACCACGCACACCCAACCCGAATCACCCCGCTGCCGCGACGCTCGCGGATTTTGCAGCCGGATTGCAGTTCGCGCAGTTGCCCGAAGCCGTACTGACCCGGGCCAAGTTGCTGATCCTCGATGCCCTTGGTTGTGGGCTCGCGGCCAATGCCTACGATTTTGCCGACACGGCCGTTGCAAGCATCCAGGCGCTCAGCCAGGCCACGATCGGCGCGCCGGCGAGTTCCGAAGGCTGCAGCGTCGTCGGACGCGATATCCGGTTGCCCGTGCGGGATGCGGCGCTTGCCAATGGCATGCTGATCCACGGCCTGGACTTCGACGACACGCACCTGAACAGCATCATTCACGCCACCGCCGCCTGCCTGCCCGCCGCACTGGCGATGGGCGAAGCCCTGGACGCAAGCGGGCGCGAGTTCCTCGCCGCCTATGCGGCCGGGATGGAAACCGCGATCCGGGTCGGTGCGGCCGCCAAGGGCGGCTTCCATCACACGGGGTTCCACGCGACCGGTGTCGTGGCGCACTTCAGTTCCGCCGTGGTCGCGTCCAAACTGCTTGGCATGCCCGCTGCCGGCATCGTGGCAGCGCAGGGCATCGCTGCAAGCACCGCGTCAGGCGTACAGGTCTTTCTGGAGGAAGGCGCCTGGACCAAACGCATGCACCCGGGCTGGGCTGCGGTTGCCGGAATCACCGCAGCCTATCTGGCACGCGGAGGCGTCAAGGCCCCCACCCGCCCCTACGAAGGCAAGTTCGGCTTTTTCGAGACGCATATCCAGCATCCGCACCAGCCCATCGACGTCCAGGCTGAACTGGCAACGCTCGGGACATTCTGGGAACTGGCCGAGACTGCCATCAAGCCCTACCCTGTCTGCCACTTTATCCACGGTTGCGCCGATTCGGCAATCGCGCTGAGCGCACGCATCAACCCGGCGGACATCATCTCGGTCGAAGCTTTCCTTCCGCGCGACACCATGCCCATCGTGGCCGAGCCGCACGAAAACAAGATCGTGCCCAAGAACGACTATGAAGCCAAATTCAGCGCCCATTTCGTGGTCGCCACCTGCCTGGTCAAGGGCGGCTTCGGCCTGCCGGATCTCCTGCCCGCGGCGCTGGCTGACCCCGTCATCCTCGGCCTGTCGCGACGCGTCACCTGCCATGTGGATCCCGACTCTGCGTTTCCGACGTACTTTTCCGGCGGGGTCCGCCTTAAAATGCGCGATGGGCAGACACTGTGGCATCACGAACGGGTCAACAGCGGCGCCGGTGAGCGCGCACTCGACGAGGCAGGCGTGACCCGGAAGTTCATGCCCTCGGCGACCATGACCGTCAGCGCCGCTCAGGCAGAGCACGTGCGACGCGTTGTCCTCGACCTCGAGAACCACTCCGTCAGGCAACTGGCGCAGGCCCTGCGCCACACCGCCGCCTGATTCCTGCCAAGAAAATCGCGAAAATCGCCAACCGGAAGACCATCATGCCCATCCCCAACGACCACGGATATGTCCTGGAGCGCCTGGCGCGCCTGATCTGCAAGTTCAACCTCGGAAGAATCACTGCGGAGGCTGTCAACCTGTCCCGAACGGCGATCGTCGACACCATCGGCGTCACGGTCGCCGGCGTCATCGAACCGTGCGCCACCAACCTGATGCGCACCCCGGGTGTCGCGACCGCGCCCGGGGTTTGCTCGATCCTCGGAACCGCTAAAAAGACATCGGCACTTGACGCGACGTTTATCAACGGCACGGCCTCGCATGCGCTGGACTACGACGACTTCAGCCAGCCGATGGGTGGCCATCAATCCGCGCCGCTGGTTGCGCCCCTGATGGCGATCGCCGAGGAGCGCGCGCTTTCGGGCCGGGATGTCATCAATTCCTACATCGTCGGCATCGAGACTGAAATTCGCCTCGCGCGCTGCGTAAACTTCTTCCACTATGACATCGGCTGGCACCCCACCGCGACGCTGGGCGTGTTTGGCGCAACTGCGGCCGTCGGCCACATGATCGGGCTTAACGAGCACAAGCTGGCCATCGCGATGGCGATTGCCGCGTCTTTCGCGTCGGGCATCAAGGCCAACTTCGGCACGATGGTCAAGCCACTGCATGTTGGCCAGTGCGGGCGCAATGGCCTGCTCGCCGCGCTGATGGCCGATGCCGGGTACGATGCGAACCCCGCCGCGCTTGAGCACAAGCAGGGGTTCCTCAACACGTTCAATGGTCCGGGCAATTTCGATATTGGAGCGATCTTCGAGAACTGGGCCGATCCGATGGAAATCGTCAGCCCAACCATGGGCCTCAAACAGTTTCCCTGCTGCGGAAGCACGCATCCGGCAATCGCCATGGCGCTCAAGCTCAGGCAAGAGGAGAACATCCAGCCCGAAGACATCGCCGACGTCCAGATCATGCCGCATCGCCGCCGGTTGCCACATACCGACAACCCCGACCCCCTGACCTCGCTGGCAGCCAAATTCTCGGTGCAATATGCCGTGGCGCGCGCGCTGGTCCAGGGTGCCGTTCGCCTGGGCGATTTCGAGGGCGACGCCCACTTTGATCCGGCCGTGCGGTCCGTCATGCAAAAATCGCGTGCGTTCCCGCACCCGGATATGCCCGACGACTCACCTGAACAGTTCGGGGCAGAGGTCATCGTCACGCTCAAAAACGGTCGCGTGCACGCGCGCAGGGTCAATAGCCTCATCGGTCGCGGCGGGGACAACCCGCTCTCGAGCGAGGAGCTCTGGGAAAAGTTTTCCGATTGTGCCAAACGTGTCTTGCCAACTGAGCGCTACACCGAAGCCTTCAGCCTGCTCAATCAACTCGAGCGCGTGGATGACGTGCGCAAGATCACGGCGCTGCTCAGCGTCTAACTCGCGAATCCGCCGACGGACACGACCCATCCCAATGAAAAACCGCATCGCAGCGCTATTGCTCTGGGCTTGCGCCCTGTCTGCACAGGCGCAGACGTTTCCGGATCAGCCGATCAGGATCGTGGTCGGCTTCGCTCCGGGGAGCAGCCTCGATACCGTCACCCGTGTGGTTGCGACCCGGCTGGGCGATGAGCTTGGCAAGCCGGTCGTCGTCGAGAACAAGCCTGGCGCAGGCGGCAATATCGCCGCCGAATTCGTCGCACGATCCACGCCAAACGGTTACACACTGCTTGCATGCAATACAGGCCTGGCGATCGCGCCGGCCATCTACCGGGACATGACGTTCGATCCCGTGCGGGATCTGCGTGCCGTCTCGCAAATGACTTCAATGCCCCACGTGCTCGTCACCGCCACGAGTTTTCCGGCCAACAACATTGCCGAACTGATCGCGCTAGCCAAGTCGCGCCCCGGCAAGCTGAACATGGGTTCGGCCGGCGTGGGCAACGCCGATCACCTGGCCGGCGAGTTGTTCAATTCGATGGCCAAGGTCGACATCGTGCACGTTCCCTACAAAGGGGGTGCACAGGCCATGGCCGATACGATCACCGGCACCGTTGCGATTTATTTTTCCGGCCTGCCTGGCGCCATTCCGATGATCCAGGCCGGCAAGGTCAAGGCGCTGGGCGTCGGTATGGCCCAGCGTTCGTGGGCACTGCCCGATGTCCCCGCCATTGCGGAGACGCTTCCCGGCTTCGACGTGAACCTCTGGTACGGCCTCATGGCGCCTTCTGGAACCTCGGACGCGGTCGCCGACCGCATCGCCCAGGCGGTACGACAGGTCATGCGGCGCCCTGACATGGTGGAGACGATGCGCAAGATCGGCGCCGATCCGGTCGCCGGATCGCCCGCGGATTTCCAGAAGCTTTTCGACGGCGAAGTCGTGCGCTGGAAAGCGCTCGTCAAGGAAGCGAACGTACAGATTGACTAGCATCACACGCCCGCCGCACGGGCAAACCGCATTGCAATTGGAATGGAAGTCACTTCAAGATGAGCGAAACAAGAAAGACGGTGACGATGGTGTCGGTCAGCGGCATCCTGGGCTATGGGTTCCCTGCCGCCTCGCTGGAAGCCGCGCTCAAGCTCAAGCCCGACATGATCGGGGTCGATGGCGGCAGTTCGGATCCCGGCCCACACTACCTGGGTTCCGGCAAGTGCCTGAACTCCCGGATGGCGATGAAGCGGGACCTTGAATTGCTGGTGCGCGGCGCGGTCGCCAACGGTATACCGATGATGATCGGCACCTGCGGAGGCGCAGGCGCAGAGCCGCACCTGCAGGAATGCGCCGACATCGTCCGTGAAATCGCCCGCGAACACGACCTCCACTTCAAAATGGCACTGATTCACTCGGAGCAGGATAAGTCCTTCCTGAAAGACCAGGTTCGCGCCGGCAAGGTGCGCGCGCTGGGCACCGCGGCGCCGGCCACCGAAGAGGTGATCGACCGCGCCGCGCGTATCGTCGGGATGATGGGCCCCGAGCCACACCGGGCCGCGCTTGAACAAGGCGCCCAGATCATCCTCGCGGGTCGTGGCACGGATCCGTCGCCCTGGGTAGCCTTTGCGACGCACCGCGGGCTGCCCGAGGCATCGGCCTGGTACGCCGGCAAGATCCTGGAATGCGCGTGCAACGCCGCGCTGCCCAAAAAACACGACGTGCTGGCCGTCACGGTGGGCGAGGATTTTGTCGAGGCCGAGCCGATCAACCCGGAGTTGCGGTGCACACCGCTGTCGATCGCCGTGCAGGCGCTGCATGAAAACGCCAGTCCGGTGATCCGCTATGAACCGGGCGGCGTCCTGGACAGCACCCAATGCAAAATCGAGCCAGTGACCGAGCGCCGCGCGCGCATCACCGGGATGGTCTGGAACCCGGGAAAATATTCGATCAAGCTCGAAGGCGCAGAGCAGGTCGGCTACAGCGCCATCACGTTCGCAGGCACACGCGATCCCGGCCTGATCGGCCAGATCGGTTCATTCATGCAAACCATCCGCGAGTCAGTTGCCACCAAGGCGCTGGCGCTTGGCATCGATCCGCAGCGCTACCAGATCGTGCTGCGGCTCTACGGCATCGACGGCGTGATGGGCGACTGGGAACCGGTCAAGGACGCGACGCCCCACGAGGTGGGCATCCTGGCCGAAGCGATCGGCGATACCCAGGAGATCGCCAACGCGGTCCTCGCGCTCACGCGGGTCACGCTGCTGCATACCGACTTCCCCGGGCGGATGTGCAAAGAGGGCAACATGGCGTTCCCGTTCTCGCCCTCCGACATCGAGCGCGGCCCTGTCTACAAGTTCTCGCTGCAGCATGTCGTCGAAATCGACGATCCGCTCAGGATGTTCCCCATCGAATATGAAATGGTCTGAGGAGCGCACATGCCCAAGCTGAAAGACATCGCCCGTGCGTGCAAAAGCAAGAACGCCGGCCCCTTCGAGATCACGTTCGACATCATGTTCGACGACCTCGACATCTTCAACAAGGTTCGCGCAAGCGGCGCAATCACGCCGCAACTCATCGCCGGCCTCTACGGAGTGCCCGTGACGCAGGTGCAATTCACCGAGTATCCGCCGGCGCTCGCCTACAAGGCCACGATCCCCAGGCGCATCCCTTCTGGTGCGATCGGCGACACTGACATTTACGGGGCGCAACAGCATGCGCCCCTGCTGGATATCGACATCAATATTTGAGCCCGGCAAGGAGACCCGCCATGTATCCCGCCCCACCCGTCATCAAGACCGAAGTTTTTGCCCGCATTCCCGATAAATTCCGCAAGCGCGGGCAACTGAGCGCCGAGCGCCTGGCTGCCGGCAAGGGCAACGCCAACACAGACTCGTTTATCGAAGGCCCCTCCTTCGACAAGGCGGGCAACCTCTACATCACCGATATCGCGTTCGGGCGAATCTTCCGGATCAAACCGTCAGGCGACGTCGATCTGGTGGCCGAATACGACGGCGAACCAAACGGCCTGAAGATCCACCGCGACGGCCGCATCCTCGTCACCGATCACAAGTGCGGACTCCTGCTGGTCGACCCCGACTCCGGAAGCGTCACCCCGATCGTCCAGCGCCATATGACGGAGACGTTTCGCGGCTTGAACGATCTCTTCATCACGCGCGAGGGCGACATCTGGTTCACCGACCAGGGTGCCAGCAGCATGCTCGACTGGACGGGGCGCGTCTACCGCCTGAACACCGCCGGGCGACTCGAGCGCCTGATGGACCGCGTTCCCAGCCCGAACGGGATCGTCATGAATCCCGCGGAGAAGATGCTGTATGTCGCAGTGACCCGGCAAAACTCGGTCTGGAAGGGTGCGCTCGCCCCGGACGGAAGCCTGAACCGGGTCGGGCTCTTCATCCAGATGTCGGGCGGCACAGGGCCGGACGGCATGGCGATGGATCAGGCGGGCAACCTCGTCGTGGCACATGCCGGCGCCGGATTCGTCTGGGTGTTCTCCCCGCTTGGCGTGCCGATCCTTCGGCTGGACTCCTGCGAAGGCCACATGACCACCAACGTGGCCTACGGCGGGCCCGACAACAGGAATCTGTATATTACGGAATCCGAGTCCGGTTGCGTGCTGGTGGCCAGGCTCGATACGCCCGGGCAGTTGATGCATTCGCATTCGTAAATTTCGTGCGTGCCATTGCAAATAACGCCTGACTCACTCGCCACCGGAATCGCCATGACCGACACCATCGAACTGCCCATCGTCGAGGATGAACTCGCCTTGCTCAATGACTGGGTCGGGTTCGATCACCAGAACATCATTGAGCTGGGCTGCGGCGCAGCCAAGCTTTCACGCGATCTGCTCAAGCGCTACCCAGGCTGTCGCGTCACCGGGCTCGAGGTGGACAGCATCCAGCACGAGAAAAACCTTCAGAACCCGCAGGACGGGCTCACGTTCCTGGCCGCCGGCGCCCAGGAAATCCCCTTCCCCGACGCAACGTTCGACCTGGCGATCATGCTGAAATCCCTTCACCATGTGCCGGGTGACCTGATGCGCCCGGCACTTGAGGAGATCGCCCGGGTCGTGCGACCGGGCGGGTTGCTCTATGTCTCGGAACCGGTCTACGCGGGCGCGCTGAACGCGGTCACCAGCATCTACAACGAAGAGCGCGTCGTGCGGATCGAAGCACAGCGCGCCCTGGACGCGGCCATCGCCAGCGAAAAATGGTCGCAAGTGGACGAACTCCGTTTTGACTCCACCTCGTTCTACAAGAACTTCGAGGATTACGAGAAAAAACACATGCGCGCGACCTTCCGCGAGAACAACTTCACGCCGGAGACCATTGAACGTGTGCGCGCCGCGTTTGCACCGCACTGCGGCCCCGATGGCGTCACCTTCAGGCGCCCGCAGCACACCAGGCTGCTGCGACGGGCCTGATCAAGGGCGAGGCAATTCACGCCCTCCAGGGCGCGGAGAATGTCAACAGGCTAGTCGCACTTCGCGGTCATCCCGCCATCGACAATCAGCTCGGTGCCCGTGATGAACCGCGCCTCGTCGGAAGCCAGAAAAAGCGCAGCATTCGCGGTATCGCGCCCATCGCCCGTAAACGGCATCGGGATGCGCTGTTGACGACGCTTGAGCAAGGCATCGATGTCTCCATCGGCCTGGGTCCGCGCGAGGATCTTGTCGACCAGGGGCGTGTGCAACTGCCCGGGTAACACCGAATTGATCCGCACGCCCTTCTTCGCATACTCCACCGCGACCACACGCCCGAACTGGATGACCCCGGCCTTGGAGGCCGCATAGCCGACCTGCGCCGCCCCGCTGAAGCGGATGCCGGAGATCGACGAGATATTGACGATTGCCCCGGAGCCCTTGGCCTCCATGATGGGCAGCACATGCTTGCAGGTGAGGAACACGTACGTCAGGTTGATATCGAGCTGTTGATGCCAGTTTTCCTCGCTCAGGGCAACCGGACCGCCTGGCAAGGGACCGCCGACGTTATTGATGAGAATATCGATAGTGCCGTATTTGGCGAGGCATGCTTCCACGAGCGCGGCGATTTGTTTGCTGTCGGTCACATCCGCGACATGCGGCGTGAACTCGCCGCCGAATTCGCTGATCATGTCCGCCGTCTCGGTCATGGCATCGGGGTTCTGGTCGACGGCAAACACCTTGGCCCCTTCCTGTGCAAAACGCACGGCGATTGCGCGACCATTGCCCCAACCGGGGCCGACGCAGCCGGCGCCGATGACAATCGCAACTTTGTTCTGAAGTCTGGGCTTAAGGATGTAACTCAATTGACTGTCTCCGTTTGGTGATTCTTGCCCACACTGGGGTCGTCTGTTGCATGATAATTTAGTCGATCGTAGCGCCAGTCTGACGAACCACCTTACCCCACGCCGCGGTTTCATCGCGAATCAGTCCGGCGAACTGCTCCGGGGTGCCGCCAGAGATCTCGATCCCGCCCATCTTGTCGAGCCGGTCACGAACGTCGGGCAAGCGCAGTATCCGGTTGAATTCCTCATTGAGCGTCATGATGATCGTGGCAGGCACACCCGCCGGCGCGACGATCCCGAACCAGGCCCGAAACCCGAAGTCTGCCAGCCCGGCCTCCGACGTGGTCGGCAACTCCGGAAACTCGGGGATGCGCCGCTGGCCAACCACGGCCAGCGCTCTTAGCTTGTCGGCGCGAATGAGCGCTGCGGATGCCTGGACATTGACGAACATGACCTGCGTTTCCCCCGAAACCACGGACTGGAGCGCCTCGGGACTCGCCTTGAAAGGGACATGCGTCATGTCGATGCCCACGCGCGACTTGAATAGTTCAGTCGCCAGGTGGACGAAGCTTCCATTGCCGACAGACGCATAGTTCAGCTTCCCGGGCTCGCTTTTCGCAAGCGCGACGAGTTCAGTGAGTGAGCCTGCCTTGACGGCGGGATTGACCAGCAACAGATATTGAAACGTCACCAGGGAAATGACCGGCGTGAAATCGCGCTGCACATTGAATGGCAGCTTCGGATAGAGGGTCGCGTTGATGGCGAGCGGCCCGGTGTCGGCGATCGCGATCGTATAGCCGTCAGGTGCCGCGCGCGCCACGAAGTCCAGCCCGATGTTTCCACCGGCGCCAGGCCGATTTTCAATAATGACGGGCTGGCCGAAACGCTCCGCCATCTTTTGTCCCATCATGCGGGCAAGCAGGTCGTTTCCTGCCCCGGCCGGGTATGGAACCACGAAACGGATCGGCTTGGTCGGGTAAGGCGTGCCGGGAGACTGCCCCCAGGCACTCGCCCAAAGCAGGCTGAGCAAAGCGATGGCGAGGCGAAGCCATACGGCCTGCAGCGTTTGAACGCGCATGGGAAGATCTCCTCAAGTGCCAAGCAGGTCGGTGAAAGCGCGAAGATTCGGGAGCGTCTCGAGCGACAGCCCGGTCTGCCAGATTTGCTGCGCTCGGCCACGCGAGAATGATCGCGTGACATTGGATTCAAACTTCTGGTAGAGATCGTCCTCGCTCATCGGATTCTCGCGCGATCCGCGTGATGCATCGAGCCGCGCTTCCAGTCGCGCGCCGCTCTTGAGCGTGACGATGACCCAGCCCGGAAAAGTCTGGGGAAAAGGCAGGGACTCGTCCACGACATAATGCGTCTTGTCGCACAACGCCTGAATGACGGGATCTGCAAGGCGTTCGTCTGAAAAATCGTCGATACCGGCGGACCCGGTTGCGAAGATCAACGCGGTTGAAAATGGAAGACTAAACCTTGACGCGTAGGGGCTTCTGGGCCGGCGCTTTTCTGCAACGGGCTCGCAAAGGATTGGCACCACAGCCGAGGGCACTCGCAATTCAATGGCGGCGATGTCGTTCGCGCTGACCAACCGATCCCGGCGCAATTGCAACGCGCAATCCATGTAGGGGTGGCTGATATGGCCGCAGGGGTACGGTTTGAAATCGGTATTGAGAATTTCCCACTCCTGGCCAAGCGCTCGTGTCGCAAGCGACAAGTCGGGCTGGGTACGAGTCGCGTAGAGGGCATACAGGCCATGTTTGCCCTCAAGAATCGTTGCCGGGCCGGTGAACCCATTGCGGGCAAGACTTGCCGCAACGACGCCGGAGTGCGCGGCCCAGCCGGGATGCAGCCGCTTGGTCCAGGCACCATCTGAAAGAAACTCCAGCGATCCCGACGCCTGGCTGCCTGCGATGCCAAGGGCACTGACGAATTGCTGATGGGCGAGACCCATCGCGACAGAGGCGGTCGCGGCAGACGCGAGCGCCCCGCACACGCCCGTCGGGTGAAAGCCCTGCGCATGAAATCCTTTGGAAGCCGCCATGCCAATTCGAGCGGCAATTTCATAGCCTGCGACGATGGCAACGATCGCCTGCTCACCTGTCAGCAGTAACTTTTCGGAAATCGCCAGCGCGGTCGGCACGACGACGCCGCCTGGATGAACGATCGACTGGCTATGCGTATCGTCGTAGTCATTACCGTGCGCCAGCGCGCCGTTGTAGAGCACCGACAGCGCCGCGGGGAACCTGCCGGGTCGTCCGAACAAACTGGCATCGGGCTTGCCGCCCTGCTCCTGCACATATGCGAGCACCGCGTCTGCGTAATCCATGCCACTGCTTGCCAGGCAGACGCCGACGGTATCGAGGAGCCTTAACTTCGCGTTGTGGACGACCTGTCGGGGAAGCTCTCGAAAGTTCAAACCAAGCGCAAAAGTCGCCAGTACGGATGTAATGCTATCTTGTCTCACTTTCACCCCGCCCGCAGGCTGTGAATGCCTGTCTGCATGGGATGCTATCTTTCAGTCAGTGGAGCGTCAACCGATCATGAGCCGTCCTGCGACGAACACAGCCCAAGTGAGCGCAAACGAAGTCCTCATCGCGATGGAGGACGATATCGCCATCGTGACGCTCAACCGACCGGCCCAGATGAACGCCGTCAACTCGGCGTTGCGGCGCGCACTCATCAGCGCCCTCTCGTCGCTGAACGCAGATGAGCGCGTCAGGGCCATTGTGCTCACGGGCGCGGGCGACCGCGCTTTCTGCGCCGGGCAGGATCTGTCCGAGGCCGCCGCGCTGACGACACCGCATATCGAGCCCTGGCTGCGCGAGCAGCGCGCCATGTATCAGGCTGTGCGCGATCTGGACAAACCTTGCGTCACGGCTGTACGCGGCGTTGCCGCAGGCGCCGGGTTTCAGATCGCCCTGTGCTCGGACTGGCGCGTGACGACTGCCGATAGCCGCTGGGGCCAGCCTGAGGTCAAAGCGGGGCTCGCCAGTATTGTCGGCACCTTTCTGATGACACTGCACGTAGGGCACACGCACAACGTGCAAATGTCCTTGTCGGGGGAGTTGATTTCCGGGCAGCGCGCCTACGATATCGGCCTGGTGACCCAGTTGTGCACGACCGAAACGCTGATGACTGAAGCGATCCAGCGCGCCCGGACGCTCGCCGCCCTGCCCGCCACCGCCGTGCGCGTCTCCAAACAGCGGATACGGGAAGTCACCCAGGCCGGCTTCGATGATGCCTGCGAGGCCGGCCTCCGCGGCCAGCTTGCCTGTTTTGCCAGCGGCGAGCCACAAGCGGTGATCGCGCGATTCCTGGCAAGGCGGTAAATCGAAGACCGCTGCGCCATCATTGACGAGGCGTCGCGCAGGAAACAATGAACTACCCGTACACCACCGACCGATAGTTCATAACGCTCGGTTATGGTAGTTTCATTTGACCATATTGATTGTGCATAAATTTACCGAAACCTGCATTCGCTCTACTATGGTGCGGCAAGACAACAGAGATATGCTGCGGTAAGACAACAGAGATTTGAATTACGGTCGACGACCATCCGGAGGCAACCGAAATCAAATCGACAACCAATCATTTTCGGCAGGATCCGAATCGCGGCCCGAGTACCGGCATCTTTGACGTCGGGCTTTCGGATACTGACGCACGGGTTTTTCTTCAATCGCTCGCGGCCCTGATGATCGCGGCGGGCGTTCTGCTGCTGTTGACTCTGGCATTCGTGCAAAAGCAGCCGATGCGCCCCGGCCCCATCATTCTCGCGCTCGGCGGCATCGTCGTGCTGTGGCGGACACGGCGCTCCGATTACACGCTCGCCGTCTGGATATGCTGCTTGTCGGTGATCGCGGCTTCCGCCAGTGCCGCGCTTCTGATGCGCGGCCTCAATAACGCCGCGTGGATCGCCGTTCCGCTTGCGGTGCTCGTCGGATCCTGGGTGCTGGGTCGTCGGGCGGCGCAATTGCTCGTCGCGACCACGATTGCCATCATCGTATTTTTCACGTGGCTGCATTCCACCGGACACGAGTTTGGGGATGTCGAATCTACCAAGACCGCCGCAATCGTCATCATCACCGCGATCCTGACCGCGGGCCTGTTCGGTCGCGTCATGGCAAAGCGCATCCAGAGCGTCGTTCAACGGGTCCGCGAGTCACAGGTTGAACTTTCGGCGATCGTCGACAGCACGACCGATCTGGTCTGGTCGGTAGAACCCGACCAATTCACCCTGAGATCGTTCAACACGCAGTTCCTCAGTTTCTTCGGCACGACGAACGAGGGCCGCGAACTGACCAGGGGACTGAGCCCCGCTGCGCTGTGTCCGGACAATCCGCTTGCAAAGGCCTGGGGCGACCTGCACCGCCGCGCCATTGAGTCGGGCGGTTATACGCTTGAATGGTCGAGTGCGGACGTCGAAACGGAATTCGAGCTGCGCTTTAACATCATGCGCCGTGGCGACGCCATATTCGGCATTTCAGCGTTTGCCAAGGACATCACACAGCAAAACAGAGCCCGCAAACAAGTCGAGTTCCTTGCGTATCGCGACACGCTGACCCGACTGCCCAACCGGGTGCTCGGGATCGATCGCCTGGAGCATGCCGTCACGATCGCTACCCGGCACAAGACCAGGCTTGGCCTGGTCTATCTGGACATCAACGATTTCAAGCGCGTCAACGAAACCCACGGTCATGGCTTCGGGGACGAGGTGCTCAAGAATGTCGCCCTGCGTTTGCAAGCGCACCTGCGGGGGCCGGACACACTCTGTCGCGTCTCCGGAAACGAGTTCATGCTGATCTTGCCCGATCTTCATGTGCGGCAGCATCTGGCCAACGTATGCGAACGGATTCTGAGCGGTCTTTCCAAACCGATGGAGGTTGAGGGGATTACGCTAGTCTGCACTGCATCCATGGGCATTACCGTATTCCCCGATGACGGCACCGACCGCGAATCGCTGATGCGCAACGCCGAGATGGCCCTGCACGAAGCCAAGAGACTGGGCCATGGCGCGCTGCTGTTCTACGAACACAAGATGAACGAAAACGTGGCGCGCTACGTGCGGATTCGCGACGACTTGCGCCTTGCGCTGGCACGGGGCGAGTTTGTCTTGCATTATCAGCCACAGGTCGATTATGTCCGGCACGAAGTGATCGGGCTGGAGGCGCTGCTGCGCTGGAACCATCCTGAAAATGGCCTGGTGATGCCGGGCGACTTCATCGAAATCGCCGAGGAAACCGGACTCATCGTGCCGATCGGCGCCTGGGTCCTCGATGAAGCCTGCAAGCAGGCCGCACAGCTGCACCGCGCGGGCTGGCCCGGGCTCATCATGGCAGTCAACCTGTCAGCGGTTCAGTTCCGTCTGGGTCATATTGAAAATGACGTGAAATCGGCCCTGGAAAAAAGCGCAATGGATCCCACGCGGCTTGAACTCGAGCTGACCGAATCCACCCTGATCATGAGTGCGGATTCCTTCACTGAATTCACCTCCCGATGGAAGGATCAGGGCATCCGGATCGCGATCGACGACTTCGGCACTGGCTATTCGAGCCTGTCCTATCTCAAGCGCTTCAAAGTCGACAAATTCAAGATTGACCAATCATTCGTGATCAACATCGTGCAGGACGAAGAAGACCGGGCGATCGTGCAGGCGATGATCCAGATCGCGAACAGTTTGCGCCTGGAAGTGACCGCTGAAGGCGTCGAAACCGCAGAGGTCGCCGAGCAGCTTGCACGCATGGGATGCCATCACATTCAGGGCTTTTATATTTCCAGGCCAGTGCCGCTGGAGCAGCTCGTGGAGTGGTTGCGAGATTATCGCGACACGCCGAAAGCCTAGAGCTCCCGCAGGGCGTTGAACTGGGCCACATAACCCGAAGCATCGATGCGCACGCCAATCACAGTCGTTCGCCCCGATCGCAGCGCCGCCGCGATGGCCCCCTGCAAGCCCTGCTCGGTGCTCACGACCGTGCCATCGGCCCCGAACCCCTGGGCGAGTTTCTCCCAATCCAGGCCGCCCACGCCGATTCCATAGCGCGGGATGCCTTTGATTTCCTGCTTCACCCGGATCAGTCCAATCTCCTCGTCGTCGAGCACAATGACGATGATCGGCAGATTTTCCCGCACGGAAGTCTGCAGTTCGGCCACCGCCATCAGGAACCCGCCGTCGCCCGAGAAGGCGACCACGGGTCGGTCGGGATAGGCCAGACGCGCAGCCAGCGCACCGGGCACGGCATAGCCCATCGAACCGAGTCCGTTGGAGGTCAGAAACTCGCGCGGGCCATAGGATTCCCATTTCTGCACGATAAGAAGGCGGCTCGCCCCGGCGTCGCAGGTGGCGATCGTGTTGCGTGGCAGGGCGGCACGCGCCACTTCCATGGCGCGTTGGGGCGACAGGCCGGTTGCGGGCGTATTGAGCGCATCGTTCACGTCGCGCCGGAACACCGCCGCCGCCTTCTCGCCCCAGCTGTCGCCGCAGCGCACCCACCCGGCAAGCCGCTCGAGCAGAACCTTGAGGTCGCTGACCACTTCAAGGGTCGCCGGTACGCAGGCGTCAAGGCTCGGTGTGCCGGACAACGCCAGCACGGGCTGCGTGTACGGCCAGGACTTGGGCTGAAGCTCAACGGAATCGAGCCCGACCGCGATGATCAGATCCGACTCGGATACAAGCTTGCGCTCGATCAACCCGCCGATGATGCACCCTGCGCGCAACGGATGATCCTCCGGTATCACGCCCTTGCACTTGGAGGTCGTCAGCACCGGCGCCCCAAGACGCTCGGCCAGCGTGACCAGTTCGGCCGAGGCCTTGCTCCAGAAGGCTCCCAGCCCGACGAGGATGATTGGCCTTTTCGCCGCGTCGATCATGCGGATCGGCTCGGCCAGGTCGGCTCGATCAGGACCGGGAATGACGCAATTCGGCACAAGCGGCGCGAGCGCCACCGGGGCGGGGGCCTCTTTCACCGTTTCACTCTGGGGCATATCGAAATGGATCGGTCCCGGGGGCGCTGAAGTCGCCTCGCGCATCGCACGCCGTATCTGCTGGTGCACCGTCGCAGCGTGGATGGTGGAACTCCACTTCACCACCGGAGCGTACAGGGCGATCTGGTCGATGCGCTGGCGCAGGCCAATGGCGTAGGTCGCCGCCGAATACTGATCCGTGATGGCAATCAATGGCGCGCGATCGAGGAAAGCGTGGGCGACGCCGTTGACCATATTGGCCGCACCTGGCCCCCGGGTCGACAGGCAAACGCCTGGCGAACCCGTAATCTCGCCCCAGGTGGCCGAGAGCATGGCGCCTGCGACTTCCTGCTTCATCAGGATAAAACGCATGTCGCGCTGGCGCAACGCTTCCATCAGTTCGACGGACTCCCCGCCCGGATGGCCGGCGATGAACGGCGTGCCGGCCTCCTTGATGGCATCGGCAATGACTTCCACCGTCGTTGACATGATTTCGTCTCCTTCCTGAATTGAATCTGTTGTCTTCAGCGCACGCGCGCATTATGCCTACTGTGTGTATATTGCAGGTCATAACAAGCGGCAAGTGGTCATTGCGACCGCAGCAAAACCGGAGACATTCATGAAGAGCAAGCGATTTTTCGCAAGCCTGGCCATTGCGGCAGGCCTGATTGGCGCGGCCGCCCACGCAGCCGACGATTTCCCCGTCAAGCCTGTCCAGGTGGTCATTCCCTTCGCCCCCGGCGATACCGACAACATGTTGCGGCCTTTCATCGACAAAATGGGCGAGTTTCTCGGCCAGCCAGTTCTCATGACCTACAAGGCTGGCGCAGGCGGGGGGATCGGCGCGAGCATGGTCGCCGCGAGCAAACCCGACGGCTACACGCTGGTCGGCACCTCGCAGGGCTCGATCGTCGTCGTGCCAATCTTCAACAAGGAAATCAAGTACTCGACGGACTCGTTCGCTCCGGTCGCCTCGCTGTCCGAAGGCGGCTTCATGTTGCTGGTCTCGGCGAATGCGCCCTGGAAAAGCCTGCAGGACCTTGTCGACTATTCCAAGAAAAATCCTTTAAAGATCAACTACACCACCTCTGGCGCGATGGGCGTTACGCACCTGCTGGCGGAGATCTTCGCCGACGAGGCCGGTGTGAAATGGACACACATCCCGGAAAAAGGCAGCGGCCCCGCCATTACGGCCCTGCTGGGCGGTCACGTCGAGATGGCATCCTCGGCGGTGGCCCCGGCGCTGGCACACATCCGCAACGGCACGCTGCGCCCGCTTGCGACTTTCGGTGAAGTCCGCCTCAAGGCCTTCCCGGAAGTCCCGACCTTCAAGGAACTTGGCTACAAGATCGCGAGCCCTGGCTACTACGGCATCCTGGCACCGAAGGACACGCCACCTGAAATCGTCAATGCAATCTATCAATCGGCTAAAAAGGCGACCGAGAAGTACAACGCCCAGATCACCGAAAACCTCGCAAGCCTCGGCGCAGAGATCCGCCTGCTCGGGCCGAAGGAATACACCGACTACCTGAACAGCCAGCGCGTGCTGTTTTCCAATGCGAAGAACAACCTGAAGCTTTCCCAGTAAGCGTGGCATGCGCCCCGCCCTGCACGACGGGGCTTGCCGCGCACCTGGCTAGGATGCTGCCCGGACGACCGCCGTCCCGACCATCGCATCACGCGTGACCAGCGCGGCAAGTTGCTCCTCGGTCATGCCATCGGTGCCTGCCGGACGCAGCGGCAACACCAGGTAGCGAACATCGGCCG